>JAKAFA010000114.1 GCA_021818185.1 Pseudomonadota bacterium | reverse complement strand
GATC
Source organism: Pseudomonadota bacterium (assembly GCA_021818185.1). Lineage (GTDB taxonomy): Bacteria > Pseudomonadota > Alphaproteobacteria > Rhodospirillales > Magnetospirillaceae > JAKAFA01. The sequence goes on along the minus strand of JAKAFA010000114.1, from coordinate 12,193 downwards.
GGCTGGTGGCGATCGCCGGGATCGACGCCGACACCTGTCCATGGCCGGGCACGGTGGAAGACGGGCGGGGGACAATCGCCGTTCCGGACCGGCCCTAGCCGGCCCAAGCCAACGCAAGCCAGGGAGGCCGTGATGGGCGACAGGATCGAGAACGGCATCTTCGCCACCATCCGCAAGCAGCTTGCCGAGGACGAGCCGGTGCCCAACCTGCCCGAATATGACGGCGAGCGCAGCGGCTTCACCTGGGCCGAGGCCCGGACCGCCTTCGACGGACGGGCGGGCGGCGGGCTCAACATCGCCGACCAGGCGCTGGATTTCCACTTGCGCCGCGGCGACGGCAACCGGCCGGCGTTGCGCTGGCTGGGCCGTGACGGCACCGTCCGCGATTTCACCTATGCCGAGTTGACCGCCCGGACCCGGCGCTTCGCCGACGTCCTCCGGCGCCTGGGCGTCGGCCGGGGCGACCGGGTGTTCAGCCTGCTGGGGCGGGTGCCGGAGCTGTATGTCGCGGCGCTCGGGGCGCTTCGCAACGGTAGCGTGTTCGCGCCGCTGTTCGCCGCCTTCGGTCCCGAACCGGTCCGAGCCCGCATGGTTCTGGGCGATGCCCGCCTGGTGGTGACGACCGAAAGCCTCTACCGCCGCAAGATCCTGCCCTGGCGGGCCGAGCTGCCCGGCCTGCGGGTGGTGCTGATCGACGGCGCCGGCCGTTATCCCGACACCGACGACCTGGACCCGCTGATGGCGGCGGCTTCCGAGGAAGGCGGCACGGCGCCGACCGGACCCGAAGACATGGCCCTGCTCCATTTCACCAGCGGCACCACCGGCCGGCCGAAAGGCGCCATCCACGTGCACGAGGCGGTGGTGGCCCACCATGTCACCGCCCGTTACGCCCTCGATCTGCGGCCCGACGACGTGTTCTGGTGCACCGCCGATCCCGGCTGGGTGACCGGGACCTCGTACGGCATCATCGCCCCCCTGACCATCGGCTGCCGCCTGGTGGTGGACGAGGGCGAGTTCGATGCCGAGCGCTGGTACCGGATCATCGAGCGCGAACGGGTCAGCGTCTGGTACACGGCGCCCACCGCCATCCGCATGCTGATGCGGGCCGGCGAGGAGGTGGCGAAGGCCCGCGACCTGTCGTCCCTGCGCTTCCTGGCCAGCGTGGGCGAACCGCTCAATCCCGAGGCGGTGGTATGGAGCCGCCGGGTGTTCGGACGGCCCTTCCATGACAATTGGTGGCAGACCGAGACCGGCGGCATCATGATTGCCAACCTGCAATGCCTGGACGTCAAGCCCGGCTCCATGGGCCGGCCGCTGCCCGGCATCGAGGCGGCGATCGTGGCGCGGGAGCCCGGGGGCGGCGTCGCCGTGCTGGACCAGCCCATGGCGGTGGGCGAACTGGCGTTGAGGCCCGGCTGGCCGTCGATGTTCCGCGGCTATCTCCACGACGAGGCGCGGTACCGCCAATGCTTCGTCGGCGGCTGGTACCTGAGCGGCGACCTGGCCAGGCGCGATGCCGACGGCTATTTCTGGTTCGTCGGGCGTGGCGACGACGTGATCAAGTCGGCGGGGCACCTTATCGGGCCGTTCGAGGTGGAAAGCGCCCTGCTGGAGCATCCGGCCGTCGCCGAGGCCGGCGTGATCGGTCTGCCCGATCCGGTGGCCGGCGAGACGGTCAAGGGCTTCGTGGCGCTCAAGCCGGGATACCGGCCGGGCGAAGCGCTGCGCGAGGACATCCTGGCCCATGCCCGCCGGCGGCTGGGGCCGGCGGTGGCGCCCAAGGCCGTCGAGTTCCGCGACCAGCTTCCCCGCACCCGCAGCGGCAAGATCATGCGCCGGGTGCTGAAGGCGCGCGAACTTGGCTTGCCGGAAGGCGATCTCTCGACCCTCGAAGGGGAGGGGGCGTGAGACCTACCGGGCGGCCGGCGGTATGGCGCCCGGCCGGTCCTCGGGCATGAAACGGACGAACCACCCGGCGGCGCGGGCGGCGGCAAGGTCCAGCGTGCCGGCTTCTTCGAACAGATGGCTGGCGCCCGGCACCACGGCGAGGCTGCTGTCGCCCCCCAACACGGCCAAGGCGTCCCGGTTGAGTTCGAGAACGACCAGATCCAGCGACCCGACGATCAACAGGGTGGGGGCCTTGACCCGGGTCAGGGCGTCGCCGGCCAGGTCCGGCCGCCCGCCGCGCGACACCACGCAGGCCACCCGCCCCCCCAGTTCGGCGGCGGCCACCAGGGCGGCCGCCGCCCCGGTGCTTGCCCCGAACAGGCCGATGGGAAGCCCGTGCAGGTCCGGCACCGCCGCCACCTGCCCGACCGCCTGGACTAGGCGTCCGGCCAGCAGGGGGATATCGAACACGTTGGCCCGCAGGCGGGCTTCGTCGGCGGTCAGCAGGTCGAACAGCAGGGTCGCCAGACGGTGACGCCCCAGGATGCCGGCGACGTGGATATTGCGCGGGCTGAGGCGGCTGCTGCCGCTGCCATGGGCGAAAACCACCAGGCCGCGGGGGCGCATCGGCACCCGCAGCACTCCCGGCAGCCCCAGGGGGCCGATGGCGAAGTGGCGTTCGAACGCATCTTCCATGATTACTGCTCCTCGCCCCACTCCTCGCCGGCCATCAGGATGTCGTAGATATGGGCGACGGTGCCGGACAGCGACTTTCCGGCATCGGCCAGGGCGTCGGTTTCATCGGCGGCCCAGGAATAGGCTTCGACCAGATCCTCCAGGGTACCGCCGGTCTCGATGATGGCGACCACCTTGCCGTCATCGAGGGCGCCGACGACGCCGATCACGTCGTCGCGGCTGAGGGGATGGTGCGGCGCGGGGGCGGTCATGGGATCACGCCATGCCGGCCGGCGGCAGGTGGTGCTTGCCGACCGGCGTCACCATGCTGGCCTGCTCGCCCTTTTCGCCTTCGCCGGGATGGGCGAAGTAGCGCACTTCGTCCCCCACGGCGAGGTCGTCGAAGCTGGCCTCGCAGACGCTGGCCCGCTGGAAATAGACCTCCTGGCCATCGGCGGCGGCGATGAAGCCGTAGCCCTCATAGGGGAACAGCCGGGCGATCCGGCCATGGGGGGGCGTCGCGTGGGCCTTGACGTCGGCGCGGACCTGGCGGGCGTGGTCCTCCAACTGGCGCCGTACCTCGTCGAAAGCGTCGCGGATGGCGGACTCCAGGTCTTCGTGGCCCTTGTGGGCGGGCGGGTCGCGGGTCACCGCCAGTTCGCGGCCCGGCACCGTCAGGTCGATGCGCAGGTGGAACAGGTTGCCCTTGTGGTGGCGGTGATGGGTTCGCTCGACCACCACCCGGCACGCCATGATCCGCGGAAAGAATCGGTCGAGGGCCTCGACCCGGTCGTGAATCTTCTCGTCGGCTCCCGGCGGCGGCTCCATGTGCCGATAGCTGATCTGGACGGGGATCCGCATGATCAGGCCTCCCCCTCCAGGGCGTTCCGCGGCCACAGGGCGCGAATGTCATGGGGAAGGACCTGGATGACCTTGCGCACCTCGCCTTGGCTCAGGCGGTCGGCCAGCACCAGGAACACCGCGCGGGCCGCCTCTTCCGCGTCGATGGCGGGAGCGCGGCCGAAGCCCTGTTGGATATGGGCCAGGAACTCGTCCTGCGACCGCTCGGGCGTCGGCGTTACCGACGGCTTCCACCCCTCGAAATAGAAGCCACGCACCAGCATGGGCAACTGGGCGGCAAGATGAACCGCGTTCTCGGGCGGGAGGCGGTCGCGAAGGGCGTGCAGGCAGACCCGCAGGGCAAGATAGGCGTGATGCGGGTCGGCCGAGTCCAGCCGGGCCATCACGTCGTTGAGCCAGCCGCGGGTGACCTGGAGGGTCTCATCGAAGACGGAGACGCCTGTGGTGCTCATGTCGGTCTCCTCCTGGGCTTCGGATCGTCGGCGCGGTGCTCCCAGAGCCGATCGACGGCCGCGCAGGCGGCGCAGCCGAGTCCGAAGCGGGCCAATTCGTTGTTGCTGGCGTCCACCACCAGCAGAACGTCCGTGGCGTTCATCACGCGGCGGACCTCGTCGGCCGCGGCGCCGGCCCCCAGGGTGGCCTTGACGTACCACACCCCCGGCAGCAGCGGCACCGCGTCGCCCAGCCGGGCGAGCGCCTGCCCCATCTCCTCCTCGCTTGTCGCCCCGCCTTCCAGGCGGTAGGCGATGACAAGATTGTTCGCCATCGCCTAGGCCATTGTCCGCGGCTGGATGACAAGATGGTTGTCGACGCCGAGCACGCCGGGGACCACGGCTACCGCCCCGTGCACGGCCCGCCGTTCATTTTCGCTTTCCGCCAGTCCCCAGAGATGGGCGACGCCCTCGACAATGACCACCCTGACCGTCGAGGTGGCTCCGCCGTACTCCTCCAGGACGTCAGCCACCCGCCGACGGATCAGGTCCATATCGGCCTCTTGGGGGATTCCCGCCCTGTCCCAGGCGCCGACTCGCCCGCGCAGCACATCCGAACGGGTGATGATTCCTCGCGGGCGCCCGTCGGCGCGGGTGACGACGGCGCGGCGGATGCGGCGCTGGTCGAAGATGTGCGCGACTTCCTCCAGATCGGTCTCCATCGGGATGGTGACCACCCCCAGGGACATGACATCCTCCGCCGTGGCGCCGGCCTCGACCGGCGCCCGCTCCAGATCGGTCTCGCTGACCACCCCCAGGACCTGCCCGTCCCTGCCGATCACCGGGACGCCGGTGACGTGGCAGTCCAGCAGGATGCGGGCGATGTCCGGGACCTTGGCGTCCGGCCCCACCGAGATGATGTCCGCCGTCATCACGTCGCCGGCGCAGATGCGCCGTTCGGGCATGGACGAATTGTCCGCTTCGGGACTGGGCATGGCCGGAACCTCCTGCGCGGATCGCATGGTTCAGCCTGGGCCGCCGGCCGCGGCCCGGCCATGATCCAGGTTATGGCCCCTTCCGCTGCGCGCGATGTCTCTGGACGGAGGTCGAGGACCGGAGGCGCCGATGACCCTGGCCGACAGCCCGCTATTTTCCGAGGAACTGGGAATCGCCCTGGCCGAGGGCAGCGACGACGCCCTGTTCCGCTGGTTCCTGGCCAGCATCCTGTTCGGGGCCCGCATTTCGAGAACCACCGCCCGCCATACCTACGAGGCCTTCGCGCGCCACGGCCTGACCACGCCCCAGGCGATCCTGCGCGCCGGCTGGAATTTCCTGGTTTTCCCGGTGATGCGCGAAGGCGGCTACGTCCGCTACGACGGCCGCAAATCCGACCAGATACTGCAAGACTGCCGGATGCTGCTGGAGTCCTATGGCGGGAGCCTGCGGGCACTGCACGAGGCCGCCGCCGATTCCCGCGACCTGGAGGCCCGCCTGCGGGCGTTTCCCGGCATCGGTCCGGTGACGGTGAACATCTTCCTGCGGGAATTGCGCCCCTTCCTTGCCAAGGCCGATCCCGAACCCCAGGCCGGAATCCGCGCCGCGGCGGCGGCGGCCGGGATCGACCTTGACGCCTATCCGCGCAAAAGCCTGGCCTTCGCCCGGCTGGAGGCGGACCTGCTGCGCCGGGGGCGGGTGCGGCACCCTACACCAGGAGCGGAATCTCGTGCGGGGCGGGCGTGATATCGAGGGGAACGTAGACGTGCCCGTCGGGCACGGTCAGTGTGGCTGCCGCCAGCGGCCCGTGCGGGTTGACCGTCTCCAATTGGCCGTGATCGGCGAAGTACAGCTGCCCCTGGGCCGCCGTCAGGTCGTGGGGCAGGGTCTGCTGGCCGCCCAGTTGGACCTTCTGGACGGTCTGGCCGTTATCGGCGTAAAGGTCGCGGAACTGCACGTCGCCCTGGCTGGCGTGATTCAGCACGGTGAAGAACAGGGTGGAGCCGATCGCGGTCAGGTCGGCGGGGGCGCCGTGCAGGTCGGGGGCGATGTTCGAGGTGAGCTGGCCGCTGGCGGTGTCGTAACGGGCCAGTTCGCTGTTGCCGTGGGTGTCGGTCACCGCGAAATACAGGTCCTGCCCGGCCGCCGCCGCCTGGACCGAGGCCAGCGGGCCGGTCAGGTTGGCCAGGGACGTTACCGCCAGGGTCGGGCCGCCCGCATGTTCGTGCCAGAGGGTCGGCGTCCCGTTGGGGCCGTTGGCGACGAAATAGAGATCGCTGCTGCCCACCGCCAGCAGGGCATGGTCGCTGCCCGCGGCGGGAAAGGCGCCGGCGCTGCCGCCATGGACGATCTGCTCGACCGCGGTGCCGTTGGCGGTGAGCATATACAATTGCCGGCCGTTGATGCCGTCGTCGGCGATGAAGTAAAGGGTGTTGCCGACCGGCGTCAGGGCGTCGGGCTGGGCGCCGGCGGGGCCGGGATTGAGGTCGGTGACCTCGACCGGCCGGCCGCCGGTGGCGATCTGCCACAACTGCGCGCCATGCTGGGCGTCGGTGGCGGTGAAATACAGCGTGTCGCCGACCGGGGTCAGGTTGGCCGGATTGGCCCCCGCCCCGCCAGGACTGATGTCGGTGGCCATGTGGACGCCGCTGCCGTTGGCGACCCATAACTGGCGGCCGTCGGTACCGTCGGTGGCGCTGAAGAACACCGAGCCGCCCAACCGGGTGAAATCCTGCGGATCGGAGGAACCGGCCGGATTGATGTCGGCCAGCATCTGGGCGTGCTGGCCATCGAAGGTCCACGGCTGGCGGCCGTGGCTGCCGTCGTCGGCGGCGAAATAGAGCAGGCCGCCGATGGCCTGCATCTCGGCCGGGAAGCTGGAGGCGCTGCCGGGATTGATGTCCGCCGCCTGCCCCACCGTATGGCCGTCGTACGACCACAATTCGCTGCCGAAGGCCTGCGACGTCGCGTCGAAATAGACCAGCGGCTGGCTGGTCGCCGTGGGCGTGGGCTGGATCGGCGGCTGGATCACGATGGTGATCGGGCCGATGGCGATCTGCTGGATCTGGTTGATCTCCACCTGCTGGATCTGCTGGATCACCTGAGTGGCGCTGATCTGCTGGATGATCTGCGGCCCGGCGGGCGGTTGCGGTTGCGGCGCGGGCTGCACGCTGACTGCCACGGCGGCGGTGGCGGTCGACCCGTACTGGTCGGCGACGGTGTAGTTGAAGGTGGCGATGCCGGTGAAGCCGCTTTCGGGGGTGAAGCCGACGTCGCCCTGGGGGGTGAGCGCCACCGCCGCGTGCTGGGCCGCCGCGACGGCGCTGATGTGCAGGGAATCGTTGGGGACCGAGGCGTGGTCGTTGGCCAGCAATTGCGACGCCGGCAGCACCAGGCTGGTGTTCTGCGTCGCCGCCGCCGTGTCGTTGCCGGCCGTGGGCGCCGGCGGCGGTGCCACCTGCACCTGGACCGGGGTTGGCAAGCCGGGATGGGGATTGTTGTAGATCCAGCCGAAGCTGGCGGTCCCGACGAAGTTCTGGTCGGGCGTGAAGGTGATCTGGCCGTTGGCGGTGTTCAGGTTGACCGTCCCGTGGGTCGGCACCTCCACCAGGATCGGCGGCGAAACCACCGTACTCCCCGATTGCGTGACGGGCGAGTAGCTGACATTGCCCATGATCTGGTCGGCATTGACCACCAGGGGCTGGTTGAACGCCGTCTGGAAGGTCAGGGGATTGGTCGAGACCGGCGGGACGACGGGCGTCACGTTGACGGTGACGGTGCTGGAGGCCGTCGCCCCCGATGGGTCGGCCACGGTGTAGCCGAACGAACCGGCGCCGGTGAAGTTGGCGTTGGGCGTGAAGATGGCGTTGCCGTTGGCCACCAGGGCAGCGCTGCCGTTCTGGGCCGCGCTGACCGCGGTGATGTGCAGGGTGCCGCCGGGCGTCGCCGGCTGGTCGTTGGCCAGGATCTGGGCGGCGGGGACGGTGGTGGTCTGGCCGGCGGGAACGTAGACGGTATCCGGGCCGGCGGTGGGGGCGGCCGGGGCGGTGACCGTGACCTGAACCCGGGCGGTGGCCTGCTGCCCGAATTGCTGGTCGGCCACCGTGTAGGTAAAGGCGGTGTCGCCGGCGAAGCCGGCCTCGGGCGTGAAGCTCACGTCGCCCTGGGAGGTGAGGGCGACGGTCGCATGGGCGGCACCGGACACCGAAACCAGATGCAGGGTGTCGCCGGCGGCCGGTGGCTGGTCGTTGCCGAGCAGTTGCGACGCGGCGATGGTCGTTTGGGTGTTGGCCGGCTCGCTCACCGCGTCGTTGTTGGCGACCAGCTGGCCGGGGGCGGCCGCCGTGCTCGGCGTCGCCGGGGTGGTCGCCGGCGGCGTGGCCGGGGGCGCGGTCGGCGCGGATGGGGGCGTTGCGGCGCCCGGTGCGGCAGCGGTGGTTTCGCCGGCCGCGCCGGAACTGGTGGCCGGCGGTTCCGCCGTTGCGGCGGCCGGCGTGGTCGTGGTTGGACCGGTCGTGGGTTCCGTGGGATCGGCGGATAGAACGGCCATGGCAGCACCCCATTTCAACGCGCCGTTAGCGGAAACAGCCCCGGGCGCCTGGGGGGGCGTTCGCTGCGGCTTCGGCGCGCCGCCTTCAGCCCTTGGATGGGCTTCAGCCTTTGATGCAGATGAAGGGCCGCAGCCGCGCCACCTTGCGGGCCAGTCCGGCGTGCTCGGCGGCATCGACCACGGCGCGCACGTCCTTGTAGGCCCCTGGCGCCTCTTCGGCGACGCCGCGCAGCGACGGGCAGCGGATGATGATGCCCTGGCGGGCGAGGTCGTCGATGATGCCGCTGCCATGCCAGCGCCGCAGGGCGGCGTGGCGGCTCAGGCTCCGGCCGGCCCCGTGGCAGGCCGAGGAGAAGGACTTGCCCTCGCTGTCGGCGCATCCCGCCAGGATGTAGGATTGGGTCCCCATGCTGCCGCCGATCAGCACCGGCTGCCCGATGGCGCGATAGGATGGGGGCAGGGCGGCATTCCCCGGGCCGAGGGAGCGGGTCGCCCCTTTGCGGTGGACGAACAGCGTCCGCCGGCGGCCGTTCCACAGATGCTCCTCGACCTTGCAGGTGTTGTGGGAGACGTCGTAGAGCAGGCGGAGCCGCGCGGTTTGGAACAGGTCGGCGAAGACCTCGCGCACCAGATGGCCGATGATCTCGCGGTTGGCCAGCGCGCAATTGGTGGCGGCGCGCATGGCACCCAGGTAGCGGCGGCCCAGGCCGGAAGCGATGGGGGCGCAGGCCAGTTCGCGGTCGGGCAGGTCCAGGCCGAAACCGGCCGCCGCGGCGACCATCTCGCCCAGGTAATCGGTGCCCACCTGATGGCCGAGCCCGCGCGAGCCGCAATGGATGGTCGCCACCACGTCGCCCACCGCCAGGCCGAAGGCCCCGGCCGCCTCGGCATCGAACAGGTCCGCCACCTCCTGCACCTCAAGGTAATGGTTGCCGGAGCCCAGGGTGCCCATCTCGCCCCGCTGGCGTTTCTTGGCGCGGTCGGAGACCTCGTCCGGCGCGGCGCCGACGGCGCGTCCGCCTTCCTCGATGAAGGCCAGATCCTCCGGCCGGCCGAAGCCTTGGGCCACCGCCCAGGCGGCGCCGCCTTCCAGCGCGGCATCCAGCTCCCGGTCGCTGAAGGTCAGGGGGCCGCGCTGGCCGGTGCCGGCCGGGACCTTCCGGAACAGCGCTTCGGCCAACTCCGCCTGCCGCGCCTGCACCTCGGCCCGGGTCAGGCCGGTCGGCATCGTCCGAACCCCGCAGGAAATGTCGAAGCCGACGCCGCCGGCCGAGATGATGCCGCCTTCGTCGGGATCGAAGGCGGCGACTCCGCCGATGGGGAAGCCGTAGCCCCAATGGGCGTCGGGCATGGCAAAGGACGCCCCGACGATGCCGGGCAGGGCGGCGACGTTGGCCACCTGCTCGCCCACCTTGTCGTCCATGGCGGCCACCAGCCCGGAATCGCCGTAAATGACGCCGTCCACCCGCATGCGGCCGTGGCGCGGCAGGCGCCATGTCCAATCGTCGATCGGTTCCAACCGGTTCAGATCCATGGCCAGGCCTCACACATCCACCACGCATTGGGCGGTCCACGCGCTCCCGACCCGGTGGACGGCAAGCTCGGTATAGGTCGCGCCCTTGGGTTCGACCGCCGGCTGGTGACGCGCCACGTCCAGGGCCTCGCCCCAGGCCCGCCCCCGCAGGCACTCCCCCTCCACCATCACCTCGAAGCGGGAGAACAGGCGGCGGCCGACCGCCATCTCGTAGATCAGGGCGTTAAGCCATTGGTACAGCAAGGCATCGGTGTCGGCCCCCCGACAGCTGAAGTCCGCCTCTTCCGCCTGAACGATCCCGGCCGGATCGGTGATGGCCGCGGTCAGGGCCAGGGCCGCCTGTTCCAGGGCGGACTCCAGGCTCGGGCCGATCCCGCGGATGCCGATATCGGCGCCGTGGGGGAAATGCTCCCAGCGTGCCTCGGCTGCCGGGGTCAGGGCGGCGGCGAGGCGCCGGTCCACCTGGGCGGCCAGCCGGCGGAGGCCGGCCGAGGGAACCACCGGATAGGCGGCGGAGGCGTCCAGCCGTTTGACGGCATCCGGCAGGCGGGCAAGCTGGTCGCGCGCATGGTCGCGGCTGGCGCCGAGGCCGGGCGGCGCGGCCAGCCGGCGCCCACCCGCCATCACCCGCCGCAACAGCGGATGGCCGGGCAGGGGCTCGTCGGCCAGGCCGAGGTCGTCGCGGAAGAACGCCCCGTCCTCGGATGTGCGGAACACCTGCTTGCGGCCGGGCCAAGTCGACTTGCCCTCCGAAGTCTTGCGCCGGGCCAGCCCGGCATATTCCTGGAGCTTGTAGGCGCAGTCGAGGGCGGGGGCGTCCGACGAGGTGGTCAGGCTGGTTCCCACCCCGAATCCGTCGATGGGCGCCCCTTCGGCGCACAGCCGGGCGATCTCGGCCTCGTCCAGGCCGCCGCTGGCGAAGACCGTGACATGGCCCAGCCCCTGGGCATCCAGGATGGCCCGCACCGCATGGGCATGCGCCCCCAGGTCGCCGCTGTCGAGGCGTACGCCGTGCAGGGTGATCCCCTCGTTGGCCAGCCGGCGCGCCACCTCGGCCGCCTTCAGGGCGCCGCGTTCGGTGTCGTAGGTGTCCACCAGCAGCACCAGACGGTCCGGGCGGGTGCGGGCGAAGTCCAGGAACGCCTGCTCCTCGTTGTCATGGGCCTGGATGAAGGAATGGGCCATGGTCCCGTAAAGCGGGATGCCGAACGATCGTCCGGCCTCGACGGTGGCGGTGCCGTCGAAGCCGGCAAGATAAGCGGCCCGCGCCGCCAGCAGCCCGGCTTCCGCCCCATGGGCACGGCGATAGCCGAAATCCACCAGCAGCCGGGAACCGGCGGCCAGCCGGACCCGTGCCGCCTTCGAGGCGATCACCGTCTGGAAGTGCAGGATGTTGATGAGGCGGGTTTCCACCAATTGCGCTACCGGCAGCGGCGCGGTGACCCGGATCATCGGCTCGTCGGCGAAGAAGACGGTGCCTTCGGGCAGGGCTTCGACCTCGCCGGTGAAGCGCAGGGTGGCAAGGTAATTCAGTACCGCGTCGTCGAAGCCGCCGTTGGCTTTCAGCCATTCCAGTTCGGCCGGCGTGGCGCTCAGACTCTCAAGGAAATCGAGGCATTGTTCCAGCCCCGCCGCCACCAGAAAGTTCCGCCCCGACGGCAGGCGGCGCACGAACATCTCGAATGCCGCCGGCCCGGTCATTCCGGCGCGCAGGTATGCCTGCATCATGGCGAACTGGTAAAGGTCGGTTCCGAGCAGGCCGCATGGCATGGCGGAGCCCCGTGAAGCCGTCGCGGTTAAAAGACATCGCCGGCGCCCGATGATCGGCCGTAGCGGGCCGTTCCGCCCTTAACCTGGGTTATGGCCGGCTTCCTCGACCGCGACCGTCAGCATGTAGCCGCCGCCCCGGACCGTCTTGATGAGGTCCGGGTTCTTGGGGTCGGTCTCCAGCTTGCGCCGCAGGCGTCCGACCTGGACATCGATGGTGCGGTCCTCGGGACCGGCGATGCGTCCGCGCGACAGGTCGAGCAACTGGTCGCGGGTCAGCACCTCCTGCGGGTGGAGCAGGAAGGCAAGCAGCAGATCGAATTCGCCGCTGGTCAGATCGACCAGAACGCCATCGGGCGCACGCAGCAGGCGCCGGCCCGGGTCCAGCATCCAGCCGGCGAAGGCCAGGGCATTCCGGTTCGCCCCTTCGCCCGGCAGGGCCTGTCCGGCGGCAGGCGGCGCAGCGCCTCCCGCCCGGCGCAGCACCGCCCGGAT
>JAKAFA010000358.1 GCA_021818185.1 Pseudomonadota bacterium | reverse complement strand
TCATCGGCGCCTATGACGGCCTGGCGATCCGCTCCAACACCAAGGTCACCGCCGACCTTCTGGCCGCCGCCCCCAACCTGAAGGTGGTCGGCCGCGCCGGCATCGGCCTCGACAACGTCGACGTCGCCGCCGCCACCGCCCGCGGCGTGGTGGTGATGAACACGCCCTTCGGCAATTCCATCACTACCGCCGAACACGCCATCGCCCTGATGTTCGCGCTGGCCCGCAACATCCCCCAGGCCAACGCCTCGACCCATGCCGGCAAGTGGGAGAAGTCGCGGTTCCTGGGCGTCGAGCTGACCGGCAAGACGCTGGGCATCATCGGCTGCGGCAATATCGGCGTGGTGGTGGCCGACCGCGCTCTGGGCCTGAAGATGAAGGTCGTGGCCTACGACCCCTTCCTGTCGGCCGACCGGGCGCGGGAACTGGGCATCGACAAGGTCGACCTGGACACCCTGCTGGCCCGCTCCGACTTCATCACCCTCCACACCCCGCTGACCGAAGCGACCCGCAATATCATCGACGCCAAGGCCATCGCCAAGATGCGAACGGGGGTGCGCATCGTCAATTGCGCCCGCGGCGGCCTGGTGGTCGAGGCCGACGTCAAAGCGGCCATCGAAGCCGGCAAGGTGGCCGGGGCGGCGCTGGACGTCTACGCCGCCGAGCCGGCCACCGACAACGTCCTGTTCGGGATGGACAAGGTGGTCTGCACGCCGCATCTGGGCGCCGCCACGTCCGAGGCGCAGGAGAACGTCGCCTTGCAGGTGGCCGAACAGATGACCGACTACCTGCTGACCGGGGCGGTGACCAACGCCGTCAACATGCCGTCGGTATCCGCCGAGGAGGCGCCGAAGCTGAAGCCCTATATGAAGCTGGCCGGCCAGCTGGGCAGCTTCGCCGGCCAGTTGACCGAACACGCCATCACCGAGGTGGTGGTGGAATATTCGGGAGCGGTGGCCGCGCTCAATACCAAGCCGCTGACCGCCATCCTGCTCCAGGGCCTGCTGAAGCCGATGAACGAAGCGGTCAACATGGTCAACGCCCCGGTGGTCGCCCGGGAACGCAATATCAGGGTGTCCGAGGTGCGCCGCGACGCCGACGGCGATTACAGCACCCTGGTGCGGCTGAACGTCACCACCGAATTCCGCTCGCGCTCGGTGGCCGGCACCCTGTTCGGCGGCGACAAGCCGCGCATCGTCGAGATCAAGAACATCCCCATCGAGGCCGAACTCGGCCCGCACATGCTTTACGTCACCAACCAGGACAAGCCCGGCTTCATCGGTGCGCTCGGCTCCCTGCTCGGCCAGCACGGCGTCAACATCGCCACCTTCCACCTGGGCCGCAGCGTGGCCGGCGGCGACGCCATCCTGCTCACCCAGGTGGACCAGCCCCTGACCGAGGATCTGGTCGCCAAGGTCCGCGCCCTGCCCCAGGTGGTACAGGCCACCGCCATGCGGTTCTGACCGGAGGTCCGGGACAAACCGAAGACATACGCGCCCCGGCTGGTCAGACCGGAGCGCCGCGGGCAATATACTCTCAGTCGTAAAGAGACCGGGACGAATGACTATGACAGGTTCGTTGCGCGCTTCCCTGAGCCTCGCCTCGGCGGCGGCAGCACCGGCGTTGTTCGCCGCCGTCTGGGTGGGCGGGAATTTGCACGGTAATACCTATGCCCTGGCCGGCGGCGCCGTAGCGGCGCTGGTCGGAGTGGCGTCGCTGCTGCTGCGCCTGCGGGAAGGTGGCATCGACGCCCTGCGCGAGGGCGGCCTGGCCGACCGGGTGGCCCGCACCGCCTTCGAGCGGGCGGCCGACGGGCAGTTCGTCTTCGACGCCAACGGCATCGTGCTGTGCAATCCGACGGCCATGACCATGCTGGGTGCCACCCGACGCGATCAGATCGAAGGCCGCCACCCCGCCATCTTCTCGCCCGAGCGCCAGCCCTGCGGCAGCTCATCGGGTGAGATGGCGGAAGAGAAGATCGGTGAAGCCATCCGCGACGGCTTCACCCGCTTCGAATGGACCCATTGCCGCCTGGACGGCAGCCCCTTCAACGTCCTGGTCACCCTGGTGGCCGTCAACGTGGTGGGCCGGCCGCTGCTGACCTGTTTCTGGCAGGACATCACCGACCGGGTACGGGCCCGCCAGGTCGAAGAGGAACGCCGCCAAGCGACCGAACAGCGGCACCGCAAGGAAGAGGCGGCTGGCCAGGAAATCGCCGGACTGATCGCCGCGGTGGCCCGCGGGGAGCTGGACACCCGGCTGAAGACCGACGACAAGGATGGCTTCCTGCGCAGCATGAGCGAGACGATCAACGCCCTGACCGACACGGTTTCCGGCATCATCGCCGATCTCGGCGCGATGCTGGGCGCCCTGGCGAGGGGCGACGTGACCTGTCGCATCGACAAGACCTATGCCGGCGCCTTCGAAATCCTGCGGACCGACGCCAATACCACCGCCCAGCGCCTGTCGGATATCGTCTCCGAGATCCGCACCGTCGCCTCGGGGATCGGCGCCGCCGCCGCCGAAGTCGCGGCGGGATCGACCGACCTGTCCAGCCGCTCGGAGCAGCAGGCCAGCGCCCTGGAGGAAACCGCCGCCTCGATGGAGGAACTGGCGGCCACGGTGCGCCAGAACGCCGCCAACGC
>JAKAFA010000113.1 GCA_021818185.1 Pseudomonadota bacterium | reverse complement strand
GTGCGAAGGTGGATGAGTCGGCTAACACTAGGCGCCCGCGATCCACCGGAAGCGAAAGCCCGTGAAATTGGCTCTACACCGCGGCCATGTCACGTTCCTGCACGATGTCACCATGGCGGCGCTCTCGTTCCTCGCCGCCATCTATCTGAGGATGGGCGATGAGTGGGAGCTCTCGACTTTGGCGCTCACCACCGCGACCTTTGCCGCAATCGCCGCGATCGCCTTCCTGTCGAGCGGCATGTACAAGGGTATCTGGCGCTACGCCTCGGTCAATGATCTGGTGACGCTGACCCGCGCCGCCACCATCACGGTGCTGGTATTCTATCTCGTCATGTTCCTCCTCACCCGCCTGGCCGGCCTGCCGCGCTCGGTGCTGGTGATCAACTGGTTCGTGCTGGTAGCCCTGCTGGGGGGGCCGCGGTTCTTCTACCGCCTGTCCAAGGATCGCCGCCAAGCGCGGCGGCGGGCGGCGGGCGGCGGGCGGGTGCCGGTACTGCTGGTCGGGACGGGCGACGATGCCGAGCTGTTCATCCGCGCCATCCGCGCCCCCGACGCCGAATACCAGGCGGTGGGCCTTCTGGCCGACCGCAACGGCGGACGGGTGGGGCGCAACATCCACGGCGTGGACGTGCTGGGCACCGTCGACGACATTGATGCGGTGCTGGCCGAGCTGCGCCGCCGGCACCGCGCGCCGCACCGTCTGGTCATCACCGATCCCCGCATGGAAGGCGCCATGGTCCGTCGCCTGCTGGACGAGGCCGACCGCCTGGGCATGACGCTGGCGCGCGCCCCGCGGCTGACCAATCTGGAGGCCGGCGGGGCCGAGCTGACCAAGCCGACTATCCAGCCCATCGCCGTCGAGGACCTGCTGGGCCGGCCGCAGATGGTGCTGGACCGCGCCGCCATGGCCCGGATGATCCAGGGCCGCCGCGTGCTGGTCACCGGCGCCGGCGGGTCCATCGGCTCGGAACTGGTGCGCCAGATCACCGACCACCGCCCGGCGCTGGTCCTGCTGGTCGATGCCTGCGAATTCAACCTTTATTCCATCGACCTGGAACTGGCCGACCGCTGCCCCGACCTACCCCGCCGCCCCCTGGTGGGCGACGTGCGCGATGGCGAGCGCATGGCCGGCATCATGGCGGAATACCAGCCGGACCTGGTGTTCCACGCCGCGGCGCTGAAGCATGTCCCGATGGTCGAGCACAACCCCGACGAGGGATTGCTGACCAACGCCATCGGCACCCGCGTCGTCGCCGAATCCTGCCGGCGGGCCGGCGTCGCGCTGATGGTGCAGATCTCCACCGACAAGGCGGTCAACCCGACCAACGTGATGGGCGCGTCCAAGCGGGTGGCCGAGATGTACACCCAGGCGCTGGACCTGGCCGGCAAGGAGGGCGGCGGCACACGCTTCGTCACCGTGCGCTTCGGCAATGTCCTGGGTTCGACCGGCTCGGTGGTCCCGCTGTTCCAGAAGCAGTTGCAGGCCGGCGGGCCGCTTACCGTCACCCATCCCGACATGACCCGCTATTTCATGACGGTGCGCGAGGCGGTCGAACTGGTGTTGCAGGCCTCGGCCTTCGGCCTGGAGGGGCCGACCCATCGCGGCAAGATCTTCGTGCTCGACATGGGCGAACCGGTGAAGATCGTCCACCTCGCCCGCCAGATGATCCGGCTGGCCGGGCTGCGGCCCGACCACGACGTCAAGATCGTGTTCACCGGCCTGCGGCCCGGCGAAAAGCTGTTCGAAGAGATCTTCCACGGCGCCGAGCCGCCGGTCCCCACCGAACGCAAGGGCATCCTGGTGGCCGAACCCCGTTCGGTGGACCTGGACGAACTGGGGCGGGCGCTGACCGAGATGGAGGCAGCCTGCCGCGCCCACCACGCGGCAGGCGCGTTGGCCATCCTGCGCCGGCTGGTGCCGGAATACGCGCCGCAGGACCGGGCAGCCGCCCTGGAATCCGTTGACTGACGGCCTGTCCCGCACACTCAGGATGCTGCGCTGGGTGCGGCCCGCGCAGGTCCTGTGGCGGCTGTGGTATCGGGCCCGCCTGCCGCTGTTTGCCTCGCCGTTCTATCGCCGCCGGCTGGGGGTGGGGGTGGGCGAAGCGCCGTCACGCGCCGTACCGCCTTTATGGCCGGGCGATGCCGCGGCCGGCCGCCTGATTCTTGCGGGGCGTATCCGGCTGCTTGGGGTGGAGATGCCGCTGGGGGAACAGCCCGACTGGCATCCGGCCCCCCGCTCGCCGTTATGGCGCTTCACCCTGCATTATTTCGAATGGCTGGCCGATCTGGCTGCCACCGGCGACCCGGCCGCTGCCAGCCGCGCCCGCGGCCTGGTGACGGACTGGTGGCGCCGCCACGGCGGCACCGTCGCCGGCGAAGCCTGGCATCCCTATCCGCTGTCGCTGCGGCTGGTGGCCTGGCTGCGGGCGGCGCCCTTCCTGCTGGAGGAGGCGGACGGCGCCTTCCGCCTCCTGTTTGCCGAGGCTCTGCACGTGCAGGCAAGCCATCTGGCGGCGGTGCCCGAGCGCGATGTCGGCGGCAACCACCTCATCAAGAACCTGAAGGCGCTGGCGGTCGTCGGCGCCTGCCTGCCCGGCCATGGCCGCCGGCTGGTCCCCGCCCTGACAGCGCTGCGGCGCCAGCTTCGCCGGCAGGTCCTGGCCGACGGCTGCCATTACGAACGCTCGCCCGCCTATCATGTCCAGGTGTTGTGCGACCTCGTCGACCTCCGCACGCTTCTGGGGGAGGAATGCCCCGGCTGGCTGACGGCGACGGTGGAGCGCATGGCGGCCGCCCTTATGCTGTTTCGCCACGGCGATGGGCGACTGGCCCAGTTCAACGACGGCGATGAAGGCGAACCCGCCCGGCTTGCCGCCCTCGAAGGGCGGCTGGCGCCGCTGCCGCCGGCTCCGGCCGCCCTGCCGGCTGCCGGGTATTGGCGCCTGGAGCGTGGGAGGCTGGTGGTCATCCTTGATGCCGGGCGTTGTTGCCCCGACGATCTGCCGGCCCATGCCCATGCCGATACCCTGTCGTTCGAGTTGTCGGACGGGCCCTGCCGGCTGGTGGTGAATTCCGGCACCTACGCCTACCAGGATCCGGTCTGGCGAAACCGCCTGCGCGGCACGGCCGCCCACAGCACCCTGACCGTCGACGAGCTCGATTCGGCCGAGGTGTTCGGCGTCTTCCGGCTGGGCCGACGGCCGCGGCGGGTCGAGGCCAAGCGCAATGGCTGGGAAATCTCGGCCAGCCACGACGGCTACCGCCATCTCGGCATTATCCACCGCCGCACCGTGTCGCTGGGGTCCGACGGATTGGCGGGCGAGGATGTGGTGGAGGGTGCCGGCGGCCGCCGGCTGGCGGCCCGGTTTCATCTCCATCCCGACCTTACGGTCGCCTTCGACCCGGCGGGGGCAACGCTGTCAGCCGCCGGGCGCCGCTGGCGGGTCACCTGCGAGGGCGGGCGGCTTTCGCTGGCCGGGGGGGTCTATTCCCCCCATTTCGGAATACTCCGCCCGGCCCATTGCCTGGTGTTGGATATCGGAACGGCGGCGGAGGTCAGCCGGCTGACCTGGCGGATCTACCGGGAGCAGTAAGCCGGCTGCCGGCTTCGGCCCCCAGGCCGGCAGCAGCGATTTCCAACGCCTGGAGCATCTCCTCCGCCTGGGTGGTGCGGGAATGGCGCGAGGCGGCGGCCAGGCTGGCGGCGGCCATTTGCCGGCGTAGGGCGTCGTCATCCGCCAGCCGCGCCATTGCGGCGGCAAGGGTGTCGGGGTTGTCGGGCTCGACCCATAACCCGGCGCCGTCCTCTTCGACGATCGCGCTGGCTTCCCCTCGCGGGACGGACAGCAGGATGGGTTTGCCCATGCCCATCGCCTCGAAGATCTTGGAAGGAATGACCTCGGCAAAGACCGGCGTATCCTTGAGGTGGACCAGGGCGACGTCGCACAGGCTCCACACCTTGGGCATGGCGTCCTTGGGCTGCGGCCCCATCATCACCACGTTGGTGAGGCCGCGCCGCTTGGCTTCGGCCACCAACTCCTCGCGCTCGGCGCCGTCGCCAACCAACAGGATGCGGATATCGGCGCGCTGGCGCAGCCGCTCGGCGGCATCCAGCACGTTACGTAGGTTATGGGCCATGCCGTGAGTGCCGACATAGCCGAACACGAACGCGCGCTCTACCCCCCAGGCACGAGCCAGTTCGGTGTCCTGTTCCCGTGGCTGGTAACGCGACAGGTCGACTCCATTGCGCACCACGCAGATCTTGTCGGCGGGGATGCCGCGACTCACCAGGTTGGTGCGGAAGGCCTCGGTAAGGGCGACGACGCAGGCGGACTGCCGGTAGAGGAACAGTTCCAGCCGCTCCATCAGCCGCAGGGCGGAACTGGCCTTCATCGCGCCGACACCAACGATCGAGGCGGGCCAGATGTCGCCCAGCTCGAATACGAAGGGCCGCCGGCGTAAAAGCCCGGTCAGCCATCCCGCCACCGCTGCGAAAAATTGCGGCGAGGTCGCGGCGACGACGTCGAAACGCGGCTGGACCATGGCGGCGGCTAGGCCGGTGGCCATGAAGCTCAGAAAGTCCAGCATCCTGAGGGCGGTGCCCTTATTGGCCGAGATGAAGGTTTTGACTCGTACGATCCGGATGGCGTCGCGGTACTCGATTCGGTACCATTCGTTGCGGTAGCCGGGATAGACCTTGCCTTGTGGGAAATTGGGTGCCGAGGTGATGACGGTGACTTGGTGCCCCCATTTGGCCCAATGCACCGCGCGCTCATAGACGCGGGTAGCAGCGGCATTGGTTTCAGGCGGGAAATTATCGGAAAAGAACAGGATTTTCATCGGTATCCCTCGGCCCGGCGGCATCTGCCGGAGGTAACATCTTAACTCAGCACGGATGCCAAGGTAAACGGCGGCCGAGCCTCCTTGACATCGAGGGCGCGGGTCGCCAAGAATTCGCCCCTGCAAAAGCGGGGTTTCAGCAGATGACCACCCTTCCTCGTATCGCGATCATCGGCCTCGGTTATGTCGGGCTGCCTCTGGCCGTCGAGGTTGCACGCCATTTCCCCTCCACCGGCTTCGACATCTCGGTGGAGCGCATTGCCGAATTATACGAGGGCCATGACCGCACCGGAGAGGTGGATCCGGCACGGCTGCGCGCCAGCACCATCAAACTGACCGCCTCGGAAGCGGACATTGCCGGTTTCGACGTTTATATCGTCACCGTACCAACGCCGGTGAATGCCGACAACTTGCCCGATCTCGGCCCGGTCCTCTCCGCCTGCCGGACGGTGGGCAAGGCGATGGGCAAGGGTGCGGTGGTGGTGTTCGAGAGCACCGTCTATCCCGGCGTCACCGAGGATATCTGCGGGCCCGAGTTGGAAAAACACTCCGGGCTGACATGCGGTACCGACTTCTTCCTCGGCTACAGCCCGGAGCGCATCAATCCCGGCGACCGCGAGCATACGGTGGAGCGCATCACCAAGGTGGTGTCCGGCCAGACTCCCGAGGTGGTGGCGCTGCTCAGCCGCGTCTACGGCGCGATGACCAGCGGAGGCGTGTTCGAGGCGGCATCGATCCGGGTGGCTGAGGCGGCCAAGGTGATTGAGAACGCCCAGCGCGATATCAACATCGCCTTCATCAACGAAGTCACCATGATTTTCCAGCGCCTTGGCATCTCGGTCCACGACGTGCTGGAGGTCTCGGCCACCAAGTGGAACTTCCTCAACTTCAAGCCGGGGCTGGTAGGGGGGCACTGCATCGGTGTGGACCCGTTCTATCTGGCCCAGTGCGCCCTCCAGAACGGCCACAATCCCGAGATCATCCTGGCCGGCCGGCGCATCAACGACGGCATGGGCGATTACATTGCCGGCCGCATTGCCGGCCAGTTGGACGGGCCGTCGCGCATCCTCGTTCTCGGCCTGACCTTCAAGGAGAACGTTCCCGACCTGCGCAACAGCAAGGTGGTGGATGTGATTGCCGGTCTGCGCGGGCGCGGCCACCAGGTCGATGTCCACGACCCCTTCGCCAATCCCGCCGAGGCCAAGCATGAATACGGCGAGACCCTGACCCCCAGCCTGGACGGTCTGGGCAGCTACGATTGCGTCGTTGGCGCCGTTCCGCATTCCCCCTATGCCGGCTTCACCGCCGAGACCATTGCCACCCTGCTCCGGCCGGGCGGTCTGCTCGCCGATATCAAGGGCATGTGGCGAAAGGTGGCCATTCCCGACTCCATTCGTGTGTGGCGACCGTAGATTGGAGATCCTCTTTGTCTCCGCCCCCCCGCATCGGTGACGCCGTCCACTCCGCCGCCGCCCTGGCGTTCGCCCGGTTTGGCGGGGAGGCTGCCTCGTGTGCGTGAAGCGGCTTCCGAAGAGTGATCGGGTCCGGGTGCTGATCAACGGTGTCCATGCCAAGAGTGGCGGCGGTGTCATCCACCTGCGCAATATCCTGCCGCTGCTGGCCGCGGACGAGCGCCTGGAAGTCCATCTTTTCCTGCACGCCGACCAGATCGGCCTGTTCCATCCGGTCGATGAGCGGGTCCGCGTGCATCTCTTCACCTTCCGCAACGGCTTCTTCCGCCTGCTGTTATGGGAACAGACGGCCCTGCCGGTGCTGGCCCGGGTGATGAACGCCGACGTGGTGTTCTCGCTGGCCAATTTCGGCCCCTTACTGGCTCCCAACCACGTACTCCTGCTCAGCAACACCTTCGCGGTCGCTCGTTCGGAATGGCGCCTTTCAAAACGGCTGTATTGGCTGGCGCTCTATCTGGTCACCTTCCTCTCGGTGGTCACCTGTCGCCGTTCCATCGCGGTTTCGCGCTACGCCCTGGACACCTTGGCCCCCCGTTGGTATCGGCGGCAGGGCGGCAAGACCGTGGTGATCCACCATGGCGTTTCGCCGCTGTTCGTGCCGGATGCGGTAGTGCCGCGCGAGCGCTTCCTTCTCGCCGTCTCGGACATCTACGTGCAGAAGAACCTGCACAACTTGGTCCGCGCTCTTGCCACGCTCCGCGAGCGCCATCCGGACATCCGCCTGCTGGTCGCCGGCAGTTGCATCGACCAAACCTATTATCGCCATTTGGTGGAACTGGTGACCCATCTCGGCCTTACCGATGCCGTGACCTTCGTCGGCCGCCTGCCGCCCGAGGAATTGCGGCCGCTGTACCAGCGCTGCCTGGTCTTCGTGTTTCCGTCGACGGCCGAAGCCTTCGGCCTGCCGTTGATCGAAGCCATGGCCTGCGGCGCGCCGGTCGCCTGCTCGAACGCCACCGCCATGCCCGAGGTGGTCGGTGACGCCGCCGACCAGTTCGATCCCGGCGATCCTGTCGCCATGGCTGCGGTCCTGGACCACCTCATCGAGTCCGAGGATCGGCGGGCCGAGCTGTCGCGGGCCGCTTTGCGGCGGGCCTCCGAGTTTTCCTGGCAGCGTGCCGCCCGCGAGACGGCCGATGTGCTGTGCCAGGCCGCAGGCGGCAAGTAGGTGTCATGCATTCGCCGACCGGCGCCGGATGCCACTCGGCGAGTTCGGAGGCCGGGTGCCGGCCGGCCGGCCCGCCTTGCGCTACGATCCGGCCCGCATGTGCCAGGATGCGTGGCGCTGGCAGTCGATGAATCCGGACGGCTATCGGGGTAACCATGGCGACGGCTTCACGGCGGGAGCTGCCGGATGTGACGGATCGGAAACCGGTCGGGGAAGCGGATAGGATGAGAATGGAACTGGGAAACGACGGCCGTGCCCGCCCCCTGATCGGGCGCCTGCCGGACCTGCTGCTCTTGCTGGTGTTCGCCGCCCTGCCGGTGGTCGGCCTGATCGCCGGACCGGCCTATAGCGGGATGATTTTCGGCCTGGGCGGTATCAGGTTGCTGCATCTGTTGTGGACCCGGCCGCGGGCGGTAAAGGTTGACCGGCGCCTGATCGGGCTGGCCGTCGCCTTCGCCGCCCTGTCCCTGGCGACCTGTGCCTGGTCCATCGTTCCTCGCCACAGCCTGGCCGGCGCGCGGCAGACCGCCGCCATCCTGGCGGGCGCCCTGGCTTTTCTGGGCAGCGTCGATCACGTGGCCGATGACATCTACGACCGTCTGACCCAGGCCATGACGGTGGCCTTCGTGATCGGGGCGATCATGATCCTCGCCGATGCCGCTGCCGGCTTCCACTTGATGCACTGGCTCGGAATGAGGGATCTTTCGACCAAGTACAACCGGGGAATCCTCTATTCCCTGCTGCTGTTCTGGCCACTCCTGGCGGACCGCCTTGCGCGCCGGCAGCGGATAGGCGCGGCCGCGATGGGCGTCGCCATGATCGTCACGGTCGCGGTCGGCAAAGCGACCACCGCCAAGCTGGTGTTGGTCGCCGCCGCCGTCACCGTCGTCGTCGCCCGGTGGGCGCCGGTATCGATCGGCTGGGTCCTGGCGCTGGGGACGATGGCGATCGCATCCGCACTGCCCTTTGCCTTGCGGCTCATCGAGCCGTTTCGGGCCGGCCTTAGCCCCTACCTGAAGCATTCCGCCCTGCATCGGCTGGAAATCTGGGACTACATGTCGGCGCGGGTGATGGAGCGCCCCCTCCTGGGGTGGGGGACGTGGAGCAGCGAGTTTCTTCCCATCACCCGAGACGAGTTGCACAGCTACATTTATGCCGATGGCGTTGGCATCTACCCGCACAATCAATGGCTTCAGATCTGGGTTGAGAACGGGCTGGCGGGAGTGGTGATCGCCGCCGGATTGGTTCTGCTAACCCTGTCGGGCATCGCCAAACTGTCGCCAGCCACCCGACCTTATGCCTATGGAAGCTTCGTCACGGCCATGATGACGGCGTGTGCCGACTTCCAGCTCAGCACCGACTCGTGGTGGGCCGCCCTGGCGGCGACGGCCTTCCTGTTCCATGCCCTGAGCCGGCGGAATGTTGCCTGCGGCTGAGGCCGGATATCGCCCGCCGCACCACGGACCGGACGCTCCCGAGGTCGACGCTCCCGCTCCGGAACCAGCTTTTTAACCCCGGCTTAACCGCACCTCTCCCAAGTTTAAGGATCATTGCCCGCAACGGAGGGCACAGTTGAGCACCATCATGCGCGGTGCCCGCGCCCGCCCGCCGGCCGGGCCCTCTGGGGCAATCCCCTTTACCCGTCCGGCGGTGACCGGGCGCGAACTGGACTATCTCCGCCAGGCGGTCGAAAGCGGTCGGCTGGCCGGCGACGGGCCCTTCACCCAGCGGTGCCAGGGCTGGCTTGAAAGCCGGCTGGGAACGGCCAAGGCGTTGCTCACCCATTCCGGCACCGCCGCGCTGGAGATGGCGGCCATCCTTTGCGGCCTGGAGCCGGGCGACGAGGTGATCATGCCCTCGTTCACCTTCGTCTCGACCGCCAACGCGGTAGTACTGCAACGGGCGGTTCCGGTCTTCGTCGACATCCGGCCCGACACGTTCAACATCGACGAAACCCGGATCGAGGCGGCGATCACGCCGCGCACGCGCGCCATCTTCGTGGTCCATTACGGTGGCGTGGCCTGCGACATGGACGCCATCATGGATCTGGCCCGCCGCCACCGCCTGATGGTGGTCGAGGATGCGGCCCACGCCATCCTGGCCGGCTACGACGGCCGGCCGCTCGGCAGTTTCGGCGATCTTGCCGCCTTCAGCTTCCACGAGACCAAGAACCTGATCAGCGGCGAAGGCGGCGCCCTGGCCGTCAACGATCCGCAACTGGTCGAACGGGCCGAAATCATCCGCCAGAAGGGGACCAACCGAAACGCCTTTTTCCGCGGGCAGACCGACAAGTACACCTGGGTGGACGTCGGGTCGTCCTATCTGCCCGGCGAATTGATCGCCGCCTTTCTCCTGGCCCAGTTCGACGAGGCCGAGCGGCTGGTCGCCGAGCGGACGGCGGTCTGGCAGCGCTACCATACCGGCTTCGCCCGACTGGAAGAGGCCGGCCTGCTGCGCCGCCCGGTGGTGGTGCCCCGCTGCCGGCACAACGCCCATCTCTACCCGTTGCTGATGGCCGACCTGCCGGCCCGCTCGGCGCTGATCGCCCATTTGCAGGGATTGGGCATCGCCGCGTCCTTCCACTACGTCCCCCTGCACAGTTCCCCCGCCGGCCGGCGGTTCGGCCGCACCGGCGGATCGCTGGCGGTCACCGACGACGTGGCGGGTCGGCTGCTGCGCCTGCCGCTGTGGTCGGGCATGGCCGACCAGCCCGAAATCGTCATCGATGCGATCGCCGGTTACTTCAGGATGCTGAACAGATAATCGCCGAGCGGGCTGTTCTTCATCCGGCCGGCCAGGGCGGCAAGGTCCTCGGCCGAAATGAAGCGCATGCGATAGGCGACCTCTTCCGGCAGGCCGACCATCAGCCCCTGGCGCAGTTCCAGCATCTGCACGAACTGGCCGGCCAGGAGCAGGTTTTCGAAGGTGCCGGCGTCGAACCAGGCGGTTCCCCGGCCCATGGTGATGACGTTCAGACGGCCCTCGCGCAGGTAGGCCCGGTTCACGTCGGTGATCTCAAGCTCGCCGCGCTCGGACGGGCGCAGGTTGCGCACGATGGAATGCACGGCGGAATCGTAGAAATAGAGCCCGGCCACCACCCAGTTCGAGGCCGGATTCGCCGGTTTCTCCACCAGATCCACCGGGCGGCCGGCAGAATCGAGCGTCACCACGCCATAGGCCGAGGGGTTGGAAACGTGGCAGGCGATGACCGTCGCCCCCTGACCGGGACGGGTCGCCTGCTTGAGGACGCGAAGCAGGTCCTGGCTGTGAAAGACGTTGTCGCCCAGGATCAGGCAGACCGGCTTGCCGGCGCAGAAGTCTTCGGCGATGAGGAACGCCTCGGCGATGCCGTTGGGCCGTTCCTGGACGGCATAGCTCAGCTTCAGGCCCAGATGGCTGCCGTCCCCCAGCAGGCGCTCGATCACCGGGGTGTCCCGGGGCGTCGAGATGATCAGGATGTCCCGCACGTTGGCCAGCATCAGGGTCGACAGCGGGTAATAGATCAGCGGCTTGTTGTAGACCGGCAGAAGCTGCTTGGACAGCGCCGCGGTCAGCGGGGCGAGCCGCGTCCCCGAGCCGCCCGCCAGAAGAATCCCCTTCATCATCGGCTTTCCTCCGCCGCCTTGCGTCCCTCCCCGCCGTTGTCCAGGTACCAGCGGACAGTGGCCGCCAGCCCATCGGCGAAATCCACCTTCGGCGCGAAGCCAAGCTCGCGGGTGGCGCGGCTGAAATCGATGGAATAGCGGAAATCATGCCCCGGCCGGTCGTCCACGAAGGCGATCTGGCGGCGGTAGGAATGCCGGTCGGCGCGGGGCTTCAGCACGTCGAGGGCATCGCACAGACGATGGACGAGGTCGATGTTGCGCCATTCGTTGCCGCCGCCGAAACAATAATGGCCGCCGACGGTGCCTTGGCGCATGGCAGCGAGCACGCCGTCGCAATGGTCTTCCACATGGATCCAGTCGCGGACGTTCTCGCCGGTCCCATAGACCGGCAACGGCAGCCCCGCCAGGGCGCGCGTGATCATGTGCGGGATCAGCTTTTCCGGATGCTGCCGCGGGCCGTAATTGTTGGAGCAGTGGGTGACCACCGCCGGCAGCCCGTAGGTGTGGACCCAGGCCGCCACCAGATGGTCGCCGCCGGCCTTGGACGACGCATAGGGAGAGCGGGGAGCGTAGGAGCTGTCCTCGCTGAACCGCCCCGCCTCCCCCAGCGAGCCGTAGACCTCGTCGGTGGACATCTGCACGTAGCGGAAGCGCGACCGCCGGTCCCCGGTCAGGGTCCGGTAATAGTCCAGGCTGGCCCGCAGCAGGTGCAGCGTGCCCACCACATTGGTTTCCACGAAGGCGTCCGGCCCGGCGATGGACCGGTCGACATGGGTTTCGGCGGCAAGATTCAGCACGGAAGCCGGCTGAACCTCGGCCAGCATCCCCCGGACCAGTTCCAGGTCGGCGATGTCGCCCACCACCAGACGGAAGCGGTCGGCCGGCAGGCCGTCCACATTGGCCACAGACCCCGCATAGGTGAGCTTGTCGAGGCCGACGACCCGATATCCCTGTGCCAGGGCCGTCCGGACCATCTGGCTGCCGATGAAGCCGGCAGCGCCGCTAATCAGCAGTACCGCGTCCATTGCCTGCCCCCCCCGGCCGGGCCGGCGCCCGCCCGATGATTGCGCCAGAGGCGTTCAAGGGCCGCCTCGATGTCTCGGGCCTTGCGCGCCGGATCGAACACGCCGCTCCGGCTCCGCGCCGTCCACAGCCGCC
>JAKAFA010000357.1 GCA_021818185.1 Pseudomonadota bacterium | reverse complement strand
TCTGGACCGTGTCGTAACCGGCAATGGCAGCGCCCCCGGCCGTCGTAATCTTCGGCGGGCGGGCGGAACTCGTCATACCGCCGCGGCGGGCGAACCGACCAGGGGATCATCGCCCACCGGCTCGCTGGACGGGCGCGTTTGGCTTTCGGTGACTGCGGCGACCAGCGCGCCGCCACGGCCGAGGACGAGATCCGCCAGCGCCAGGACGGTCCGGTTGGGCTCGTAGCGGGCCACCGAGCCCATGACCATGCCCACCGCCTCCTTTTCCCGGCCGGGGCCGCAACGGTCGGCCAGGACGGCGGTCGCCACGGCCGTCGAGCGGGAGATTCCCATCTTGCAGTGGATCATCAGGTGGCGGCGCCGATGTTGGCGGGCGAAGTCCAGGGCGCGGCGGACATCCGACGCGTCGGGCGGACGGCGTCCGGATTCGCCTCCGGCCCGGGCTTCGTTTTCAGCGACGTCATCGAAGGCCAGGACCAGTTGCACGAAGGCATGGCCGCGGTCCTCGGCCCGCAGCACCTCCGCCTGGCCCGGACTTTCGATGGAAATGACGGCGCCGAAGGCCGTCAGGTCCTGTTCCAGGGCTCGGGCCAGGGCCCAGACGGCAACGGTCCCGTCCCCCGCATCCTGTGTCACGCCGCGCGCTCCTTGTGGTGGGCTCGCGATAGGCGGGGCCCGGCCGGGGACGTCCCGTCCCCACCGCCAGCCTACCCCCTCCGGCCGCCGAATCAAGGGGCGGCCCGGCACTTGCCACCAAGGTCGAATACGCAAGGCCCCGCCCCATCGGCAGAATAGGCCTTATCGCTGTATGGTTATTTTCTGGCGCGAGGTTGGGGAGCAATGGACCGTCCCGGCGTACCGGCGATGATCGACCTGTCGGCCAACGAGAACCCGTTCGGCCCATCGGAACATGCCATCCGCGCCATCGCCGCCGGGGCGTCGCGCGTGCATCGCTATCCGGACGGGGACGGCGCCCGGCTGAAAGCGGTGCTGGGCAAGGCGCTGGCGGTCGAGGCCGGCCAGATCGTCCTCGGCAACGGGTCCTGCGAGGTCATCGAACTGACCGCCCGCGCCCTCCTGGGGGCGGGGGACGAGGCGGTTCTCGGCTGGCCGTCGTTTCCGGCCTACCGCTCCATCATCGCGCGGACCGGGGCGTCCGCGGTTCTGGTGCCTTTGGCGCAGTGGGCCTACGACCTGGACGCGATGGCCGAGCGGATCACCGAGCGGACGCGGCTGGTCATCCTGGCCAATCCCAACAATCCGACCGGTCTCGCTCTTGGCGGTGCGGCGCTTGCCGGCTTCCTCGACCGCCTTCCCGAGGGCGTCGTGGTCATCGTCGACGAAGCCTATGGCGAATACGTGTGGCAGCCTGATTTCGCCGACGCCCTTGGGCAGGTCCGCCAGGGGCGCCCACTGATGGTGACGCGGTCGCTGTCGAAGGCGTACGGCCTGGCCGGCCTGCGCCTCGGATTTGGCGTCGCCCCGGCGCCGCTGGCACGGCGCGTCGATGGCCTGCGCCAGCATTTCAACACCGGATGCCTGGCCCAGGATGCCGCCATCGCGGCCTTCGGCGACCGCGACCATCTGGCGCGCTGCGTCGCCCTCACGGCGGCGAACCGGCATTGGCTTGCGGAGCGGCTGGCGGCACTGGGCCTGACCGTCCCGCCGTCCCAGGCCAATTTCCTGGTGGTGCGGGTGGGCAACGGCCGGGAGGTCTTCGAACGGCTGCGGAGCATGGGGGTCCTGGTCAAGGCACTGGATGCGGTCGGCCTGAACGACTGCATCCGGGTCAGCGTCGGCCGCCACGAAGAGAACGAGCGGTTCGTGCGTGCACTGGAGGCAGTCCTGGGAACGACGGAGATGAAGGAGGCGATATGCTGCCGGCCGATATGACGCTGCACCAGTTGCGGATCTTCTGCGCCGTCGCCCAGGCGACGACCCTGACCCGCGCGGCAAAGCAACTGGGCCTGGCGCAGCCGACCCTTTCGCAGCAATTGTCGAAACTGGAGCAATGCGCAGGCGCCAAACTGTTCGACCGCACCCTGACCCAGATGGTGCTGACCGATGCGGGGCGCTTCCTGCTGCGCCATGCCCGCTTCGTTCTCGATGAGGTCGACCAGGCCCAGGTCGGGCTTGGGGAATTCTCGGCCGGAATCCGCGGCATCGTCCGGCTGGCGGGCGTCAACTCGACGATCCGGGCGGTTGTGCCGCCGGCTATCGCCCGTCTGGCGGAAAGCCATCCCCATGTCGAGTTCGATATCCACGAAACCTCGCCCGCGGAAACGCTCGACCTGCTTCATGGCCGTTCGGTCAATATCGGGCTGATCTCTGCCGATTCGGTCGCCCAGGGCGGATTGTCGTTCCGCGAGATGCCGGTCCTCGACGACCCATACGTTTTTGCCGTGCCTCAGGGGATGGATCTGTCGATGGTCGCCGATCCCGAGGCCGACCTGCCGGATGCAGACAAGCTGACGATCAACCGCTGCATCCAATTCAACTTCGGCACACAGCGCAGCCGGCGGGTCGAACAATGGTATCAGCGGACATTGCCCAGGCACGGCCTCATCGCCCATTGCCGGAGTTACGAGACCGCGCTCGGCATGGTCCGGGCCGGGCTTGGCGTCTGCCTGCTTCCGGCCGTGGCTGCCCTC
>JAKAFA010000112.1 GCA_021818185.1 Pseudomonadota bacterium | reverse complement strand
GCCAGGGCGCGGGCAGCGGCGGCGATGTCGCCGGCCCGCGCCACCACCTCGGCCACCAGATCCTCGAACAGCTTCTGTTCCATGGCGAGCGCGGCGGCAGCGGCACCGATGATCTTGCCGGCCAGTTCGATCAGCTCGGTGGTGGTATAGCGCGCCGCGTTGGCCATGGTCTGGCGGTGGATGAAGTCCGGCCCCAGCCTTTCCGCTTGCTTGGCCGGGACCTCGATGTGATAACCGATGATGTTGTTGTGCTTGACCTTGAGCGAGCCGACACCCGTTTCGCTTATGTAACGCTGCTCCAGGCGCAACAGGACCGCCTTGCCGTCCCGTTCCAGCAGCTTCACCTCGTCCAGCGCGGCATGGAAGCCGGGGCGGATGAAGTTGCCGTCGCGCGCCGCCAGCGGCAACTCGTCGGCCAGAGCGCGGGCCAGCCTGTCCACCAGGGCCGAATGCTCGCCCAGGCGGCGGGCGGCGGCGGCCACCGCCTCCGGCGGGCTGTCCAGCCCCGACCCGGCCAGGATATTGCGGAGCACCGGCGCCAGCGCCAGGGCATCGCGCACCGCCGCCAGATCGCGCGGGCCGCCACGCCCCAGCGACAGGCGCGACAGGGCGCGTTCCACGTCGGGACAGGCGCGCAACGCCTCACGCAGGCGGGCGCGCACCGGCTCGTGGTCGACGAAGAAGGCGACGGCATCCTGGCGCCGGGCGATGGTGGCGACATCGGTCAAGGGCGCCGCCAGGCGGGCGGCCAGCAGGCGGGCCCCCGCCCCGGTCACCGTGCGATCCACCACTGCCAGCAGCGAGCCCTTGCGCGCGCCGCCCAGGGTTTCGGTCAGTTCCAGGTTGCGGCGGGTGGCGCCATCGATTTCCATCACCGCGCCTTCGGGCACCCGGCGGGGGATGGACAGGCGCGGCAGGCGGCCCTTCTGGGTCAGCTCGACGTAATCCACCAGGGCGCCGCCGGCCGCCAGTTCGGGACGGGTGAAGGCGCCGAACCCGTCCAGCGCCCCGACCCCGTACAGGCCTTCCAGGCGGCGGCGGGCATTTTCGGAATCGAAACGGGCCGAGGGGAGCGGGGTCAGCACCGCCTTCCACTCGCCCCATACCTCGAACAGGCCCGGGGCCTCCAGCAGGCGATCGGGCAGCAGCACCTCCCCCGGCGCCAGGCGGGCCAGGGCGGCGCTTAGACCCCCGGCCGCCACCGGCTGCAAGGCGAACTCGCCGGTGGACACGTCGAGCCAAGCCAGGCCCAGCCCGCCCTGCGCCTCGGCCACCGCCGCCAGGTAATTGTGGGCGCGGGCGTCAAGCAGGGTGTCCTCGGTCAGCGTGCCGGCGGTCACCACCCGGATGACCTCGCGCGCCACCACCGCCTTGGCGCCGCGTTTCTTGGCCTCGGCCGGGTCCTCGGTCTGCTCGCAGATCGCCACCTTGTACCCGGCCCGCACCAAGCGGGCGAGATAGCCTTCGTAGGCGCGGATCGGCACACCGCACATGGCGATGTCCTCGCCCTGGTGCTTGCCGCGCTTGGTCAGCGCGATATCCAGCGCCGCCGCCGCCTTCGCCGCGTCGTCGAAGAACAGCTCGTAGAAATCACCCATCCGGTAGAACAGCAGGCAATCGGGATGGGCTCGCTTGATGGCGAGGTATTGCGCCATCATGGGGGTGACCTCGCCCGTCTCGGGCGGGGAAGAGGGGGCAATGCTGGTCAAGACGGGGGCTCCGCGCTGGCCGGCGCACGTTACCATGATGTCACCCTGCTGCAACCCCTCCCCGCTTTGAATCGGCCGGGGGTTGGCGCAGAATGACCAACCCCCGCAGACCTCAAGGAGGGGATTGTGAACGCCGACGACGCCATTGCCCGCACCACCCGCGAGGTGGTCGGAACCTTCGCCGACCGCGGCCATTTCCAGGCCGCGATCGACGCCCTGACCAAGGCCGGCTTCGCCCGTAGCGACCTGTCGGTCCTGTCCTCCCACGATTCCATCGATGCCTTCGGCCGCGATGGCAGGCCGTGGAAGGACGTGCTGATCGCCCTGGTGGGCGAACTTAAGTATGAGGGCCCGCTGGTCGCCGCCGGACTGATCGCCGTGGCCGCCGGCCCGGTGGGCGCCGCCCTTGCCGGGTTGATCGCCGCCGGGGTGGGCGGGGCTGCGCTCAAGGAACTCCTAGACGAAGTGAGTGCCATACCCGATTCGGCAGACTTCACCCGCGCCCTGGCCGCCGGTAGCGTGATCCTGTGGGTGGCGGTGCGCAATTCCGGCGAGGAGGAAACGGCAAAGGGCGCCCTGCTGGCGAGCGGCGCGGCCAACGTCCACGTGTTCGAAAGGAAGGGCGGATAACACCGCCCCATTCCCCCGTGAGGAAAGGTGTCATGACCGACTTGTCCACAGGCCGCATCGACGGCCGCGAGGCCCGCGCCCAGGCCAATCTCGAACGCGAGACGCTGCTGCTGCATGCCTCCGGCCGGCCGGGCAAGATCGAGATCTCCCCCACCAAGCCGCTGACCACCCAGCGCGACCTGTCGCTGGCCTATTCGCCGGGGGTGGCCTTTCCCTGCCTGCACATCGCCAGGGACCCGTCCCTGGCCTACGACTACACCGCCAAGGGCAACCTAGTGGCGGTGGTGTCCAACGGCACCGCGGTTCTCGGCCTGGGCGATCTGGGGGCGCTGGCCGGCAAGCCGGTGATGGAAGGCAAGGCGGTGCTGTTCAAACGGTTCGCCGACGTCGATTCCATCGACCTTGAGGTCGATACCCGCGACGTGGACGAATTCGTGAACTGCGTCCGCTTCCTGGGCCCCAGCTTCGGCGGCATCAATCTGGAGGACATCAAGGCGCCGGAATGCTTCATCATCGAGCAGCGGCTGCGCGAGTTGATGGACATCCCGGTCTTCCACGACGACCAGCACGGCACCGCCATCATCGCCGCCGCCGGCCTGATCAATGCCTGCGACCTGACCGGCCGCGGGCTGGACGAGGTCAAGGTGGTGGTCAACGGCGCGGGCGCCGCCGGCATCGCCTGCGTCGAGTTGATCAAGGAGCTGGGCGTGCGCCACGGCAACGTGGTGCTGTGCGACACCAAGGGCGCCATCTGGCAGGGCCGTACCGAAGGGATGAACCAGTGGAAATCGGCCCATGCGGTGCCTACCCCGGCCCGCAGCCTGGCCGAGGCGCTGGACGGTGCCGACGTGTTCCTCGGCCTGTCGGTCAAGGGCGCGGTGACGCCGGCGATGGTGGCCTCCATGGCCGCCAGACCGATCATCTTCGCTATGGCCAATCCCGATCCCGAGATCACCCCGGAAGAGGTGCGCCAGGTGCGGCAGGACGCCATCGTCGCCACCGGCCGGTCGGATTATCCCAACCAGATCAACAATGTGCTGGGATTTCCCTACATCTTCCGCGGCGCGCTCGACGTGCGGGCGCGCACCATCAACGAACAGATGAAGGTGGCCGCCGCCCAGGCCATCGCCGCCCTGGCGCGCGAGGACGTGCCCGACGAGGTGGACGCCGCCTATGCCGGGCGCCGGCTTCATTACGGGCCCGAATACATTATCCCGGTACCCTTCGATCCCCGCCTGATCGCCGCCGTGCCCCCGGCCGTGGCCAAGGCGGCCATGGACACCGGGGTCGCCCGCCGGCCGATCGTCGACATGGACGGCTACCGCAAGGAACTGTCGGCCCGTCTCGATCCCACCGCCGCCAGCTTGCAGGCCATCAGCGAGAAGGTACGCGCCAACCCGCAGCGGGTGGTGTTCGCCGAGGGCGAGGAGGAGAAATCCATCCGCGCCGCCATCGCCTTCCGCAATGCCGGCTACGGCACCCCGGTGCTGATCGGCCGCGAAGAGCGCATCCGCGCGGTCTGCGAGGCCATCCACCTGCCCGGCATCGAGAACCTGGAGATCGTCAACGCCCGCCTGTCCAGTCGGCGCGAAGCCTATGTCGAGGCGCTGTACCGCCGCCTGCAACGCAAGGGCCTGCTGGTGCGCGACGTCCAGCGGCTGGTCAACCAGGAACGCAACGTCTGGGGCGCGCTGATGGTCACCGAGGGCGACGCCGACGCCATGGTCACCGGTCTGACCCGCAATTACTGGCAGGCCTTCGAGGAGATCGGCCGGGTGGTGGATGCCGCCCCCGGCGAATTGCTGTTCGGCCTGACCCTGCTGCTCGCCAAGGGCCGCACGGTATTCCTGGCCGATACCACCGTGCACGAAACGCCCACCCCCGCCCAGTTGGCCGACATCGCCGTGCAGACGGCGCGCAAGGCCCGCCAGATGGGCCACGAGCCGCGGGTGGCGCTGCTGTCCTATTCCACCTTCGGCAATCCGGCCTCGGACCGCGCCGAGCGGGTGCGCGAGGCGGCCCGCATCCTCGACGCCCGCCAGGTGGATTTCGAATACGATGGCGAAATGGCCGCCGACGTCGCCCTTGACCCCGAATTGCTGGCCCACTATCCGTTCTGCCGCCTGTCGGGCCCGGCCAACGTGCTGGTGATGCCCGGCCTGTATTCCGCCAACATCAGCTGGAAATTGATGCAGAAGCTGGGCGGCGGCACGGTGATCGGCCCAGTGCTGATGGGCCTGGCCAAGCCGATCCAGATCACCGCCATGGACGCCACCGTCAACGACATGGTGAACATGGCGGTGCTGGCCTGCTACGACGCCATCAGGGGCTGACCATGACCCGAGGGGTTCCCGCCGGACGCCTGACCGCCGCCGTGCTGCTGCTCAACACGCCGGCCGCCGCGGTGATGGCGGGACTGACCGCCGCCGGATTGCTCTCGGCCGGCCATGCCGCCCTGGCCTGGCTGGGCATGGCGGCGCTGACCGCGCCACTACTGCTGCTGCATCTGGGCGACCTGGCGGCGCTCAGCCGCTGGATGCGCAGCCTGGCCGCCGGGGTGGACGCCCTGCCGCCGCGCCCGCGCCAGGAACAGCTGGTGGACGAGATGGCCGCCGCCGTCAGCCAGTTGCGCCGCCAGTGGCAGCACCAGCAAGCCGGGCTGGCCGCCGCCGCCCGCTGGCACGAAACCCTGTTCGACAGCCTGCCCGACCCGCTGGTGCTGCTGGCCGACGGACGGCGGGTGGTGCGGGTCAACCGGGCGGGACGCGCGGTGTTCGGCCGCGACATGACCGGGCGCGACCTGGCGGTGGTGCTGCGCGACCCGGCGGTCCTGGAAGTCACCGACGCGGTGCTGGGCGGCGCCGCCGGCCGCGAGGCCGAATTCACCCTGGCGGCACCGGTACCCCGCAGCTTCGTCGCCCGCGTCGAGCGCCTGGAATCCGGCGCCGCCGACGGTACCCGCGCCATCCTGGCCCTGCACGATGTCACCACCACGCGGCGGATGGAGCAGATGCGGGCCGATTTCGTCGCCAATGCCAGCCACGAGCTGCGCACGCCGCTGTCCACCCTGCTGGGATTCATCGAAACCCTGCGCGGTCCGGCCCGCGATGACGACGAGGCGCGTGAACGCTTCCTGGCCATCATGTTCGACCAGGCCTCGCGCATGGCCCGCCTGGTCAACGACCTGCTGTCGCTGTCGCGCATCGAGCTGAACGAACATTCGCCGCCCGGCGACCGGGTGGACCTGGCCCGCATCGTCGAGGGCGCGGTCGCAGCCCTGCTGCCGCTGGCCGAGGCCAAGGGTATGACCCTGGCGCCCTGCTGCGACCCCAAGGCGGCGGCTGTGCTGGGCCAGCCGGACGAACTGGCCCAGCTGGTCCAGAACCTGCTGGACAATGCCATCAAATACGGCCGCGACGCGACATCGGTGGAGATCAGCCTCGGCGTGCCCGCCAAGCTGCCGGCCGCCGCCGCCCATCTGGCCCATGGCGCCGCCGGAGTGGTGGCGCTGGCGGTGGCCGATCATGGCGAGGGCATCGCCCGCGAGCATCTGCCGCGCCTGACCGAACGGTTCTACCGGGTCGACACCGCCCGGTCGCGCAAGCTGGGCGGTACCGGGCTGGGACTGGCCATCGTCAAGCACATCGTCAACCGCCACCGCGGCGTGCTGGTGATCGAATCGGCGCCGGGCCGCGGTTCGACCTTCACGGTCTATATGCCGGCCGCCGCGCAGGCCGAACCGGCACGCGCCTCGGCCTGAGCACCGCGCGTCCGTTCCACCGAACGCCGACCCGCCGGATGCTGGAACGGCGGTTGCGCGCCGGCGCCCGCGCCGTATATGGTCTGGCAGCCATCGGCCCGGACCAGGAGGAACATCCATGCCCCTCGGCGAGCATCACACCGTCCGTTCCCTCGACGAGGCGTTGCAGCGGCTCGACGACGCCCTGGTACGCATGACCGCCCTGGCCGAGGCGGCGCTGGCCGGCTGCCTCGACGCGCTGGCCCAGCGCGACAGCGATCTGGCCCGCGCCGTGGTCCAGGGCGATGCCGAGATCGACGAGCTTGAACATTTCGTGTCCGAACAGACCGTCCGCCTGCTGGCGCTGCGCGCTCCCGTCGCCGACGATCTGCGCCGGGTGATCACCGCGCTGAAGGTGGCCGGCGACCTGGAGCGCATCGCCGATCACGCCGCCAACACCGCGCGGCGCGCCCAGGTGCTCAACGAATCGCCGACGGTCGCGCCGCTGCGGCCGCTGCTACGGCTGGGCCATGTGGTGCAGGAGCTGCTGCGCACCACCATGGACGCCTATATGAACGGCGACGCCGAACAGGCCCTGGCGGCGCGCAACCGTGACGAAGAGGTGGACGAGCGGTATTCCAGCCTGTTCCGCGAGATCCTGACCTACATGATGGAGGACCCGCGCACCATTACCGCCGGCTCCCATCTGATGTTCATTGCCAAGAACATCGAGCGGATCGGCGACCACGCCACCAACATCGCCGAAATGACCTATTACCGGGTGACCGGCCGCACGCTGGGCACCGACCGGCCGAAGCGCGACGTGTCCAGCCTGGAGGGCAGCGCCCCGCCGGCCGGCGAAGCCGGCTGAACGGTTAGGTCGGGCGAAGCCGGCTGAACGGTTAGGTCGGGCGAAGCCGGCTGAACGTTAGGTCGGGCGAAGCCGGCTGACCGCAGTCCCCGGCGCGGCGGAATGGGCTGGCGGTCGTCCAGCCATTGCCTATAATCGCGGCAGCTCTCGCAGCCGGGACTGAAAATGAGCAAGATCCACGACCAGCGCGCCATCATCGACCGCCGCGCCCTTATCGCCCGGCTGGCCGAGGTGGTGGCGGGCGAACTGCCCAGGCACAAACGCCGCGCCCGCGTGCTTGAGGTGTTCAAGGCCGCGCTGGCCGGCGGCCGGGCCGAAATCCGCCGCCGGTTCGAGGTGGCCGGCCGCGGCAGCCAGGCGGTGCAGG
This sequence comes from Pseudomonadota bacterium, assembly GCA_021818185.1. Taxonomy (GTDB): domain Bacteria; phylum Pseudomonadota; class Alphaproteobacteria; order Rhodospirillales; family Magnetospirillaceae; genus JAKAFA01. The sequence goes on along the minus strand of JAKAFA010000112.1, from coordinate 4,981 downwards.
AAAACTGCTTCCTGATGGACCAGCTGATCCGCACCGCCCACGATTACGCGGTGGAGCACGAACTGGCCCAGGGCGTGCGCACCGCAGCGGAAGCCCTGAGCCTGGTGGCGGTGGGCGGCTACGGCCGCGGCGAGCTGAGCCCGCAATCCGACATCGACCTCTTGTTCCTGACCCCCTACAAACGCACCCCCTGGCACGAGCAGCTGGTGGAATACCTGCTCTACCTGCTGTGGGACCTGGGCCTCAAGGTTGGGCAGGCGACCCGCTCGGCCGAGGAATGCGTGCGCCATGCCAAAGGCGACCTGACCATCCGTACGGCGGTGCTGGAAATGCGCTGGATCTGGGGCGACCAGACGCTGTTTTCCGAGCTCCAGACTCGTTTCCGCACCGAAGTGATCGCCGGCACCGCCGAGGAATTCATCGACTCCAAGCTGGCCGAACGCGACGCCCGCCACGAGCAGATGGGCGACGTCCGCTATGTGCTGGAGCCCAACATCAAGGAGGGCAAGGGCGGCCTGCGCGACCTGCACACTCTGTACTGGATCGCCAAGTACCTCTACCGTGTCGACGATATCGACGACCTGGTGGCCAAGGGCGCCATCAGCCGGGCCGCCGCCCGGCGCTTCGCCAAGGCCCAGGACTTCCTGTGGACGGTGCGCTGCCACCTGCATTATCTGACCGGCCGCGCCGAGGATCGGCTGACCTTCGACGTCCAGCCGGAGATCGCCGCCCGCATGGGCTATGCCGACCGCCCCGGCTCGCGCGGGGTCGAACGCTTCATGAAGCACTTCTTCCTGGTGGCCAAGGAGGTCGGCGACCTGACCCGCCTGTTCTGCGCCCTGGCCGAGGAGCAGCAGAAGCGCAAGCCGCGCCTGCGGCTGGCTCACTTGCTGTCGTTGCGCAAGCGGCCGACCATCGAGGGTTTCCGGCTGGAGGGCGACCGCCTGACCGTGACCCAAGCCAACCAGTTCGAAGCCGATCCGGTGGCGATGATCCGCTTGTTCCATGCCGCCCTGGAAAACGGCCTGGACATCCATCCCAAGGCGCTGGAACTGGTCCACCGCAGCCTGCGGCGCATCGACGCCAATGTCCGCGCCCTTCCCGAGGCCAACCGCCTGTTCCTGGCCATGCTGACCAGCCGCAAAAACCCGGAAGTGGCCCTGCGCCACATGAACGAGGCGGGGGTGCTGGGACGTTTCATCCCCGATTTCGGCCGGGTGGTGGCACAGATGCAATACGACATGTACCACGTCTACACCGTGGACGAGCACACCATCCAGGCGCTGGGCGTGCTGCATGCCATCGAGCGCGGCGAACTGGGCGAGGACGTGCCGGTCTCCACCGAGATCATCCACGAGGTGGACAGCCGCGACGCACTGTATCTGGCGGTGTTCCTGCACGACATCGCCAAGGGGCGTAGCGGCGACCATTCCGAACTGGGCGCCGAGGTGGCGATGAAGCTGGGGCCACGCTTCGGGCTGAGCGACGCCGAAACCGAAACGGTCGCCTGGCTGATCCGCCAGCATCTGGTGATGAGCCGTACGGCGTTCAAACGCGACATCGACGACCCCAAGACCATCCAGGATTTCGCCGCCCTGGTGCAAAGCCCCGAACGGCTGCGCCTGCTGCTTCTGCTGACCGTGGCCGACATCCGCGCCGTCGGTCCGACGGTGTGGAACGGCTGGAAGGGCGGCCTGCTGCGCGAACTATACCTGCGGGCGGAAGAGGTGATGACCGGCGGCCTGTCGGCGGCCCGCCAATCCCGCGTCCAGGCCGCCCGCGCCGACTTGGCCGACGGTCTGGCCGTGGAGGGCTGGGTGCGGGAGGACATCGACACCCATCTGGCCCGCGGCTATCCCAGCTACTGGACCTCGTTCGACACCGCCACCCATCTGCGTCATGCCCAACTGGTGCATGAGGCCGAGGCGGCCAAGGCACCGCTGACCATCGACAGCCGCATCGACGCACGCCGCGCCGTCACCGAGGTGACCGTCTATACCGGCGACCATCCCGGCCTGTTCTCCCAGATCGCCGGCGCCATGGCGGTATCGGGAGCCAACATCGTCGATGCCAAGATCATCACCCTGACCAACGGCATGGCGCTCGACACCTTCTGGATCCAGGATGCCGAGGGCGGCCCGTTCGAGGGCGCGGCCAAACACGAGAAGCTGGCGGCCACCATCGAGCAGGTGCTGATGGGCCGGCTGCGCCTCCAGCGTGAGCTGGCGTCCCGCCGTTCGCGGCTGCCCAGCCGCGCCGCGGTGTTCAAGGTGCCGCCACGGGTGATCATCGACAACAAGGCGTCGGCCACCCACACCCTGATCGAGGTCAATGGCCGCGACCGTGCCGGGTTGCTCTACGACGTGACGGCGGCCATGACCCGGCTGGGGCTGCAGATTTCTTCGGCCCACATCTCGACCTATGGCGAGCGGGTGGTGGACGTGTTCTACGTCAAGGACGTATTCGGCCTGAAGGTCGAACATGACCGCAAGCTGGAGCGGATGCGCGAGACCCTGCTCAAGGCCCTTGAGGACCCGGCGGCCGCAACGGAAAAAGCCGCGGAATAGAGGCGGGGCGGGTCAAACGCCCGGCGACCAAGGCAGCGCACGACGGGCACCAAGGACCTTCCGAGAAGGAATGCCTTGGTGCCCTGTGCCGTTCCTGGCGCCTTGGTGGGAACGCGGTCCGCGACCACGGCGCGGCGGCCGTGGTCGATCGCCCTACTCCGCGTTCTTGGCGGCGCGTTCCGCCTTCTTGCGCTCGTTGGGGTCCAGGATGGACTTGCGCAGGCGGATGGACTTGGGGGTCACTTCCACCAGTTCGTCGTCCTGGATATAGGCGATGGCCTGCTCCAGGCTCATCTTGCGCGGCGGCGTCAGGCGCACCGCCTCGTCCTTGCCGGCGGCACGGATGTTGGTCAGCTGCTTGGCCTTGAGGGGATTGACCTCCAGGTCGTTGCCACGGGTGTGCTCGCCGATGATCATGCCCTCGTAGACCTTGACCCCCGACGGGATGAACATCGGGCCGCGATCCTCCAGGTTCCACAGGGCGTAGGCCACCGCCTCGCCGGCGGCGTTGGAGATCAGCACACCGTTGCGCCGGCCCTCGATGGGGCCCTTGTAGGGGGCGTAGCCGTGATAGACCCGGTTCATCAGGCCGGTGCCGCGGGTGTCGGTCAGGAACTCGCCGTGATAACCGATCAGGCCGCGCGATGGCGCCAGGAAGGTGATGCGGGTCTTGCCACCGCCCGATGGGCGCATGCCGGTCAGTTCCGCCTTGCGCAGGGTCATCTTTTCGACCACCACGCCAGAATATTCGTCGTCCACGTCGACGAACACTTCCTCGATGGGCTCCATGCGCTGGCCGTTCTCACTCTTGAACAGCACCCGCGGGCGCGAGACGCTGAGCTCGAAGCCTTCGCGGCGCATGGTTTCGATCAGCACGCCAAGTTGCAGCTCACCGCGGCCGGCCACCTCGAAGGCGTCCTTGGTCTCGGTCTCGCGGATGCGGATGGCGACGTTGGACTCCGCCTCGCGCGCCAAGCGGGCGCCGATGACGCGGCTGGTGACCTTGTCGCCCTCGGTGCCGGCCAGCGGCGAATCGTTGACCGAAAAGATCATCGCCAGGGTCGGCGGGTCGATGGGCTGGGCCCTCAAAGGCGCCGCCACCTCCGGCGCGCAGATGGTGTCGGCCACCGTCGGCTTGCTCATGCCGGCTAGGCAGACGATGTCGCCGGCCTCGGCGCTGTCCACCGGCACCCGCTCGATGCCGCGGAAGGCCAGGACCTTGGAAATGCGGAACTGTTCCAGCAATTCGCCGTCCCGCGACAGGCCCTTGGCCGCCATGTTGGTCTTGACCGTGCCGGTGTGGATGCGCCCCGTGAGCACCCGGCCGAGATAGGGATCGGCCTCCAGGGTGGTGGCCAGCATCGCGAAGGGCGCGTCGAGATTTCGTTCCGGCGGCGGAACATGGCGTACGATCAGGTCGAACAGCGCCGACAGATCCTGGCGCGGGCCTTCGAGGGACTCGTCGGCCCAGCCGTCGCGGCCGACCGCGAACAGGGTGGGAAAGTCCAGCTGCTCGTCGCTGGCATCCAGGGCGGCGAACAGGTCGAACACCTCGTCGTGCACCTGATGCGGGCGGGCGTCGCCGCGATCGACCTTGTTGATGACCACGATGGGCCGGAGGCCCAGGCCCAGGGCCTTGCCGGTGACGAACTTGGTCTGGGGCATCGGCCCTTCGGCGGCGTCCACCAGGACCACCACGCCGTCGACCATCGACAGGATGCGTTCCACCTCGCCGCCGAAATCGGCGTGGCCGGGGGTGTCGACGATGTTGATGCGGATGCCCTTCCACTCGACCGAGGTGCACTTGGCCAGGATGGTGATGCCGCGCTCACGCTCAAGGTCGTTGGAATCCATCACCCGGTCCGCGACCTGCTGGTTTTCGCGGAAGGTGCCGGATTGCTTAAGCATGGCGTCGACCAGGGTCGTCTTGCCGTGGTCGACGTGCGCGATGATGGCGATGTTGCGGAGTTCCATTTCGTTACACTTCAGGAGTGAACATGCCGAGCTTGGCCTGGGCCAGCTCGGCGAGCGAATGTTCGGGCCGGGCGCCGATATGGCCGATCACCTCACCGGCGGCGATGCCCCCCAGCATGGCGCAACCGGCCAGGTCGCGGCCCTGGGTGAAGCCGGCCAGGAAGCCAGCGGCGTAAAGGTCGCCGGCCCCGGTGGTGTCGACCACCGCGGGTACCGGCTCGGCGTTGACCGCCACCACCTGGTCTTCGGTGACTACCACCGAGCCGCGGGCCCCGCGGGTGATGGCGGCCACCCGGCAATGGCCCCGCACCCGACGCAGGGCGGAATCGAAATCCTCGGCCTGGTAGAGGGCGCGCAGTTCCGCCTCGTTGGCGAACAGGATATCCACATGGTCGGCCACCAGGTCAAGGAAGGCGGCACGATGGCGTTCGACGCAGAAC
>JAKAFA010000111.1 GCA_021818185.1 Pseudomonadota bacterium | reverse complement strand
CGCCGCCGGGGCCGTGCGGGTGGTCGATGCCGCCGGCACGGTGCTGCTGGAGCAGAAGGTCGAGGCGGGCGACATCTTCCGCATGTGCCAGGTCAAGGACGCGCCGATCCGTGACTGGGTCAAGCTGGCGGTGGCGCGCGCGCGGGCGACCGGCGCGCCGGCGGTGTTCTGGCTGGACCGCAACCGGGGCCACGATGCCGAGCTGATCAAGAAGGTGGAGTCCTACCTCAAGGACCACGACACCAGCGGCCTCGACATCCGCATCCTGTCGCCGGAGGACGCCACCCGCCTGTCGCTGGAGCGCATTCGCCAGGGCAAGGACACCATCTCGGTGACCGGCAACGTGCTGCGCGACTACCTGACCGACCTGTTCCCCATCCTGGAACTGGGCACCTCGGCCAAGATGCTGTCCATCGTACCGCTGATGAATGGCGGCGGCCTGTTCGAGACCGGGGCCGGCGGCTCGGCGCCCAAGCATGTGCAGCAGTTCCAGGAAGAGGGCTACCTGCGCTGGGATTCGCTGGGCGAGTTCCTGGCCCTGGCGGTGTCGCTGGAGCATCTGGCCGCCACCTTCGGCAACGCCAAGGCCAAGGTCCTGGCCGACACCCTGGACCGGGCCAACGGCAAGATCCTGGAAAACAACCGCTCGCCCGCCCGCAAGGTCGGCGAGTTGGACAACCGCGGCAGCCACTTCTACCTCGCCCTGTACTGGGCGCAGGCGCTGGCCGCCCAGGATGCCGACGGCGACCTCAAGGCCCGTTTCGCGCCGCTGGCCAAGGCCCTGGCCGACAACGAGGCGACGATCCTGGCCGAACTGGTGGCCGCCCAGGGCAAGCCGGTGGACATGGGGGGCTATTACGACCCCGATTTCACCAAGACCTCGCAGGCGATGCGCCCCAGCGCCACGCTCAACGCCGCCCTGGCGGCGATCTGAAGCGCGTCAAGTGGCGCCGCCTCCGTGGCGGCGCCACGATTTACGGCCAAGCGGGGCGCCGGCCTCTCGGCGGCGTCCCGAGCCGAATCTGGGGATAAGGTCACCGCCGACCGCCCGCGGCCCCTAGCCCTCCTCGGCCATGGCCTGGGCGGTCATGGCCCGCAGGCGGTCGGCGGTGACCGGCTTGTGGGCGACGGCGAAGCCGCTGGCCTGGATGGCGGCCAGCCGATCGGCCGAGGTGTCGCCCGTGATGATGACCGCCGGCACGTCGCGGGCGCAGGCCGCGCGGACGGCTTTGACCGCGTCGGTGCCGACCTGGCCGTCGGCCAGGCGGTAATCGGCCAGGATGATGTCGGGGCCGCGCGCCCAGGCGGCAACCTTCTCCGTGGCTTCGGCGGCGTCGGCGACCGCGGCGACCTGCCAGCCCCACCCCTCCAGCAGCATGGTCAGGCCGGTGCGGATCATCGCCTCGTCATCGATGATCAGGGCGCGGGTGGCGCCGGTTTGCCCAAGCTCGGCCGGCCGCTCCTCGATGAGCGGTTCCCCGGTCGCCGGCAGGGGCGATGGGGCTATCGGCAGGTGCAGGCTGAAGCAGGTTCCCCTGCCGGGGCGCGAGGTCATGGTCAGATGATGGCCGAGCAGCTGGAGCAGGCGGCGGACGATGGACAGCCCCAGCCCCAGCCCCTTGGTGTGGTCCCGCTCGGAATTGCCGACCTGAAAGAACTCGTGGAAGATCGCCTCCCGATGTTCGGCGGCGATGCCGATGCCGGTGTCGCAGACCTGGAGCAGCGCCTCGGACCCGCGGCGGCGACAGCCGATCAGGATGCGACCGCTTGCGGTGTAGCGGATGGCGTTTTCGATCAGGTTGCGCAGTACGCGTTCCAGCAGCATGGGATCGGTGGTGACGCTCAGGCGCGACGGCACCACCCGGATCGCCAGCGCCTTTTCCCGTACGCGCCCCTCGTATTCCACCGCCAGCCGCCGCAGCATTTCGCCCAGCACCACCGGGCGGATTTCCGCCGCGATCACTCCGGCGTCGAGCCGCGAGACGTCAAGCAGTGCCTCCAGCAGCTTCTTCAGCGCATCCAGCGCCAGGCGCATCTTGGCCAGGACGGCCCCGGTGGCGGGGTCGCCCGCCAGGCTGCCGTCGAGTACCGAGGCGAACAGCAGCAGCGCCTGTACCGGCTGCCGCAGGTCATGGCTGGCGGCGGCCAGGAACCGGGATTTCTCGCGGTTGGCCCGGTCGGCCGCGTCCTTCGCCCGTTCGGCCTCGTCGCGGGCGCGCTCCAGTGCCTCTTCCTGCTGGCGCTGCTCGGTGATGTCGGTGTTGGTTCCGAACCACAGGACCACATTGCCGGCCTCGTCGCGGACCGGCTGGGCGCGGGACAGGAACCAGCGGTACCGGCCGTCGCCCCCGCGCAGGGGGAAGGTGTCTTCCCACGGCTCGCCGGCTTCCAGCGTCCGGCGGAAGCCGGTCTCCACGCGCTCGACATGGTCCGGGTGATGGACGCGGCGCCAGCCCCAGCCCTGCATTTGCTCTAGGGTGGTGCCGGTGTAGTCGAACCAGCGCTTGTTGTACCAGAACAGCCAGCCATCGGGCCGGCCCATCCATGCCAGCTGTGGGATGTTGTCGGCCAGCGCCCGGAAGCGGCGGCCTTCCTCGGCCAGCCGGGCGCGGCCGCGCAAGCCCAGCAGGGCGGCGAGGCCCAGGCCGGCGATGGCCAGCAGCACGGCGCCCAACCCGTACAGGCGCAGGCTGTCGGTGCGGTCGTCGGTGATGGCTTGGGCCAGCCGGTCGCGGCGCCGGTCCAGCCGGCGCCGCTCCTCCTCCTTCATCCGGGCGACGATGGACCGCGCCTTGTCCATCAGGTCCTTGCCCTGGCCGGTCTGGACAATGGCCAGGGCCTGGCTCTGGCCGCCGGTCTGCCGGGCCCGGATGGTGGCGTCGAGTTCGGCGAGCTTGGCGTCGGCCACCTGCCGCAGGCGGCGAAGGCGCTGCTCCTGGCCGGGATCGTCGGCCATCAGCGCGGCCAGGCGGTCGAGCCGGGGCTTCAGCTCCCGCCGGCCGGCATCGTAGGTCGCCAGGTATTCTGTCCGCCCGGTCAGGAGATAGCCGCGCTGGCCGCTTTCGGCGTCCTGAAGGGCGGACAGCACGTCCTGGGCTTCGGCCAAGATCGCTTCGGTATGGAAATACCACCGTTCGGCGTTGACGCGTTCCTGCGCCAGCCGGTCCTGCCCGGTCATCACGGCCATGGCCAGGAGGGCGAATCCCAGCAGCGCCGCCATGCCCAGGGCGGCGACCCCCGCATAGGCGTTCGCGCCGGCCGAGAGGGGCAGGAGGGACCGTAGGCGGTGCGCGATGGTGGCGATATGCACTCTCCCTGTCCCGCTCCGCTCATGGGCGGGGCTCGTCCAATCTGCCCCCGGGGCGCCAAAGGAACTTTAGCAACGCTTAACGTAGAGGCCGTACCCCCTCAAAGGAAGTAATACCGCCGCGCGCGGACCTTAGGCGCGATGCCGCGGGTATCATAATACCGCTATGCTAGCGCATTGTTTTAGCGCGATATTTTTCCGGTTGACACTGCGATCTGCCGTGGCATACTCCGCGCCTCCGGTGGTGCAGGGGTTGTGCCGCCGTAACTGGTTTTGTCGTGGGTGCCATGAAGACCTATAACGCCAAACCGTCCGAAGTGCAGAAGAAGTGGGTGGTGATCGACGCGGACGGCGTCGTGCTGGGCCGCTTGGCCTCCATCGTCTCGATGCGCCTGCGCGGCAAGCATCTGCCCACCTACACGCCCCATGTCGACATGGGCGAGAACGTGATCGTCATCAACGCCGAGAAGGTGAAGCTCACCGGCAACAAGCTGCGTGACAAGACCTTCTACTGGCACACCGGCCATCCGGGCGGGATCAAGGGCCGTACCATCGGCCAGCTGCTGTCGGGCCGCTTCCCCGAGCGCGTGATCGAAAAGGCCGTCGAGCGGATGATCACCCGTGGCCCCCTCGGCCGCCAGCAGATGAAGAACCTGCGCGTCTATGCCGGCGCCGCCCACCCCCACGAGGGGCAGCAGCCCGAGTTGGTGGACGTTGCGTCGATGAATCCGAAGAACAAGAGGTAAGCCATGGCCGATCTCTCCAGCTTGGCCGGTCTGCGGACCGCCGCTCCGGCCCAGGCGAGCCCGGTGCACGAGCGCAAGGTTGATGCCCAAGGCCGCGCCTATGCTACCGGCAAGCGCAAGAACGCCGTCGCCCGCGTCTGGGTCAAGCCCGGCAGCGGCAAGATCGTCGTCAACGGCCGTGCCGTCGACGTCTATTTCGCCCGCCCGGTGCTGCGGATGCTGATCAATCAGCCGTTCCAGGCCACCCGCAGCGAAAACCAGTTTGACGTGATGTGCACCGTCACCGGCGGTGGCCTGTCCGGCCAGGCCGGCGCCCTGCGCCACGGCATCAGCCGCGCCCTGACCCACTTCGACCCGGCCCTGCGCCCGGCGCTGAAGTCGGGCGGCTTCCTCACCCGCGATCCCCGCGTGGTCGAGCGTAAGAAGTACGGCAAGCACAAGGCCCGCCGGTCGACCCAGTTCTCCAAGCGCTAATCGGCGCCGCGACTGGTTCAGGATCGCAAAGGGGGCCCGGAGCAATCCGGGCCCCCTGATTTTTGGGGAGAAGGGTTGCCAATCCCGCCAGCGACCGGCAAGCAAGATTGTGTAGGCCGGCCTTTCCCGGCCCGCGGCTCTTTCTCGCCATGGCGGCGCTGGGCATAATGGCGCCGCCGCGCCCTGTCTCGGCCGGATGAAAGGGGATTGGGAATGGGTACCGTTTATGTCGCCAGCAGCAAGGCGCTGCAAGGCTGGGCCGCCGATGTCGGCCTGGGCAAGAACGTCTACAAGGTGGGCTGGACCGACGACCTGCCGCCCGAGCAGGCGGTGGCCGGCTGCGCCGGCCAGACCGACTGGAAGATCCTGAAGACTGCCGAGGCCGAAGGGCCGGAGGCGGTGGTGTTCGAACGCCTTGGCCGCAAGGAAAAGCTGGTCGATCCCAATTACTACCCCCGTCTCAAGGGCGAGGCCGGACTGGTCAAGGCCAATCTGGTGGCGGTGGAGAACGCCATGCTGGTGGCCATCGCCCTGGAAAACCGCGAGCCGCCCAAGAATTTCAAGGTCAAGCCGGTCGACATCGCCCAGCATCTGCTCAACGCGGTGGTGAAATAGCGGCGGTCAGCGCTGCCCCGCCGGGCGGCGGGTCAGGGCCAGGTCATAGAGGTCGCGGCGGCGATCGGCCAGGTTGCGCACGCTGCCATGCACATGCAGTTCCTTCAGCAGGCTGAGATCCAGGTCGGCGACCAGCACCGTCTCGGTGTTGGGGGTGGCTTCGGCAGCGATGCCGTCATGGGGGAAGGAATAGTCCGAGGGCGTGAAGATGCCCGACCCGCGGCGTGTCGCGGTGCTCGTCGTAATAGATGTTGATCCATTCCAGCAGGGTGGCATAGCCGTGGGTCTCGGTGTCCAACGGCTCGTAACCGGTAGCCGTTGCCGGTGATGTCGGCATAGGTGTGCTTGTCACCCCAATCGGCGTAGTTCACGATCAGGCTCAACGCCACCGCCACCACCCGGCCCTTGTCCTCGATGCAGATCTGGCCCTCGGGGAAGCGCGCCAGTTGCGCGGCGATCTGCTCTGTCGTCCAGGCGCCGCCTATGGTGGGATAGACCCGGTCCATGATCGCCTTGACGTCGCCGTAATCCGCAAGGGTCAGATGGCGCAGTACCAGCTTGTGGGCTCGCCGGCGCCGGCCGCGGGAGGCGGGCGGGCCGGCTGCCGCCGTCGCGCCGTCGCGCACCGCTTCGACGGCCCTTTTCAGCTTGGCGTGCTTGACGGTCTTCCCCATGGCGCCCTCGCGGTCGTGGCGGGGCAGCGAATACACCAATCGGGCGCCGGATGCGGGTGACCGTTTTGTTGCAGCAGGCGCCTGCCGGTTGAAAGCGATATCGCTTCGATATAGGATGTTGTCCGATTTCGCCAAGGAGGCCGTTTATGACCACCATTCAGAAGAAACCGGCGCGACGGCGCGCCGCGCCTGCCGCGGCTCCGGAGGAGGTTGAGGCCGTCGCCGCGGCTCCGGCCCCGGAGGCCCAGCCCCAACCGGACCCCCAGCTCCCGCCCGCGCCCGAGCCGGAACCCGCGCCCATGCCCATGCCCATGCCGGCCGAGAATAAGGATGGCAGGAGGAAGGACAAGAAAGAGAAGAAGTCCAAAAAGGACAAGGATAAGAAGAAGAAAAGGAAGAAGGAAGCCGTCCTGATCCGCTTCGAGGACGAGCAACTGGCCCGCATCGACGCCGAGGCCGCCGGGCTGGGCCTGTCCCGTGCCGCCTGGGTGCGGATGGTGGTGGCCCGGGAACTGGGGTGAGGACGGAGAGCGGCCGGCGCGCCCCGCCGATGCGGGGTCGCGGCGCGCCGGCCTGGTCTTACTGCGAGACCACCTTCCAGGTGCCGTCCGGCTGGCGGCAGGCGGTGCCGTAGGCCTGCTGCTGTTGGCCGCCGATCATCACGGTCTGCTGGAATTCGCGGCAGTAATTGCCCCCCGAATCGGTGCCCTCGCGCACCGGGACGATGCTGCCGGAATGGCCGCTGTTGGGGTTGTTCCAGGTGATGGCCTGGCCGATGGGGGCGGTATAGGCCGTCTGCTCGGCGCGCATGGCCGCCATCTGGTCGGCGCGGTCGAGGGAGGCGCCGACCTGATTGCCGATGAAGCCGCCCAGCAGGGTCCCCAGCGCCGTGGCGGCCAGCTTGCCGGGACCGCGGCCGAACTGGGCCCCGGCCAGGCCGCCGCCGATGGCGCCCAGCAGAGTGCCGCCGGTGGTCTTGTTGGCGCCCCATTCGCCCGGTCCCGCGGTCCCGTCGGTCCCGGCGGCGGCGCACGCCGTCAGGGACAGGGCCAAGCACATGGTTGCGACGATTCTCATGGATCCTCCTCGACGACAGCGATTCGGCGCCCTGGCGGGGCGCGCTGGTGGTCTCTTGGAACCATTATCGCAATTGCTTGCGGCATGAAAATGGCAAATATCCGGCGGCCCGGCTGAAACCGGCCGGGACAAGCCGTTACCCATTGCTACATCCTCGGCCATAACCCAGAGACATGGCGAAATTAGCGTTGCTGGCGAAAAAGACCGGCCCGGCCGGTCTTCCACGGGCCGAAGGGATGACGCCGTATGGAGGCAGTCGCCGTCTATCTTCATTCCACCTGGCGCTCGTCCAGCACCTATGTCTGGGCCAAGTTCCGGCCCGACGGCCGGTATCTGTGTCTGTTCGAGCCGCTGGCCGAGCATCTGGCGACGGCCACGGACGCGGTCATCGCGGCCTTTCGGCCGTGGAGCTATGCCCATCATCCCGAGATCGGCCAACCCTATCAGACCGAATTCCTGCCGTTGCTTCGACCGGAAGGCGGCGTTCCCGCCTTTCCGGCCGATCGGGTCTACCATCCCTACCGGGCGGAGCCCGACGACGCGCTGCCGGATCTGGCCGCCTATTTCGCCGAACTCGGCGCCTTCGCCCGCCGGCGGGGGCAAATCCCGGTGTTCGGCCTGGTGCGCTCGGCCCTGCGCGTCGCCTGGTTCCGCCGCCATTGTCCCGGGCTCCACATTACCGTCCGGCGCGACCGCCGCCGGATCTTCCTGTCCTGCCTGCGCCAGGCCGCCAAGGGCAACCGGTACTTCCTGGAGCGGGCCATGGTCATCCTGGGCAACAACCTGGACGACCCGGCGCTGGCGCCGCTGCGCGGGGTGATCCAGCCGCCGCCGGCCGGCCTGCCGCCCGCCGAGCGCGACGCCTTCCTGGCCCGCCAGGCCCACGCCGCCGAGCCGGCGGCCCTTTATGCCGTCTTCTACGTGCTGTACCGGCTGGCGGCCGCGCAGACTGGCCAGTGCGACCTGGACCTGGACGTGGACCGCATGGCCGCCGATCCCGCGGTGGCCCGCCAGGCCGAACGGCGGCTGGCCGAACTGACCGGGGCGGATATTTCCTTTGCCGATTGCCGGCCGGAGCGGTACGACGACTATCTCGGCTGGTCGGAGCCGTTCTTCGCCGACCTTGAAGCACGGCTCGATGCCCTCCTGCCGTTGCCGCCGGCATCGCCGCCTCCCGTGCCGGACCGTCAGCCGGACGGGGCGGCCGATTTTGCCACTCTGGCGGCGGCGGGGCTGGCGCGCGAGCGCGACGGCCGGTTCGGCGAGGCGGAGGTGCTGTACCGCCGGGCCCTGGAATGTCGTCCGCAGGAGGTGGCGGTCATCGTCAAGCATGCCGAAATGCTGTCGCGGCTGGGGCTTCATGCGGAGGCGGCAGAGCGCTTCGGCCAGGCTCTGGCCCAGCATCCGCCGGATGCCGGGCTCTGCGCCAATCTGGCCGGCGAACTGGCCGCCCTGGGGCGGAGTACCGAGGCGGAGATGGCGTTCCGCGCCGCCTTGGCCCTGGCGCCCGACAGCGGCGAACTGCACGCCAAGTACGGCGTCGCCCTGCGGGCGTGGAAACGCCCGGAAGAGGCAGTGTGCCAATTGCGACGGGGGGCCGAACTGGCGCCCGGCAACGCTGCCATCTGGAACAATCTCGGCAAGGTGCTGATGGAACTGGGCGAGATCGACGGAGTCCATGCCGCCCTGGAGCGGGCCATCGCCGCCGAACCGGACCAGCCCCGCCACTACCGCAGCCTGGGCGAATGCCACCGGTTCCAGCCCGACGATCCCCATCTGGCGGCGTTGCGGGGCCTGGCGGGCCGGGTCGACACGCTGTCCGACGAGGACCGCATCGAGCTGCATTTCGCCCTGGCCAAGGCGCTCGACGACGTCGGCGACACGGCCGGCGCTTTCGACCATTGGCAACGCGGCAACGCCCTGAAGCGGGCGGGACTCGGCTATGACGAGGAGCTGGTCCACCGCCGCCTGGCGCAGATCCGTGCCGCCTTCACCCCCCAGACGGTGGCGCGGCTGTCCGGCGCCGGTCATTCCTCGCCGCGTCCGGTGTTCATCCTCGGCATGCCGCGCGCGGGCTCCACCCTGATCGAGCAGATCCTGGCCAGCCATCCCGACGTGGCGGCGGCCGGCGAGATGGACGCCTTCGAACGCCTGACCGCCGCGCGGCTGGGGCCGCGCTTTCCCGACGGCCTCGCCGAACTGGTGGACGAGGACCTGCGACAACTGGGGCAGGCCTATCTCGACGCCATCGACCGCGAGGGGGGATTGGAGGGGGCCGGGCCGGCCCGGCGCGTCACCGACAAGATGCCCAGCAACTTCGTCTATACCGGGCTCATCCATCTGGCGCTGCCCCAGGCGCGGATCATTTATGCCCGCCGCGACCCGGTGGAGACCTGCATGTCGTGCTTCACCAAGCTGTTCAGCGGTTCCCAGCCCTTCGCCTGGGACCTCGGCGAGCTGGGCCGCTATTGGCGGGCCTGTGATACCCATATGGCCCACTGGCGCGATCTTCTGCCGCCCGAGGTCTATCTCGAGGTCGATTACGAGGCGGTGGTCGGCGACCTCGAGGGTCAGGCACGGCGGATCCTGGCCCATTGCGGCCTGGACTGGCACCCGGCCTGCCTGGAGTTCCACCGCGCCGGCCGGCCGGTCCGCACGGCAAGCTGGGCGCAGGTGCGCCAGCCCTTGTACCGTCACGCCCTGGGGCGGTGGCGGGCCTATGGCCGATGGCTTGGGCCGCTGCTGGAGGCGCTCGGCCTTCCCGGTGATGACGCGCCGGACAGCGCCGCCTCCAGCGGATGCAGCAGCGCCCCCCAGGAGGCCGCCCGGCCCACCGCATCGCGGTAGAGCGGGCGGCGCACCTGGGCGGCCGAAGCGGTCCGCACCGGGCGGCGGACGCGGTGGAATTCCAGGCAGGCCGGGTGCCAGTCCAGGCCGCAATGGGCCAGGATGCGCCGCGCCTGCCCCTCCAGGTCGGCGACCAGATCCTCGTAGCGGATTTCCAGCATCGCGCCGCCGGGTAGCACCCGGCGCCAATGGTCCATCAATTCGGCATAGGCCCGGTAGTAGCGCCCCAATTCGCCCAGGTCGTAGGTGAATTCCTGGCCGGCGGCGAAGCGCACCGAGAAACAGGACAGGCAGGTATCCAAAGGATCGCGGGCGGTGTGGATCATCCGGGCCTGCGGCTGTCCCAGGGCAATCAGCCCGGCGAAGCGGAAATGGGCCGGGGTCTTGTCGACGACGCAGCCGGCCTCGGGCGCCAGCGCGGCCAGGCGTCCGGCGTGGCCCGTCGCCAGGGCGGTCAGGGACGCGTCGGCCACGGCGGGAAAGCCGGCGGCGGCGGCGGCACGGTGCAGGTCGGCGCGTTCTCCCGCCGCCGCCACCGCTGGATGGGCGGCAAGGATCTGCTCCACCAGGGTGGTTCCGGAACGCGGCATGCCGAACACGAAGACCGGGACCGGCCGGCCGGCGGGTTCGGTGCGCCGGCCGGCGAAACGTTCGGCCGGAAAGGCCGCACGGATCGCCGCCAGCTCGCCCAGGGTGGCGGCTTCGTCGTAGGAGAGGCGCCGGCGGACCAGCGATCCGCCGGCCCGCAGGTGGTCCAGTGCCTCCTCCCGCCGGTCCAGATCGGCCAGGGCCTTGCCCAGGGCGTAATGCAGGTCGATGCGGCGGTCCTCGTCCAGGGCATCGGGCTCGGCGGCCAGGGCTTCCAGGGCGGCCAATTCGGGGCCGTCGGCGGCGAAGCGCCGGATCTGTCCCAGCCGGCGCCAATAGCCGGTCTCGCCGGGCGCCAGGGTGACGGCGCGGTCCAGCGCCTGCTCGGCTGCCGCCAGGTCGCCGGTTTCCAGCATCAGGATGCCCAGATTGGCATGGCCGGCGGCATCCGCCGGATGGGCGGCGATGACGGCGGCGAATTCGCGGGCGGCCTCGTCGCCGCGGCCCAGCGCCTGCAAGGCGCTGCCCAGGTTGATCCGGGCCGGGCCATGGTTGGGGGCCAGGCTTGTCGCCCGCGCCAGCGGCGCCACCGCCTCGCCGGGGCGGTCGAGGGCGACCAGCAGGCCGCCGCGATTGGTGAGGGCGGCGATGTTGTCCGGGGCCAGGCGCAACGCCCGGTCGTAGCAGGCCAGGGCGGGTTCGGCGTGGCCCAGCGCGGTCAGGGCGCGGCCCAGGTTGTAATGCAGCTCCGCCTGGTCGGGCGCCAGGGCCAGCGCCCGTTCGAACGCCGCGACCGCCGCTTCGGGGTGGCCCTGGGCCAGCAGGATGCCGCCATGGTTGCTGTGGGCCGCCGCCAGGCCGGGGGCCAGGGCGATGGCCCGCAGGATGTGGCCCAAGGCCTCGTCGTGGCGGCCCTGGGCATGCAGGAGGCCGCCCAGGTCGCAATGCAGGGCGGCGGAATCTGCCTGTTCGACGATCGCCTGGCGCAGCCAGCCCACCGCCTCGTCGGCGCGGCCCTGGCGGCAGCGGATCAACCCCAGGCCGTGCAGGGCGGCGACGTCGTAGGGATCGCGGCTGCGCATCCGGGTGCACAGGGCCTCGGCATCGTCCAGCCGGCCGTCCCGCAAAGCCCGCAACAGCTGGGCGCGCGCGTCGGCCGGCAACAGCGGGGGCGGGGGCGGGTAGGCGGGCATCGGTGCAGACTAGCAGAAATGGCGCGGCGGCTCACCACGGGAAGGAGGAGCGGATCTGGTCGGCCATGATGCCCAGCCACGAGCGGGGCTTGGCAGCCGGTGGCACCGCGTTGGCCGCGACGGTGCGGAACTCGTCGCCGCGGGGGTCGGTGGGCATCTGCGACACATCCCAGCCGCCGCCCAGGGCCTGGATCAGGGCGACCGAGGTGATCATCTGGCTCTGCCGAATGCCGAGCGCCGTCTGTTCGTTGCTGAGCGCGGCGGTCTGGGCGACGATGACGCTGGTATAGTTCACCGTGCCGGCCCGGTACTGGTTCAGGATCATCTGTTCGGCCTTCTGCGCCGATTTGACCGCCTGATCCTGCACCACCGCCTGTTGCCCCAGGATGCGCAGGCCGGCCAGATCGTCCTCGACCTGCTGGAAGGCGGTGAGCACGGTCTGGCGGTAGAGGGCGGTGGTCTGTTCCCAGGCGGCCCGCGCCTCGGCAACCTGGGCGGTGCGCAGGCCGCCGTCGAACAGGATCTGCGACAGCTGCGGCCCGACCGACCACACCCGGTTGGCGGTGGTCACCAGATTGGACAGGGCGGTGCTGGCGTAGCCGAGGGAGCCCGACAGGCTGAGGTCGGGGTAGAACGCCGCGATCGCCACCCCGATCTGGGCGTTGGCGGCGGCCACCCGCCGTTCGGCGGCGGCGATGTCGGGCCGGCGCTCCAGCAGGGTCGAGGGCACCCCGGCCGGGATTTCCGGCACGGCTCTGGTCAACGGTGCCGGAGCAAGGGCGAATTTGGCCGGCGGCTTGCCGA
>JAKAFA010000110.1 GCA_021818185.1 Pseudomonadota bacterium | reverse complement strand
CGCTGGACGGCCATGCCCTGGCCGGCGGCGGCGCCTGGATGCCGGCCGCCGAACCGATCCAGATCTTCGCCCGCGACATCTTCCGCGGCGACTGGCCGACCTATATCGAAAAGGAAGTATCGGAGGCGCCGGCCAGCGTCGCCAAGACCCTGGCCGGCAAGTACCGCAAGGACGGCGCGCAGGTCCGCTTCCTGATCCAGGGCTTCGGCAACGGCGACCTGCTGCAACGCCGCCTGGACAGCCGCGACCAGCCGCCGGTGCGCCGCATCATCGTGGTCGGCCAGGGCACCGCCGCGGTGGCCGGGCTGGGCATCTCGCACCTGATCCGGCGCGCCGTGGCGCCGGCCGGCATCACCGTCGAGGCCGGCAAGGCCTCGGAGCTGTTCGGCTTCATGGCCGACGGCCGCTTCGACGACGCCCTGGTGGTGGCCGTGTCGCAATCGGGCACCACCACCGACACCAACCGCATCGTCGACCTGGCCAAGGCGCGCGGCGCCTGGATCCACGCCATCGTCAACCGCCGCAACTCGGCCCTGGTGCAGAAGGCCCATTCCTTCCTCTACACCTCGGACGGCCGCGACGTGGAGATGAGCGTCGCCTCGACCAAGGCCTATTATTCCCAGGTCACCGCCGGCAAGCTGTTGGGCTTGTTGCTGGCCAGCCGCCTGGGAACGCTCGACGACCGCCAGATCCTGGAGGACATCGAAGCCCTGGAGGCCCTGCCCGACCGCATCCAGCGCGTACTCGACCGCCGGGCCGAGATCGCCGGCATCGCGGCGCGCACCGCCCCCTTCGCCCGCAACTGGGCCATGGTCGGCAACGGCGCCAACCGCATCGCCGCCGAGGAGATCCGCATCAAGCTGTCGGAACTCTGCTACAAGGCCATTCCCTGCGACGTCACCGAGGACAAGAAGCATATCGACCTGTCCACCGAGCCCCTGACCCTGGTGGTGGCCAACGACCTGCCGGAAATGGTGGTGTCGGACACGGTCAAGGAAGTGTCGATCTTCAAGGCCCACAACGGCCGGCCCATCGTGCTGTGCGCCGAGGGGGAAAACCGCTTCGACCCGGTGGCGGAAGCCACCATCCCGCTGCCCACCGTCGGCGGCGGCCTGAACTTCGTGGTCGCCACCGTCGCCGGCCATTTGTTCGGCATCGGCGCCGCCCAGGCCATCGACCGGTCCTGCCTGCCGTTCCGCGCGGTGCGCGCGGTGCTGTCGGGCGATGGCTTCGCCAAGCCCGACCTGCAGGCCGCCCTGGCCGACGCCCTGGACAGCATCGAGACCGGCGCCGCGGATTCCGCCCTGTCGGCGCGACTGGTGGGACGGCTGGGCCGCTATGCCGCCTGGCTGGCCGCCCAGCCCGAATCCCTGGCGAGGGCCGAAGCCCGCCTCGACGAGCTGATGCCGACGCTCAATGCGGTGATCGACGACCTGACCCGGCCCATCGACACCATCCGCCACCAGGCCAAGACGGTGACGGTGGGCATTTCGCGGCCACAGCAGGAAGTCTCGCCGCTGATCCTCGATACGCTGTCCGCCCTGGAGGTCGCCAATTCCCGCATCGCCGACCGCGACCGGGAAATGCTGGAGATGCTCTCGCCGTTGGTCACCGCGGTGGATGGCGGCGTGCTGTACGAGGTCACCGCCCGCAGCGAGGACCCTGCCGCGCCCCAGTGGCAGTTGCGGGCGGTCCGCACGGTGGGCGCCTCGGCGCTGGACGCCTCGCGCTACCGCCAGCCCCGCCCCGCCGAGGGCAGCAAGCGCACGGCGCTGCGCACCGGCTCGGCGCTGACCGCCTCGGGGCGCGACGGCAGCGAGAACCTGGTGGTGGTGCCGTTGCAGGCCCCCTCGGGCAACGCCATTTCGGGACTGCTGCTGCTGCATCTGGGGGTGACCGCCAAGGCCTCGCTGCAACAGAAGGTCGCCGTGCTCAAGGCCATCGCCCACAAGCATGACGACCTGACCGAGGCCCTGGCCGAACGCCACCCGGCCCTGGCCGCCGACCGGGTGATCGCCGAGACCGAGCCGCGCCTTTTGATCTTCGCCGGGGTGCACGACATCCTGGCCCGCCTTTCCCACACCTGAACCGAGGAGACACATGAGCGGCTTCCGCAGCCACGACGGCCAGTTTTCCGACCGCATGCCCATCAAGCGGACCCTTGAGGAGAAGAAGCGCATGCTGGTGCAACTGCGCGAGCAGCAGGCCGGCCTGAAGGCCTGGGTGAGCCCCGAGGTCAAGACCGCGCTGGCCCGGCGCATCGCCGAACTGGAACAGGACATCGCCAGCGCCCGGCGCTGACGCCCGTCACCCCCCGCGCCGGCCCCGGCGCGGGGGGCGGCTTGGCCTTCCCTCCATTCTCTGTCACCCTGTTCCCATGCCCGAACTGCCCGAAGTCGAAACCGTCCGCCGCGGCCTGGCCACCGTCTGGGAAGGCCGGCGGTTCGTCCAGGTCACCTGCCGCCGCACCGGCCTGCGCCAGCCCTTCCCGCCGCGCTTTGCCGAACGCCTGACCGGCCGCCGGGTCGAGGCGATGGGGCGGCGGGCCAAATACCTGGTGGTCGAACTGGACGGTGGGCTGGTGCTGCTCGCCCATCTCGGCATGTCGGGGCGGATGGTCATCGCGCCGCGCGGCCGCAACGAACCGCCCGGCCGCCACGACCATGTAAGCTTCCTCACCGACGACGGGGCAGAGGTGACCTTCACCGACCCCCGCCGCTTCGGCCTGATGACCCTGTGCGCCGCCCATGAGCTGGCCACCCACCCGCTGCTGGCCGGGCTGGGACCGGAGCCCCTGGACGAATCCTTCACCGCCCCGGTGCTGGCCGCCGCCCTGGCCGGCAAGGCCGGGCCCATCAAGACCGTGCTGCTGGACCAGAAGGTGGTGGCCGGCCTGGGCAACATCTATGTCTGCGAAAGCCTGTTCCGCGCCGGCATCGCGCCGACCCGCCCGGCCGGATCGCTGACCTCGGCGGAAATCGCCCGCCTGGTGCCGGACATCAAGGCGGTGCTGACGGAATCCATCGCCGCCGGCGGCACCACGCTCCGCGACCATATGCGCCCCGACGGCGAACTGGGCTATTTCCAGCATTCCTTCGCGGTCTACGGCCGCGAGGGCGAGGCCTGCCCCGGATGCGACTGCGACCGCGCGCAAGGCGGCGGCATAAGCCGCCTGGTCCAGGCCGGACGCTCCACATTCTTTTGTGCGAAGCGGCAAAGGTGATGTAGGGTTGCGCATGCACCCGCGTCGCCGCCTCGCCGCCGGCCTTGTGGCCCTGGCCCTTGCCGCCGCCCTGCCCTCACCCGGCTTGGCCGCCGGCTTCCTGTCGGTCTGCGAGGACCTGCCATTGCCCCCCGGCCTGGCCGAAATCGCCGGGTCGAGCCTGGCCTTCGATTCCCCCACCGGACGCATCGTCGAAGCCTATGCCGAGGGCAAGGGATCGCCCGAACAGGTGCTGCGCTTCTATGCCTCCACCCTGCCGCAACTGGGCTGGACCCGGGAAAGCGACACCCGCTTCCGCCGCGACGCCGAGGTGCTGCGCCTCGACGCCCAGCCGCACGGGCCGGTGGTGGTCGTGCATTTCACCGTGTCACCGGAATAAACCGCCCAACAGAGGGGAGATATCTGATGGCGTTCGAGACTTTGCTGGTCGAGACCCGCGGCCGGGTCGGCGTGATCACCTTGAACCGTCCCAAGGCGCTCAACGCGCTGAACGCCACCCTGATCCGCGAACTGGGTCAGGCGCTGGACGCGTTCGAGGCCGACGCGGACATCGGCGCCGTGGTGCTGACCGGTTCCGAAAGGGCCTTCGCCGCCGGGGCCGACATCAAGGAGATGGCCGCCAAGACCTATATGCAGGCCTATGTCGAGGATTTCATCACCAACGGCTGGGAACGCATCACCACCTGCCGCAAGCCGGTGATCGCCGCGGTGGCCGGCTTCGCGCTCGGCGGCGGCTGCGAAGTCGCGATGATGTGCGACCTGATCCTGGCCGCCGACACCGCCAAGTTCGGCCAGCCGGAGATCACCATCGGCACCATCCCCGGCGCCGGCGGCACCCAGCGCCTGACCCGCGCCGTGGGCAAGGCCAAGGCCATGGAGATGGTGCTGACCGGCCGCATGATGGCGGCCGACGAGGCGGAGCGGGCCGGCCTGGTCGCCCGCATCGTCCCCGCCGCCGAACTGGTGGACGAGGCGATCAAGGTGGCCGACAAGATCGCCGCGCTGTCGCGCCCGCTGGTGATGATGGCCAAGGAGGCGGTCAACGCCGCCTTCGAGATGCCGCTGGCCCAGGGCATCCGCTTCGAGCGCCGTCTGTTCCAATCCATCTTCGCCACCGAAGACCAGAAGGAAGGCATGGCCGCCTTCACGGAAAAGCGCCCGCCGGCCTTCAAGAACCGGTAATCGGCCGGCCCCTGGCCGCCGAACAGGAAAGGGAGGCGCCCGGCGCCTCCCTTTCTGCGTTACAGCGCCAGCATCGCCAGGCTGAGGCCGCCGGCCGCCCAGCAATACCAGGCGAAGGGGTCCAGCGCCTTGGCGTCGTTGCCGCGGAAATAGCGCATCAGCACCCAGATGGCCAGGAAGGCGGTGGCGCCCGCCGCCATGCCGGCCACCGCCGCCAGCCCGGCCACGCCCGACAGGCCCTGGTGCGCCAGCTTGGGCAGTTCATGGACGCCGGCCCCCAAAATGATGGGCGTGGCGATCAGGAAGGAGAAGCGCGCCGCGTCCTCGTGATGCAGGCCGCGCAGCAGGCCGGCCACCATGGTGGCCCCCGACCGCGAGATGCCGGGGATCAGCGCCGTGGCCTGGGCCAGGCCGATGACCACCGCGTCGCCCCACGAAAGCGATTCGAGCTTGCGGCTGCCGCCCTGGCGGCGGCGGCGCTCGCCGACGAACAGCACCACGCCGTTGACCGCCAGAAAGGCCGCGGCCAGCACCGGCGCAGCGAAGAAGCCACGGATGATCTTTTCGAACGCCAGGGCGATGACCACCGCCGGGATGGTGGCGGCGGCGACCAGGACGAACATCCGCCGCTCACGCTGGACCGCCTGGGCATCGCCCTGCCCCAACACCGCCATGGCCATGGCCAGCCAGTCGCGCCAGAAATAGACCAGGGCGGCCACCGCCGTGCCAAGGTGCAGCGCCACCACGAAGGGCAGATACGACGCCGCATTCTGGTCGATATCGCCCCACCCCATCAGCCGCGGCACGATCACCGCATGGCCCAGGGAGGACACCGGGAAAAGCTCGGTCACGCCCTGGAGGACGGCCATGAGAAGCGCGTGGAGTGTGGTCATGGAAACCCCTGTTGCCGCGCGGCCTGCGGCGGCGCGGCCCTGTTGCTGAGCGGATCGTGGGCCATGGCGGTTACCGGCCGGTTACCGCCACCCCCGGCGCGCGACAGATTAGACGCCGCCCCGGCCCAGTCAAGCCGGCTGGACGAAGCGGGGATGCCGTTCGGCAAGGCGCCGTTCCATGGCCAGCCGGGCAGCCACCACGGCGCACATCTGCAAGGTCCGGCGCATGGCCATGGCCCACACCCCCCAGGCGATACCCGGCAACAGGGCGGTCACGCCCAGGCGCACCGCCAGGGCGCCGACATCGACGCGTTCACCCGACAGCAGGATGTCCTCGCTGCAATCATAGCGCTCGGCGAAGGGGCCGCTGCACTGGGCGATCTCTTCCTTGATGATCGGCGAACGATGGTTGTGCAACTCGTCGGGCGTCATGCCGACCAACAGCGACAGCCCGACCACCGTCACCCACGCCGTACACAACACCGCCAGGGCATAGCCCAGCAGCCGCATATGGCGGATCAGCATTGTGAAGGGTTCGGCATTCTGCACGGCGGCCCACTCCTTAGCGCGCAATTTAACACTTCCGCGCGAAAAATGCCAGGACGGCGAAAAATGCCAGGACGGCGAAAAATGCCAGGACTGGGCTTGGCCGGCCATTGCGCATAGACTGGTGGTCGCCGCTGGTTCCGGACCGCAAGCATGGATGTCACCCACCTGCCGCCCGACGCACCGTTTTCCCGATCGGTGTTCAAGCAGATCCGTCCCCACATTCCCCGGACCCGCTGGCCCGACACGCCGGTCTGGGCGCTGTTTTCCCCGGCCGCGGATGGCTTCTCGCTCGACGCCCGGTTCGAAGACCTGCCCGCCGCCGATGCTGAACAGGCGGCCCGGTGGGTACGCCAAGCGGGGCTGGACCTGGTGATGGAATCACCGGCCGCGCCGGCGGCCATGGCCATGTTCCGCGCCCAGCGCTGGCGGGATTCCTGCCTCTACGCCCTGGTGCCGCTGCTGTTCGCCATTCCCCTGGCGGCGTCGCTATCCCTGGCGGCGATGCGAGGGGCCGGCCTGATGTTCACCGCCGACGTCATTGCCCTGGTCCTGACCCAGGCGGAACTGGTCCGCCGCCGAACCCGGCTGGCGGCGGTCCACTTTTCGGCCGAAATCCCGTCGCCCGGCCAGCGCCTGCGCGCGGTGATCGCCGCCGCCCAGGACAGGGCGCCGTAACCCGGCGCCTCCTGCGGGGCGGCTAGATCCAGCTGCCGTCGTCGCCGCCCGACCCGTCATCGTAGCCGGCCCCGCCATCGTCGTAGCCGGCATTGCCGTCACCGGCCGAGCCGTAATCGGTATTGTCGGACCCGCTGTTGTCATAATCGGCCGGCGCAGCACTACCGGCCGGGTCGCCGTAGTAGTTGTTGGTGACGTTCTCGACGACCTCGGGCGTGCCGCCGCCGCCCCAGGGACCTCCGCCGCCGAAGCCGCTGCCGAAACCGCCGCCGCCGTGATGGCCGCCGAACAGGCCGGCCACCCCTTCAGCCAGCAGCATGCCGCCGGCCACGCCGGCCGCCGTGGTGGCGGCCGACCGCAGGAATCCCCCGGCCGCCGACGGCTGGGCCCACGGCGAGGCAGGAGGCGGGGCCGAGGGGCCGGGCGGCGGGGCATATTGCGGCGCGCCGCCATAGGACGGGCCGGAGCCGTAGGAGGGGGGCGCCACCTGCGGGATGGGACTGGCGCCCCGCGGCGCGCCGCCCTGGGGCGCCCAGGGATTGGCGGCGGCGCCGCCCAGGAAGCCGCCACCGGAGGGCGCGGCGCCCGAGGCTAGGCGGCGTTCAAGGTCGGCGATATGGGCCTGGGCCTGGCGCAGGGCCATGTCCTGCACCGCCACCGCCTGGACCAGCCCATAGGCGGCATCCGGCAGCGTCCGCAGATGATCGGCGATCAGGCGCTCCGCTTCGGGGTCCTTCGGGGCGCCGGCCATCTGGGCCAGACGGGAGAAAACGCTGTCGATCAGCTCGCGTTCCTGTGGGGTCATGGCGATTTGCCCTGGGGGTAGGTTGCGATGGCGCAAGATATAAGCGGGAACTGTGCCGACACCATGGCAGCGGGGGAAAATTCTCAGTCCGGCGCATCCACCCGCGCCAGCAGGCGGCCGAGGGCGCGATCCAGCATGCCCAGTTCCTGGAGGTGGAGGATGGTGGCGGCCAGGTAGTCGCGGCTGCTGCCCATCCGGCCCGATCCCTGGCGGATGAGGACGGCGGCCTCGGCTTCCGAGCCGCGCCAGTACTGGCGATGGCCGCGGTCGGTGATGAACGACCAGGCCGGCACCCGCCGGCCGTCGTCGAGCCGCACCGGCAGGAAGCGCGGCCGGTAGACATTGGTGATCATCTCGCGGGCGTGCAGCACAGCGCGCACCGCCGGCCAGCCCTCGTCGGCCACCCGGAAGGCGCGGCCGCGGCAGCAGCCGCCGTGATCCAGCCCCAGCACCAGCCCCGGGTTGGCTTCGGTGCCGCGGTAATGGGTGGACAGGATGCACATGGCGCGGTGCCAGCCGCGCAGCAGCGCCGGGCGGGCCTCGATATGCACGAAGTCGGGGCGCCACATCAACGAGCCGTAGGCGAAGATCCAGACCCCACCGCCTTCGCCCACTTGCGGCGGAATTGCCCCCGGACTACACGAGGTCACGGCACCCTCCCTTCCGGCCCCGAGGCCCTCCCGGCATGACCCCTGCGCCCTCCGCCCGTCGCCGCATCATCGCCGCCTTCCTGGTCTGCGCGGCGCTGCTGGCCGCCGCCTACACGGCCTATTGGTTCCATGTCGCCGGCCTGGTGGGCAAGGCCGTTGTGCAATGGAGCGACCAGCAGCGCGCCGCCGGCTGGCAGGTCGCCTACGATCGGCTGGAGATGGCCGGCTTCCCCCTCCAGCTGACCGTCCGCCTGGACGGCCCCTCGCTGACCGCCCCCGGCGGCCTGGGATGGCGGGCCGACAGCCTGACCGCCCGCGCCTGGCCGTTCCGCCTCGGCCGCCTCACCCTCGCCGCGCCCGGCCGACATCGCCTGTCGTTCGGCGGCGAAACCGCCGTCCTCACCGCCGCCGGGCTGACCGCCGATCTGCGCCTGGATTCCGCCGGCCGGCTGCGGCGGTTGCGCGCCACCGCCCGGTCGGTGGCGGTCCAGGACACTGGCGACCCGGCGGCCGGCGCCGATGAGCTGAGCCTGTCGCTGGACCAGGTGGCCTCTGCCGCGCCGCTCACGGCGCGTTCGCCGGTGCTGACCTTCGCCGCCGCCGCCGCCGGCCTGCGTCTGCCGCCATTGCCCGGCCTGACCCTGGGCCGGCGCATTGCCGCGGCAAGCTTGTCCGGCCAGGTGCGGGGCCCCCTGCCGCCCGCTCCCCCCGGCAAGCCCGAGTCACCGCTTGATACCCTGGCCCGCTGGAGCGCCGCCGGCGGCACGGTGACGGTGGACCATCTGAGCCTGGACTGGCAACCGCTGGGCCTGGACGCCAGCGGCACCCTGGCGCTGGACCGCCGGCTGCAACCGCTGGCCGCCTTCTCCGCCCAGGTGCGGGGCTACGCCCAGCTGATGGACCGCCTCGCCGAAGCCCGGATGGTGGACCGCGGCGCCGCCAATGCCGCCAAACTGATGCTGTCGCTGATGGCGCGGCCCGATTCCCAGGGCCGGCCGGCGGTGCCGGTGCCGCTGACCGTGCAGGACGGGCTGTTGTGGCTGGGGCCGGCCCGCATCGGAGCGGTGCCGCCCATTCCCTGGCCGCCGCGACTGGTCAGACCGGTCGGCGGGTGACATAATCGGTTCCCCACCCGCCAGGAGCCTCATCATGTCGCGCAACGAGCCCGTGCCCTCCTTCCATCCGCCGCGCCGCCTGCTGATGGGACCGGGTCCGTCGGACGTCCATGCCCGCGTCCTGGCCGCCATGGCCCAGCCGACCATCGGCCACCTGGACCCCGCCTTCATCACCATGATGGACGAGGTCAAGGGGTTGTTGCAGGCGGCGTTCCGCACCGCCAACGCCCTGACCCTGCCGGTGTCGGGACCGGGGTCGGCCGGCATGGAGGCCTGTTTCGTCAACCTGCTGGAACCGGGCGACACCGCCATCGTCTGCGTCAACGGCGTGTTCGGCGGCCGCATGAAGGAGAATGTCGAGCGCTGCGGCGCCACCGCCCTGGTGGTGGCCGACGAGTGGGGCGCCCCGGTCGATCCCGCCAAGGTGGAAGCCGCGCTGAACGCCCATCCCGGCGCCCGGCTGCTGGCCTTCGTCCATGCCGAGACCTCGACCGGCGTCCGCTCGGACGCCGCCGAACTGTGCCGACTGGCCCGCGCCCACGGCGTTCTGACCGTGGTCGATACCGTCACCTCGCTGGGCGGCATCCCGGTACTGGTCGACGAGTGGGGGGCCGACGCCGTCTATTCCGGCAGCCAGAAATGCCTGTCCTGCGTCCCCGGCCTGTCCCCGGTGACCTTCGGGCCACGCGCGGTGGAGCGCATCCAGGGGCGCAAGACCCGCAACCAGAGCTGGTTCCTCGATTTCGGGCTGCTCACCGGCTATTGGACCGGCGGCGCGAAGCGGGCCTACCACCACACCGCCCCGGTCAATGCCCTCTACGCCCTGCATGAGAGCCTGGTCATGCTGCTGGAGGAGGGGCTGGAGGCCGCCTGGGAGCGCCATGCCCGCATGCACCGCGCGCTTGCGGCCGGGTTTGAGGCCATGGGCCTGGCCCTGCCGGTGGCGGCCGACTGGCGGCTGCCCCAGCTCAACGCCGTCGCGGTTCCGGCCGGCGTGGACGAGGCGCGGGTGCGCGCCCGCCTGCTGGAGCGCTGGAACCTGGAGATCGGCGCCGGCCTGGGCGCGCTGGCCGGCAAGGTGTGGCGCATCGGCCTGATGGGCCAGTCGGCCACCCCCACCCATGTCGCCACCTGCCTGGCGGCGCTGGATGCGGTACTCGCCGAACTGGGCGCCCCCATCGCCAGGGGCGAGGCGGTGGCGGCGGCCGAAGCGGTGCTGTTCGGCTAGACGCCGTCCGCCAGCCCGTCCACCCGCCGCAATTCCGGGAAGCGCCACGCCCACAGCGCCGCCACCGCCAGGGTGCCGAGGCCGCCCAGCACCACCGCCGGCACCGTGCCGAACCAGGCGGCGGTCAGGCCGGATTCGAACTCGCCCAGTTCGTTGGAGGCGCCGATGAACACCCAGTTCACCGCGCTGACCCGGCCGCGCATGGCGTCCGGGGTGCGGAGCTGCACCAGGGTCTGGCGCACCACCACGCTGACCATATCGGCGGCCCCCAGCACGGCCAGCGCCGCCAGCGACACCATGAAACTGCGCGACAGGCCGAAGACGATGGTGGCGAGGCCGAACACCACCACCGCCGCGAACAGCTTGGCCCCCGCCGCGCGCTCCAGCGGCCGGCGGGCCAACACCAGGGCCATGGCCGCCGCGCCGATCGAGGGCGCTCCCCGCAACAGGCCCAGCCCGGCCGGGCCGACATGCAGGATGTCGCGGGCATAGACCGGCAGCAGGGCGGTGGCGCCGCCCAGCAGCACGGCGAACAGGTCGAGGGACACCGCCCCCAGGATGTCCTTGCGCGACCACACGTACCGCACCCCGGCCAGCAGCCCGTCCAGACCTTCGGCCCCTTTGGCGGCGGCGATCCCCGTCGCGGTGGATCGTGCCGGTCGGGCGCGCAGGCGGGTGGCCGACCACATCGCCGTCGCGGTCAGGACCGCCGCCGCCGCATAGACCGCCGCCGGACCCCAGACATAGAGCAGGCCGCCCAGGGCCGGCCCGGCGATGCTCGCCACCTTCATCACGGTCGAAGACAGGGCCACGGCCCGCGGGAATACCTCCAGCGGCACCAGCCGGGGCAGCAGCGACTGGGTGGCCGGCGCCAGGAAGGCGCGCGCCATCCCGGTCAACGCGACCACGGCGAAGATGGCGGTCACCGCCGGGGCCGGCCGCACCGCCAGGACCAGCAGCGCCAGGGCGGCGCTCCACTGGCCCAGCAGGCAGAAGGCCAGAAGCAGGCGGCGATCGAAGCGGTCGGCGGCCTGCCCGGCCGGCAAGGCCAGCAGGAAAGCCGGCAGGAATTCCGCCAGGCCGGCATAGCCCAGATACAGGGGGGCGCGAGTCAGATCGTAGATCTGCCAGCCGACGGCGACACCCACCATCTGATAGGCGACGACCGCCAGGAAGCGGGTGGCGACAAACAGGCGGAAGTCGCGGAGCGCCAGTACGGCACGCGCCGAATGGGTAGGATGGCTCATCCCCGCACTGTAGCGTCCCCCCGACGTGCCGGAATAGGCCCGCTCGGTAACAGAGGGTGACGGCGCCTTGCCGGAAGGCGGCCTACGGCACCGGCGGCGGAGCCAGGGTGACCGGCGGACGGCCGTCCAAGGCGGCAGCCCTGAGCAGCAGGTTGACCGCCTCCATGGCGGCATCCACGGTCCACCGCACCTGCCGTTCGGCATCGGCATGGCCGTGGGCGACGGTCTCCGGCAGGATTTCCTTTTGCAGGAAGGCGGCGACGCCGGCAAAGGCGCGGGCCGCCACTTCCAGGTCCCCGGAAGCGATGGTCGCGACGCCATCGGCCTCGAACGAGCGGGCAGCGGCCCGGAGTTGGACGACCATCGGCGCGGTACGCGGATCGCCCTCCGTCAGCTTGGCGGCGACGAAACGCAGGGTGGCGGCATAGAAGCCGTAAGGGGCACCGCTCATAGGGTCGGCCGCTGATGAAAACCGGACCCGGGATGCTCGTCCCAGGGCTCGACCGCCACGTCGCGGACCTGGGCGGCGGGCGGTCCGCGGCGGCAGGCCGCGACCATGGCCTCCACCGCCGCTTGCGGACCGGCGAACACCGCCTCCACCGTCCCGTCCGAACGGTTGCGCACCCAGCCGGCCAGGCCGCGGGCGCCGGCTTCGGCCACCGTCCAGCCGCGATACCACACGCCCTGGACGCGGCCGCGAACCACCACCCGCACCGTCCCGGTCTCCGTCATCGGCCGCTCCCATCCCTGGTCATCGGGGCC
>JAKAFA010000109.1 GCA_021818185.1 Pseudomonadota bacterium | reverse complement strand
GCCCGCGGTGAGGGGGGAGACCGCCAGAGAGACGTGGGCGACATAGGCCTGATAGGCCAGCAGCAGCACCATGACGGTGATCAGCAGGGGATGCAGCGCCGGCACCAGCAGGGTCAGCAGCGCCACCGGCGTGAAAATGGCGATCCGCAGCAGGCCCGACCAATTGTAGGCCACCACGAACAGCACCCAGCGGTCGCCGCAGCCCAGCTCGGTGGTGATGGGGGCCATCAGCAGCGGAAAGGCCACGGCGTCGACCACCAGGGCCACGGCCAGGACGATCAGCGCCCGCAGCAGGTCGGCGCCGAGGGCGAAGTCGCCGACCAGCGCCTGCAAGCCCAGTTCAAACGGCGCCGCCAGGGCTACCGCCCAGAAGGACCGCACGAAGCCGGCGCGGCTGTCGTTGAAGAAGGCGAGGCCGGCGGGCTGGCGGCGGGCCAGCAGCCACGATCCGGTCAGGGCGGCCAGGGCCTCGCCCCGCACGGTCATCGCCGCCCCACCAGCCGGTCCAGGGCGGCACGGTAGATGGCGGTCAGCCCCTCCAGGTCGGCCAGCGCCACCTGCTCGTCCGCCTTGTGCATGGTGGTGGTGACCAGGCCGAATTCCACCACCGGGCAGAGCCGACGGATGAAGCGGGCGTCCGAGGTTCCGCCGCTGGTGGACAAGTCCGGCTCGCGGCCGGTGACGGCGCGCACCGCTTCGGCCATCGCCAGGGACAGTTCCCCCGGCTGGGTGAGGAAGCTTTCCCCCGACACCGCGACCGCCAGCTCCCACTCGCCGCCGATCTCGGCGCAGACCCGCCGGAGCCAGTCCTCCAGCGACCGGCCGCTGTGCAGGTCGTTGAAGCGGATGTTGAAGCCGGCTCGCGCCTGGGCGGGGATGAGGTTGGTGACCGGGTTGCCGACATCCACCGTGGTCAGGGTCAGGGTCGAGGCCTGGAAATGCGCCGAGCCCTCGTCCAGCGGCCGCTCGGTCAGGCGGTTCAGCATGGCGAGCAGGCGGGGAATGGGATTGTCGGCCAGGTGGGGATAGGCGGCGTGGCCCTGGGTGCCGAACACCGTCAGGCGGGCGTTCAGGCTGCCGCGCCGGCCGATCTTCATCATTTCGCCCAGGTGGCGGGGATTGGTCGGCTCACCGACGATGCAGAAGTCCAGCCGCTCGCCCCGCGCCTCTAGCCAGTCCAGCACCTTGACCGTGCCGTCCACCGCCGGCCCTTCCTCGTCGCCGGTGATCAGCAGCGAGATGGAGCCGGCCGGCGGCCCGGCGGCCAGGAAGCGGGCGACGGCGGCGACGAAGCAGGCCACCGCCCCCTTCATGTCGGCGGCGCCGCGGCCGAACAGCCTGTCGCCCACAACCTGGCCGCCGAACGGATCAACCGTCCAGCCCTGGCCGGGCGGGACCACGTCGGTATGGCCGGCGAAGCAGAGGTTGGGACCGCCCTCCCCCAGCCGGGCATAAAGGTTGCGGATCGGCGTGCCGCCGGTGGCGAAGGTCAGGTCGTGGCAGGTGAAGCCCAGCCCCGACAACGCCCCGATCAGCACGTCGATGGCGCCGGCATCGTCGGGGGTGACGCTGGGCCGGCGGATCAGCGCCTGGGCGAGGGGCAACGGATCGCGCACGGCCTTGCGCCCGTCAGTCGCGCAGCAGCTCGTTGATCGACACCTTCGAGCGGGTGCGCTCGTCGACGCGCTTGACGATCACCGCGCAATAAAGGCCGGGGCCGGGGCTGCCGTCGGGCAGCGCCTTGCCCGGCATGGTGCCCGACACCACCACCGAATAGGCCGGCACGCGGCCCATATGGACCTCGCCGGTGGCGCGGTCGACGATCTTGGTCGAGGCGCCGATATAGACGCCCATGGACAGCACGGCGCCCTCCTCGACGACGACGCCCTCGGCCACCTCGGCGCGGGCGCCGATGAAGCAATTGTCCTCGATGATCACCGGCCCGGCCTGCAACGGCTCCAGCACGCCGCCGATGCCGGCGCCGCCGGAGATGTGGACGTTGGCGCCGATCTGGGAGCACGAGCCGACCGTCGCCCAGGTATCGACCATGGTGCCCGACCCGACATGGGCGCCGACATTGACGAAGCTGGGCATCAGCACGACGTTGGGGGCGATGAAGGCCGAGCGGCGGACGATGGCGCCGGGCACGGCGCGGAAGCCGTGGCTCTTGAAGGTGTGGTCGTCCCAGCCCAGGAACTTGGACGGCACCTTGTCGTACCAGGGGGCGCCGTCGGGACCGCCGGCGATGGGCGCCATGGGATTGAGGCGGAAGGACAGCAGCACCGCCTTCTTCAGCCACTGATGGGTGACCCAGGCGCCTTCGACCTTTTCCGCCACCCGCAGGTGGCCGGTATCCAGCATGCCGAGCGCGGTATCGACCGCATCGCGGATGGGACCCGTGGTGTCCGGCGTGACGGTGTCGCGCGCCTCCCAGGCGGCGTCGATGGCTTTGGCGAGATCGGCGAAACTCATGGGGCGCATCCCTGGCGGCAGTGGTCGGAATCCTGCGGGCACCATACCCGGTGCGCCGCCGGAGTCAACGCCGGCCGCGTTCGGCTCCGCCCGCCACGCCTTCCAGCCAGACGGGCAGATCCTCGACGACATGGTGGACATGGGGGAGGTCGGCCTCGTCCTGGCCGAGCACCGTCGCATCGGGATGATCGGCCTGGCGCAGCCAGACGGTGGTCATGCCGATGGCGGCGGCGGGCACCAGATTGCGGTGAAGGTCCTCGACCATGGCCGCCGCCGGGGCGGCCACCCCATGGCGCGCCACCATCAGCGCATAGGTCTCGGGCGACGGCTTGGGGATGTAGCGGGCGGCGGCGATGTCGAAGATGCCTTCGAAGTGCCGCGCCACGCCCAGGCGCTCCAGCACCTTGACCGCATGCCGCTCGGTGCCGTTGGTGAAGATCAGCTTGCGGCCGGGCAGCCCGGCCAGCGCCGCGTCGAGCCGCACCTGGGGGACCAGCACCGAATGGTCGATGTCGTGGACATAGGCGAGGAAAGCCTCGGGCTCCAGGCCGTGAACCACCATCAGCCCGCGCAGGGTGGTGCCGAATTCGCGGTAATAGCGCTTTTGCAGCGCATAGGCCTCGTCGGGGGGCAATCCCAGCCGTTCGGCGATGAACCGGCGCATCCGCACGTCGATCTGCGGGAACAGGCTGGAGGTGGCCGGATACAGGGTGTTGTCCAGATCGAACACCCAGGTCTCGACATGGCCGCAGCCGGCGCGGCGGGGATCGGCGAGCGATGAGGCAGGCATCTGCCAGAGGTACTGGGCCTGGGGGCGGAACGCAAGAGCCCCGCTCACTTTCCAAGTCGTTAACCGGGCGCGGCTATGGTAGGAAAAGAAACGAGGTGGCGAGGGATGGACCCGAATGGTCGCGCCAGCGCATAGAGATCGCGCAAAAGAAGAAACTGAACTCCGCCTGCACGCATCGGTATTGCCGGCCTTTCCAGGTGCGGCGGTATTGCTCGACCACAACGGGCGGGTCGTGGCGGCCAATCCGCGCGCCGACGCGCTGTCCCGCGCCATCGCCGAAGGCCGCCTGCCCAGCCTGGACGTTCTGCTCGCCCCGCCCTCCGATCCGCCGCGAGGCACGGTTGAAACCCTGCCCGGCCCGGGCGGCGGCACCGTCATCCTGGAACTGTCCGCCCTGCCGGCCGGCAACGGCCGGACCCTGGTGCTGGGACGCGACGTGACGCTGGAACGCAACCTGCGTTCCGCCCTGGTGGAATCGCGGCAGCGCTACAAGGACCTGGTGGAGATCTCCAGCGATTTCGCCTGGGAGGTCGGTCCCGACGGCCGGTTCGTGTTCGTCAGCCCCAAGGGGGCGCTGGGTTATTCCGCCGACGAACTGGTCGGCCGCCACCCCAACGACTTCGTGGTGCAGCAGGAAGGCGACCAGGGAGCAGCCGCCTTCGCCGCCACCTTGCCGGTCGAGGATGCCGAGGTATGGATGCGCCAGGCCGATGGCACCGAGGCCTGCCTGCTGGCCTCGGCCACGCCGATCCGCGGCGAGGATGGCGGCTGGGCCGGGGCCCGCGGGGTGTGCCGCGACGTCACCCAGGAACGCTTGCGCGATGCCGCCCTGGTAAGGGCCAACAACCGCGAACGCCTGCTGTCCTACGTGGTGCGGACCATCCGCGACGAGGTCGAGCCGACCGACATGCTGCGCGCCGCCG
The DNA here is from genome assembly GCA_021818185.1 of Pseudomonadota bacterium. Lineage (GTDB taxonomy): Bacteria > Pseudomonadota > Alphaproteobacteria > Rhodospirillales > Magnetospirillaceae > JAKAFA01. The sequence goes on along the minus strand of JAKAFA010000109.1, from coordinate 8,189 downwards.
CCGAAGCCACCGGCCGGGCGCTGGGGGCCACCGGCTGCCAGATCTTCCGCATCCTGCCCGATGCGTCGGACTTCTCGCTGGCCGCCCAGTTCGGCAGTTGCGGCGACGAGCGGCCGGTACTGGATTCCTTCCTGTCGGCCGACCATTACGAAGGCGAACCGACCAACTGGCATGTGCTGGCCGCGGTAACCCGATACCGCCATTCCATCAACGGCGCCATCTGTCTGTGGCGGGCCCGCGAACGGCCGGCCTGGAGCGACGACGACCGCCTGCTGGTGGACGACCTGGCCAATCAGGTGGGCCTGGCCAACGAGCAGATCGCCAACCACGAACGCATCCTGCGGCTGTCGCGCACCGATTCCCTGACCGGGCTGTTCAACCGGCGCGCCTTCTTCGAAGAGATCGCCCGCCGCTTCCAGCGGCTGGCGCGCGAATCCCGGCCGGCCACCCTGATCTACGCCGACCTGGATAATTTCAAGTGGGTGAACGACATCCACGGCCACCAGACCGGCGACCAGGCCCTGCTGGCGGTGCGCGACATCCTACTGCAACACACCCGCCCCATCGATCTGGTGGCCCGGCTGGGCGGCGACGAATTCGCCATCTGGCTGGAGGGCGCCGACGAAGGAGTCGCCCTGCAACGCTGCCGCGACCTGATGACGGCGGGCAAGGCGCTGGGTCGGTTCTCGGGAACGCCCGAGCGCCCGCTGCATATGTCGCTGGGGGTGGCGGTCCATGCCGGGGCGGCGTCCGAAACCCTGGAAAACCTGATCGCGCGCGCCGACCACGCCATGTACGAGGTCAAGCGCGACGGCAAGGGCGATTGGCGGCTGGCGCCGCCGCCGGGGCAGAGTTGAGCATGCTGCCAAGCTTCCTGAAACGCCTGCTGGGCCGCGGCAGGCCCCTGACCTACGAGGAGGCGCGGGACCTGGCCGCCCATACCGACGCCAAGGTGCGGGCCGCGCTGGCCGGCCGCGAGGATCTGCGCCCGGAGATCCTTTATTACCTGGCGGAGGATGCCACCCCCGATGTCCGGCGGCGGGTGGCCGGCAACCATGCCGCCCCGCCGCAGGCCAACCTGCTGCTGGCCCGTGATGCCGACGAGGCGGTGCGCCGCGACGTCGCCGCCAAGATCGGCCGCCTGGCCCCCGGCCTCAGCGGCCAGGACCGCGACCGCATCAGCCAGCTGACCGCCGAGGCGCTGGAAGTGCTGGCGCGCGACCAGATCCCCAGGGTGCGCGCCATCCTGTCCGAGGCGCTGAAGGACGTGGCCGATGCCCCGCCCGAGGTGATCCGCCGCCTGGCCCGCGACGCAGAGATCGCCGTGGCCGGGCCGGTGCTGCAATATTCGCCGGTGCTCTGCGACGAGGACCTGCTGGCCATCATCGCCGCCAGCCCGATTCCCGGCGCGCTGTCGGCCATTTCGCGCCGCCAGCGGGTCAGTTTCCCGGTGGCCGACGCCATCGCCGCCACCGACGACGTGGACGCCATCGCCATTCTGCTCGGCAACCCCTCGGCCCAGATCCGCGAGGAAACGCTGGACCGCCTGGCCGACCGGGCCGCCGATATCGAATCCTGGCACCAGCCGCTGGTGTCGCGCCCGGCCCTGCCGGCCAAGACGGCACAGAAACTGGCGCGGTTCGTCGCCGCCAATCTGCTGAACCAACTGGCCGAACGCCACGACCTGGACCCGGAGGCCGCCCGCATGGTGGCGACGGTGGTGCGCAAGCGCCTGGACGAGATGGCGGCCGACGGCCCGGCCAAGGGGGAGGCGCGCAAGGCGGCCGACGACGCCACCGCGACGACGCGGGCCCGCGCCCTGTTCACCGCCGGCAAGCTGGACGAAACCACCATCGACACCGCGCTGGCCGGCGGCGACCACGCCTTCGTGATCGAGGCGCTGGCCCTTCTCTCCCGGCTGGAGACGGCGGTGGTCAAGAAAGCGGTGTCCACCCAGAGCATCAAGGGCATCGTCGCCATCGCCTGGAAGGCCCGGATGTCCATGGCCCTGGCGGTGGAGTTGCAGGGCAAGCTGCTGCGCCTGCCGCACAGCCGGATCCTCCGTGCCGGGCCGGGCGGCGATTACCCGCTACAGCCGGGCGAATTGCGGTGGCACCTGGAATTCCTGAGCGGGGTATAGGTCCGCCCCGTTATTCCCCGTATTCGGCAACGCAATTGGGCGTCTCCCACACCCGCACCGCCATCAGGCGGGCGGCACCGCCGGAGCGGCGGCGGACCGGCTCGGCCAGCAGATGGTACCAGTGGCGGGCCAGGCATTCGGCGGTGGGCTGGAAGGGAACGATATACAGCTTGGTGGCCAGGCGGGTGTCGCAGGTGGCCGCCGCGCCGGCCTGCTCCACTTCGGCGGCCAGGCGGTCCAGCCAGGCGCCGGCATCCGGACCGGGCGCGAACATCGCCAGCAGGTTGCGGTCGGCGAGGGCGGCGATAAAACCGTGATCGCAGGGACGGTCGATGGCGGCGACCATCTCCTCCTTGAGGAAGCCGAAATCCACCACCATGTCGGTCTGCTCCCCGGCATGGTGCAGGAAGCCGGCTTCGCAGACCGCCTCAATGGCGTAGCGGTGGCCGTGCAGGTGCCGGCATTTGGAGCCGTGGGTCATGATGCGGTGGCCGGCATCGATCTCGATGCGGCGGCTGACGCGGTAGGTCATGGAATGCCGATCATCTTGTGGGTTTGAAGCGAAAGCCGCCATTGGGGGTGGCGGAGGCAATAGGCGATCGCTGCCCGGGTATGGGCGTCCCGGTCCGGCCCGTCCATGGGCTGCACCAGAAAGTGGGTGAAGGCCAAGTCGCGGAAATCCTCAGGAAGGGCCCCGTCCTGGGGATAGACCAGCTTCAGTTCGTCGCCGGCGGTGACCGCCAGCGGCACCCCGGCTTTGGGGCTGACGCAAATCCAGTCCAGGCCGGGCGGCAGGGCCAGGCTGCCATTGGTTTCGATGGCCACCCGGAAGCCGTGCCCGTGCAGCGCCGCCACCAGGGCGGCATCCAGTTGCAGGGCCGGCTCTCCCCCGGTCACCACCACGAGGCGGTTGTCCGCACCGCCGGGCCAGGCGGCGGCCACCGCCGCCGCCAGTTCCCCGGCCGCAGCGAACCGCGTGCCGCCGACGAAATCGGTGTCGCAGAACCGGCAGCGGGAGGTGGCGCGGTCGGCCTCGCGCCCGCTCCACAGGTTGCAGCCGGCGAAACGCAGGAACACCGCGGTACACCCCGCCTGGGCGCCTTCGCCCTGCAAGGTCGCGAAGATTTCCTTGACCGTATAGGCCATCGGCTCAGTGGTCGCTGCCGTGCAGGATCGCGTTGGTCATGCCGGTTTCGTAGCCCAGGCCCTCGACGGTCAAGGTCACCGCCATGGGGAAGCTGGCCCGCATCAGCCCCTTGCGTTCCAGCGCCGCCCACACCGACGGATTGGACAGGCCGCTGGCATCGCGGGTCAGCACCACCCGGGCGCCGACATGGAAATGGTCGCCATGGGGCTGCGGCAGCGCCGACAGGAACACCTCGCCGTTCTCCAGCCGGGTCGAGGTTTCGGGGTGGCGGGCCAGTTCCTGGAACAGCACCAGGGTCTTGCACTGGAGGGGATTGAGCTTGAGCGGATTGGTCCTGATGTTGGCCATGGGCGGAACCCCGAAGACGGAAAAGGGCGGCATTATCGGCGGAACGCCCGGCCGCATCAATGTTTCCGGCGCGGGGATGCCCGCCCTACCAGCGCATCACCCCGCCCAGCGGCTTGGCCTTCTCGAAGCCGCGCTTGGTCACCAGCACCCATTCGTTGACCTGCATATAGCGGGGCGCCAGAAATTGGTAGATGTCGCGGATACGGTTGGTGACCTCGTCGGAGCGGACAACGAAGACAGTCTTCCAGATGCGGATGACGTCTTCCCAGGGGATCAGGCGGCGGTGCAGTTCGTCGCGGACGTTGCGAATGTATTCGATCTGATTGTCGATGTTCTTCAGCATGGCCAGGATCTCGCCGGTCTGGGCGTCGACCTGATCGAAATAGTCCTGGAACAGCTTCAGCGCCCGCTGGGACAGGCGGGCCACCTGATCGACGGTGTCGATCATGCCCTTGTCGGCGCTATACAGCCGGCGCAGTCCCTGGATCTTTTCGTCGATCTTCCTGATATCGACGAAGATGTCACGCTCAGCTTCGATGAAGGCCAGTTCGTGCGCCAGGGATTCGATGTAGCGCACCACCTCTTCACGGCGCTCGCGCCCCAGGCCCAGTTCCTCGGCGGCTTCCGAGAAGGCGAGGTTGATGTTCTTCTTGACCTGCGGGTCTTCCGCCAGCTGCAACAGCTCCTCGACCGAGGTGAAGATGTGTTCGTTGCCGGTCAGCCAGGTGACCAACTGCATGGTCAGGCGCTGGCGGGCGATCAGGACATGCTTCTCCTGCACCGTCCACGACGCCTCGCGGGTGGTCAGCTCCTTGGGCAGATCGTCGCCGGGCCGCAGGCCGCGGACAAACATCAGCCCCGCGGCCACCTTGGCGAGCATGCGGGCGTCGTGTGAATCCTCGCCGAACATGAATTCGCGTTTCATGCCTTCGAAGGACAGCACGGCATCGTTGTTGGCCAGCTTGATCACCGCGACCGGCTCGCCGGAATCGGTCATCCGGAAATACAGATCCTCGAACGACGAGAAGAACTTGTGGTCGAAACGGATGACGGTGTCCTCATCCGCGCTCTTGCCGCCCTTCTTACCCTTGTCGTCCCCAACCGCCGCCATCGCGCCCCATCCGCATTGCCGTCCCTTCAAGTTTAGCGGGAGCCCGAGGGGCGAACAAGGGGGAGGCCCCAAGACCTTTGCGCCCCCAAAAATTTCGCGTCAGTCGTCGGCCTCGACCAGCGCATGGCCTTCGCGGCCGTGGATATAGCCGTTGGCGAATTCCACCCCGGGACACAGCGCCGCCAGTTCGGCGGCGGCGGCTTCGGGTTCGAGGGTTCCGGCCAGCACCCCGCGGAACAGGCGGGCCACCGCCACCATGTCCGCCTGCTGCGGCCACAGGCGGAAGCGGCGCACCCCCAGGCCGCGCAGCATGCCCAGCTCGGCCAGCAGGTCCATATAGTGGTATGACATGGTCTGGGTGCCGTTGACCGCCAGGAACGGTTCGTCGTCCAGCGTATCCACCGGCATGCCGTCGGGATCGTCGGCGCAGACGTACTGGCAGCCATCCTTGGCCAGATTGCGGGCGCGGGCGGCGTAACAGCGGGCCGAGATGGCCAGGGGCAGGCGGCCGAAGGCCTGGACCTCGATCTCGGCAGCCGCCGCCTTGGCGATGGTGCCGATCACCGGAGCCGACAGTTCGGCAGGCAGGCAAACTCGGATGGCGCCCAGCGATTGCAGGTAGGCCAGCGTGCCTTCGTTGTAGACATTGACCAGCGGGCCGACGGCGAAGGGTTTGCCGGCCAGCATGGCGGCGACCGAGACGTCGTTGGCCTCCACCAGCCAGCCCTCACCCTGGGCCAGGTCGCGCGCCTGATCCAGTTCGCGCTCGCTCATGATCAGCGCCAGCGACGACAGCACCACTTCCTTGCCGGCGGCGGCCAGACGCTCGATGACTTCCGGCAGATAGGGCGCGAAGAACGGCGTGCGCTTCGAGCACACCACTTCGCCGACGCAGACGCTGTCGAGGTCGGCTTCGTCGGCGATGCGGAAGTAGAAGTCGCGCAACGCCTCGGGGCGCCAGTTGAACAGCACCGGCCCCAGGGTCAGGAAGGAGGGCGAAACGGGAAGGGTGGAGGCGTTCATCGCCAAGCCTTTTCATAGGCGCCGGTGGTCTGGCGGCCGCCTTCGGTGATACGGTCGAGATCGAGGTCGGGGACCGGCCGCCCGGCCAGCACGGCGTCGACGCCGGCGCGGAACGCCTGCACCACCGCCGCCACATAGGCCCGGCCGCGCTGGCGGCCTTCGATCTTGAAGGCGGTGACGCCGGCGCGGATCAGGTCGGGCAGCATGCCGAGGGTATTGAGCGAGGTCGGCTCCTCGAACAGGTACGACGCCTTGCCGTCGGCGACGAACCGGCCCTTGCACAGGGTGGGATAGCCGGCCGGCTCGCCCGGGCCGAATCGATTGATGGTGAACCCGCCCAACTGCGAGGTGATGCCACCCGCCTGTTCGACGTAGCGGACATGGGCGGCCGGCGAGCAGACGCCGTTGACGTTGGGCGACTGGCCGGTGGCGTAGGAACTGAGGGCGCAACGGCCCTCGGCCATTACGCATAGACCGCCGAACACGAAGACCTCGGTCTCCACCGGGCGGATCTTGGCGTTGAGGGCGGCGATCTCCTGGACGGTCAGCACGCGGGGCAGCACCACCCGCTGCACCCCGAACCGTTCGGCATAGAAGCGGATGGCCTCGGGATTGGAGGCCGCCGCCTGCACCGACAGGTGCAGCCGCGCCTGGGGATGACGGCGGGCGGCATAATCCACCAGGCCGATATCGGCCAGGATCAGGGCGTCGGCCCCCATGGCGGCCGCGTCGTCCACCGCCCGGTGCCACAGCTCCGGCTGGCCGGCGCGGGGAAAGGTGTTGATGGCCACCAGCACCTTGGCGCCATGGGCATGGGCGAAGGCGATGCCCTCATCCAGTTCCTTGCGGCTGAAATTAAGGCCGGGAAAGTTGCGGGCGTTGGTCTCGTCGCGGAAGCCGACATAGACGCAATCGGCGCCGGCCTCCACCGCGCTTTTCAGGGCGGCGGGCGTGCCGGCGGGGCAGACCAGTTCGGGGCGGACAAGGTCGGGGCGGGCCGGTTCGGCGGCGGTGCTCATGCCGTCTGCCCCCGAGCCGTACGGGCGGGCCGCGCCGCCCTGCGCAGCGCCTTGACCTCGGCCTCCAGTTCGGTCAGCCGGGCGGACTGGATCTCGGCGCCCTGGACGGCCGGGGCGATGACCGCCTGGCGCAGAGTCTCGGCGTCGCGGCGCAGGCGCGACAGCAGGCCGAGGGCCGCGCCGGCGACGGCGCGCACCGGCCGGCCAAACGGCCCCAGCGCGGTCGCCATATCCTCCAGCAGGTCGATGCCGGCCCCATCCACCGCATTGCGCAGGGCGACCACCACCTCGGTATCGCCCTCGACCACCAGCTGGCGCGAGAAGAACAGCGCATCGCCGTCCACCCGGCCCTCGGCCAGGGCGATCAGGGTCTCCAGCGGCCCGCGCACCGTGGCCGACACTTCGGCCGGATCGACGTCGCGGCGCACGGTCAGACGGGGCGCCGCCGGATCGGGCTCGAGCAGCAGCGCGAAGGGCAGGTCGGTGGGATCGATACAGATCACCGCGTCGGCATAGGCGGCCATCCGCTCCAGGATGTCGGGATGGCGGCGGCGCACCAGGTTGAGCATGGCGTCGAACACCGGCTGCAACAGCGACGGCCGGACCGGTTCGAGTGCCAATCCCAGCAGCAGCACGGGCGAAAACGGCGGCGCGGCCTGGCCCGCTTGCCTCATGGCAAGACCCTCCGAATGAAAGATGGAGTCGTTAACCCGAGAGGTCATAGCCCCCCGGCTCGCCGCGCGTCAAGCCGCGAGGCGGGAAACGGCCCGCGCACCCTTGGCAGAATCGTCGCGCGCAGGTACAAAGTCCCATCCCTCCACCGGCCGGGCCGTGCCCATGACCGTCGATCTCGACCTCAGTCCGCTGACCGTGCTGATCGTCGATGCCAGCCGGTATTCCCGCAGGCTCGTCCGATCGGCCCTGGGCTCCTTCGGCCTGCGTTCGGTGCTGGAGGCCGAGGATGCGCCGGGCGCCTTCGCCGTCCTGCGCGAGCAGCCGGTCGATCTGATCGTCGCCGACGGGGCACTGCCGCCCGAAGGCGGAATCGCCTTTACCCGCGCCCTCCGCGCCGGCGACACGGTGCCCTGCGTTCAGGTCCCCGTCATCCTGGTATCAGGCGAAGGTGAGGACGGCGCCGTACTGGCGGCACGCAATGCCGGCGTGACCGAATTCCTGGCCAAGCCGGTTTCGGCCAACGCCCTGTTCCGGCGCATCCGGGCCGCGGTGCTCAATCCGCGCCCCTTCGTGCAGACCACCCATTACCGCGGACCTTGCCGGCGAACCATCGATCTGGACCCCCCGGCCGAGCGGCGCGAAAACCCGCCGCTGCCCATCCCCCCCGCGCTGCTGCGCCCGGCCGCCGAGGCGCGCGCCGCCGCCGCGGCCAGGGCGCCGCAGCCG
>JAKAFA010000108.1 GCA_021818185.1 Pseudomonadota bacterium | reverse complement strand
GTTTGTCGGCGTCGCGGTCCATCCCGGCCTCGCCATAATGCACGATCCAGTGTTCGGCGATCGCCAAGTGGCAGAGAAACGGACGGCCTTTGATAAAAGCGATGCGATATTTGCGGTAATGCCCGTCGGCCGAGCGATACTCGACAAACGGCGAAAGAAAGAACTGCTCCGCCGCCGCCCCTTCAAGATAGGCGACCAGCGCAACAGTGTCGGCCAGACAGGCCAATCCCTTGCCGGCATGCGATCCTACCGGCCGGATGATCAGTGGAAAGGCGTCATTGGGCAGCAAGCCGGCCGCCAGGGCCTGGGTCAGGTTCTGAGCCGAGAGGCGGACCGTCCATGGCACCACCAGTCCTGGAATATCCTGGAGAAGTTCGGCCACGCCATCGCGGGAAAGCCGGAGAATATGGGCGGGAAGGTTGACCACCGGGCGCGGCCAATCCGCCAGAGCGTCGCCCAGGCGCCGCAATGTCTCCCGGTTCTCGTCGCTTTCGCTGATCGCGACAAGGGCCACGTCGTGGTCGGGAAGGTACTGCGGCAAGGTCTCGCCGGGTCCCACATAAAGCTTGAACAGGCTGACATTGCTGCCATGCACCAGAAGTTCGACGGGCATGTTGGCCCACAGATCCCCGGGAGCGACAAAGCATAACAGGCGTAGGGCCGCCGGCCCGGGAGCCGGATCGGCGTACAGCCGGGAAAGTTGCAGGGCGCATTTCTGATAGGCCAGCGCGTCCTCGCGCCGGCCATAAAGCTGGAGGGCCAGCGTCAGGTCCATGAGCAGCGCCGCATCGGCCGGCTGGCGCATCAGGCGATCCATCCGGTCACGAATCAGCGGATGCAGGGCGATCCCCCGCTGGGCTTCGAGCATCAGCCGATAGGGGGGCTCCGGTTGGGGAATATTTGGCATTTCGACGAACACATGGTGATTCGCCTCTCTGCCGCCCGTACCCGAAAGGATGCTGTTCTCCATGATCTGGCCGCCGCCCCTCACGCCCCGCCGCCCGCGCTGGTGCGCTCGGCGATGATGTCGCTGTTTTACCAGATTCGTTACCGATGGGGACAGGGGATTGCAGCCGGATCGGCATTGCAATCGACGGCGGCCGGTGGCGGCCGTCGAGCCTCGCCAGGAAACATGTCGTTACAATGCCTGTCGACACGAGTGAAACAGTTGAAACAATAAACGAATAAGGTCTTCTGATGGCCTCCGCGGAAAAAGAGGGCGAAGAGAGTGAACACCTTCGACGAGTTGATTGACGCGGGATTTTCCCGCCACCGCGAAGGGCAGCTGACCGAGGCGGAACAAACGTATCGCGCCGCCCTGACCTTGCAACCTGGGGACCTCAACGCCCTTCACCTGCTGGGAACGGTCCTGCTGGACGAAGGCCGCGCCATCGACGCCCTGGCCGTTCTGGAACAGGCGGCAGACGTTCTCGAACGCCGGGGGGATGCCGCCCGGCGCCACGGCGCTCTCTACAACAATCTCGGCAACGCGTTGCGCCTGCTGGGACGCGGCCCGGACGCGGAGGTCGCCTACCGTCGCGCCCTGGACCTCGATCCTTCGGCGGTTCAGGCCCATCTCGGCCTCGGCATCACGCTGGCTCTCAGCGGCCGGCTCGAGGACGCCGCCGCCGTCCTGGGGCTGGCGCGGACGCTTGATCCCGACGCGACGGAGGTGTTGGCCGCGCTGGGGCGCGTCCAGGTCTCACGGGGACATTTCGACGCGGCGGTGGCGTGCTTCGCCCGCCTGGCGTCCCTGCCCCCCGCCGCGCGCTCGGCGCGCCTGGATTTAGCACGCGCCTTGCGTCTGGCGGGCCAGCACGGCGAAGAACTGCGGCTGCTGAAGGATCTGGCCGCCGAGATGCCGCAAGACGTTCCCGTCCGGCTGGAGCTGACCGAATCCCTCCTGGCGCGGGGATACACGGCTGAAGCCTCGGCGGAGGCCTCGGCCCTGGCGTCGAGCGCCCCCGAAAACGCAGAAGTCGCGGCCCTCGCCGTCAAGCTCGAGCTGCGCCCGCCGGCCCGGAGCGGGGGGGCCGCCGCGAAGGCGGCACGCTTCCGGACCAGCCCCCTTTCCCCGTCCGGCGCCGTCGAAGTCACCGGGCTCGATTGCTCGCGGCCGCTGGCGCCCGACACGGTGGCCGAGATCGAACGGCTCTTCCTCGACCACCCGGTCATGGTCTTCCGCGACCAGCCGCTGACCGGCCGGCAATTCCTCGCCTTCGCCGAGAATTTTGGCGAAGCGGAGCGCTTCGGCGAACCGTCGCCATTGCCGGCGCCGGATGCGGCAATCACACGGGCGGACACCCCATCTCTGCCGGAAACCGGTGAAGCCAACAGGCAGAACCTCTTGGTCTACTACCACTCCGACGACCCCCGGGTGCAGTTCATGACCAATGCGGTACGTCACGATATGCCGCTGATGGGCATCCAGGACAACGCCCGGCTTTGGCACGTCGATGCGCAATATCGTGAGCGGCCCAACAAGATCACCCTGCTCAGCAACGTCGTTACCCCATCGAGCGGCGGTGACACCGTTTATTCCGATTTGACCCTGCTGTTCGAATCACTGCCGGCCGAGATGCAGCGACTGTTGACCGGCCTGGTCGGCGTGCATCAATGGAGCAAATCACGCAATTTCATGTTCGACGGCCGCCTGGACGATGCCGTGCGGGCTGAGGGCGAACGCATCGCGGGGGCCGTTCCATCGATGCGCCATCCGCTCGTCTGCCGCCATCCCGGCAGCGGGCGGCCGGTCCTGTTCATCTCGCCGCGTTTCACCGTTGCCGTCGATGGACTGGAACCGGCGCACTCCCGAGACCTGTTGCAGATGCTGTTCGCCGCCTTGGACGATCAGCGTTTCGTTTATCGCCACCAGTGGCGAAACGGGGACCTCGTGATGTGGGACAATCGGCGCCTGGTGCATCACGGCTACGGCTATCCGGCAGGCGAGGTGCGGCATATGAACAGCATCACCCTGCACGGCAGCCGCCCCATCCCCGCGTGATACGGCGCCAGAGGAATCGTCGTTGAAGGGGGCCGGCAGCCCGGACAAGTGATTCCTATACGTCCAGATCCCGCACGAACCTTGCATGCTTCTGGATGTAGTGAAAGCGCAGTTCCGGCTTGCGGCCCATCAGGGTTTCCACCAGGGACTTGGTTTCCTCGTGGTCTTCCTCGGTCCGGCCCAGGGCGACGCGGATCAGGGTACGGCGGGCCGGGTCCATGGTGGTTTCCTTGAGCTGGGCCGGCGGCATTTCGCCCAGACCCTTGAACCGGCTGATCTCGACGTTCTTCTTGCCGGCGAACCGGGTCCGCAGCAGTTCCTCCTTGTGGGCGTCGTCGCGCCCATAGGCGACGATCTGGCCGTGGGACAGGCGGTAGAGCGGCGGCATGGCCAGGAACAGGTGGCCGCCGCGGATCAGGTCGGGCATCTCCTGGTAGAAGAAGGTGATGAGCAGCGAGGCGATATGGGCGCCATCGACGTCGGCGTCGGTCATGATGATGACCCGCTCGTAGCGCAGGCGCTCCTCGTCGTAGGCGTCGCGCATACCGCAGCCCAGGGCCTCCATCAGGTCCTTGAGCTCCTGATTCTGGCGCAGCTTGTCGGTGCTGGCCGAGGCGACGTTGAGGATCTTGCCGCGGAGCGGCAGCACCGCCTGGGTCTCGCGCTGGCGGCCCTGCTTGGCCGAACCGCCGGCTGAATCGCCCTCCACCAGGAACAGTTCGGTGCCCAAATTGGTCTGGCGGGTGCAATCGGCCAGCTTGCCGGGCAGGCGCAGCCGCTTGGTGGCGGTCTTGCGGCTGGTCTCCTTTGCCTGTTTGCGCCGCTGGCGTTCCTCGGCCCGCTCCACCACCCGGGCCAGCAACGCCTTGCCGGAATCCGGGTCGCCCGACAGCCAGTGGTCGAAATGGTCCTTGATGGCGCCGTCCACCAGGCGGGCGGCCTCGGGGCTGGCCAGCTTGTCCTTGGTCTGGCCCTGGAACTGGGGGTCGCGGATGAACAGCGACAGCAGCACGGCGGCACCGCCCATCACGTCGTCGGCGGTGATGGCGCCGGCCGCCTTCTTGTTGCCCACCAACTCGGCATAGGCCCGCAGCGAGCGGGTCAGGGCGGTCCGCAGGCCCTGTTCATGGGTGCCGCCCTCGGGGGTGGGGACGGTGTTGGTGTAGGTGTTGGAAAAGCCGTCCTCGTCGTCGTCGGGCCAGGCGATGGCCCATTCCACCTGCCCCATGTCGTCGGCCAGGGGGGCGGTGCCGGCGAAGAAGCCGCGGGTGACCAGCGGGCGGTCCTTGACCACCGCGGCAAGGAAATCCACCAAGCCGTTGGGGAAATGCAGGGTGTCCTCGGCCGGAATCTCGGCGTCTTCCAGCAGGATTGGATCGCATTTCCAGCGGATCTTGACGCCGCGGAACAGGTAGGCCTTGGAGCGGGCCATGCGGTAAACGGTGGCCGGGCGCAGGCGGGCGCGCTCGCCGAAGATCTGGGCGTCGGGGTGGAAGATCACCGTGGTGCCACGCCGGTTCTGCACCGCGCCGACATTCTCCAGCGGGCCCAGGGGCACGCCGCGGGCGAAGCTTTGGCGATAGAGCTGGCGGTCGCGCGCCACCTCGACCGCCAAGCGGTCCGACAGGGCGTTGACCACCGACACGCCGACGCCGTGCAGGCCGCCCGACACCTTGTAGGCGTCGCCGCCGAACTTGCCGCCGGAATGGAGCGTGGTCAGGATGACTTCCAGCGCGCTCTTGTCGGGAAACTTGGGATGGGGATCGACCGGGATGCCGCGGCCGTTGTCGCGCACCGTGCAGGACCCGTCGGCGGCCAGTTCCAGGTCGATGAAGCCGGCATGGCCGGCCACCGCCTCGTCCATGGCGTTGTCGAGCACCTCGGCCACCAGATGGTGGAGGGCGCGGTCGTCGGTGCCGCCGATATACATGCCGGGACGGCGGCGCACCGGCTCGAGCCCCTCGAGAACCTCGATATCCTTGGCGGAATAGTCGCCGGATTTGGGGGCAAGCTGCTGGAAGAGATCGGACATGGCGGGCATTATAAGGGGCTTGCGCGGGCAGGCAAGCGGATGCTGTAGTCACCGCCGCAAGAGCCACAACATCTAGTCAACCGGAGCGGGATATGGCCGAGGCCCCCCAGGAATTCCCCGAACGCACCGGCCGGCTGTCGATCCGAACGGTCGCCATGCCGGCCGACACCAATCCCCATGGCCATATCTTCGGCGGCTGGCTGATGAGCCAGATGGACCTGGCCGGGGGCATGCACGCCGTCCAGCGAGCCAGGGGACGGGTGGTCACCGTGGCGGTCGAAGCCATGGAATTCCACCAGCCGGTCGAGGTCGGCGACGAGGTGAGCTGCTACACCGAGGTGGTGCGGATCGGCCGGACCTCCATCGCCATCCGGGTCGAGGCCTGGGTGCGCCGCCAATGCCTGGACAACACCCCGCTACGGGTGACCACCGCCACCTTCACCTATGTCGCCGTCAGCCCCGAGGGCGGCAAACGGCCGGTCCCGCCGGAAGAGTGACGGGGCCGAACCGGGCTTCCGCCCTGGCGGAAGCCCGGCCCCACCGGTCGGTTACTGCCCGCCGCCCGGCTCCGGCCCCTCTTGGCCCGACCCGCCCTGATCCCGCTGGGCAGGCGGGGCGCGGTGACGGATGCGCTTGGGCGGCGCCGGAGCGACGGTAACCGGCACGGTGTGCGACTGGCCTCCCCGCTCGACGGTCAGCTCCACGGTCTTGCCCACCGGGGTCAGCCCGATGCGGTTGCGCAATTCGGTGGCGCTGCGCACCGGGGCGCCGTCAACCGCCACCACCACGTCGCCGCGTTGCAGCCCGGCCGCGGCGGCCGGCGAGCCCTTTTGCACGTCCACCACCGCGGCGCCTTCCGGCTTCTTGACGTTCAGCGCCTGGGCCAGGTCGGGAGTGATGTCCTGGATGGCGATGCCGATATGGCCGCGCCGCACCGAGCCATGCTCGATCAACTGGGTCATCACCGCGCGGGCCATGTCGATGGGCACCGCAAAGCCGATGCCGATATTGCCGCCACCGGGAGCGAGAATGGCGGTGTTGAGCCCGATCAGCTCGCCCTTGAAATTGACCAGGGCGCCGCCGGAATTGCCGGGATTGATCGAGGCGTCGGTCTGGATGAAGTCCTCATAGCCCTCGATCCCCAGGCCCGAGCGGCCGATGGCCGAAATGATGCCGCTGGTCACCGTCTGCCCCAGGGCGAAGGGATTGCCGATGGCCAGGACGTAATCGCCCACCTTGGCCTTGTCGCTGTCGCCGAAGGGCAACTGTTGCAGGTGGTCGGCCTCGATCTTCAGCACGGCGATGTCGGTGGCCTTGTCCCGCCCGATCAGGCGGGCGCGGAAGGTGCGGTTGTCCTTGGTGGTGACGTCGATGCGCTGGGCGCCTTCCACCACATGGTTGTTGGTCAGCACGTAGCCGTGCGCCGCATCGACGATCACCCCGGACCCCGCCGCCTGGGTCTCGCGCTTCTCGGGGGGCATGTTTTCCGGAAGGTTGAAGAAATGGCGGAAGAACGGATCCTGCAACAGCGGGTTTTCGACGTCCTCGACGGTACGGGTGCGGATGTTGACCACCGCCGGCGTCACCTTCTCGACCAACGGCGCCACCGTCAGGGAATTGGTCAACGCCTCGTCCGCCACGGCCGCCGGGGCGCCGCCGGCCAGGAACAGGGCGAGCAGTGCCGCCCCGGCAAGCCTTGTCTTCATGGGTGCCTCTCCTCTTGGTTATGCCTTTGCCTTCGATGATGCAGCGGCCTCCTCACCCCCACGGCCCGCGCGGCCACCGGCGCCGCTCCCTGGCGGCCGGCCGGTGCAGGCCGGGCAGCAACAGCACGTCCGTCGGCAGCGTCCAGTTCGGCCGGGGCGGCGGCGCCAGTTCCTCCAGCCGCGCCAAACGTTGGGCGGTGGTAGGATGGGTACGGATCAGCGCCAGCCAGGAGGGCCCGCGCATCAGGCTTTCCCATCCGTTCCCCTGCAACCGTTCGATATGGCGCAGGGCCAGGATCAGCCCTTCCGGGTCGCCGGTCAACTCGGCGGCGCCGAAATCCGCCTCGAATTCGCGGGTCCGCGACAGTTTCAGGGTCAGAAGGTCACTGGCGGCCGGCGCCGCCACCAGCAACAGCAGCGCCAGCGGCGGCGGCGTTCCCACCCCCAGCGCCAGGGCCGCCGGCAGGTACAGCACCGTCGACAGCACGCCGAACAGGGCCAGGAAACGGGTCAGCCGGCCGGCCGCCTCGGCCAGCCGCAGGATGCGCAGGTCGCCATGACGCAGATGGCTGATTTCATGAGCCAGAACCGCAGCCAGCTCGCGCGGTGGAAGTTCCGCCACCAGCCCGCCCGACACCGCGACCACGGCGTCGGAACCGTTGCCGATGGACAACGCCACCATCTCGGAGCGGGGGATCAGCATCAGCGGCGGCACCCGGGACAGCCCGGCCCGGTCGGCCAGGCCGGCGACCAGCCGCGACAGGCCCGGTGCCTCGGCGGGATTGAGGAGACGCGCCCCGAACATGGCGCGCAACACCAGCGGCGAGCGGACCGGTTGGATCAGCAGCAGCAACCCGGTGCCGGCCAGGGCCCACACCACCCCCGGGACTCCGGCGAGCAGCCAGCCGACCAGCGCCATCCAGGCGCCGATCCCGGCCAGAACCCCGATGGTCTGCAACCGGTTGCGGCGATGGTGGCGGGCCAGGATCGCGGGGTCGAGGCGGGTCACGGCTCAGGACCCGCCACGGGGGTCGTAGGGATGGCGTCGGCCCCAGTCCCGCAGGAAGGCGGCCAGCTCGGCGTCGGGCGGCTCGGGCAGGGTCACCTGCAAAGTCACATACTGGTCGCCGCCCTTGATGCCCTTGCCCTTCAGCCGCAGCACCCGGCCGGAATTGGAGCCGGCCGGCACCGTCATGGTCACCTGGCCGCTGACGGTCGGCACCGGGATCCTCCCCCCTTCCATCGCCTCGCCCAGGCTGATGGGGAGCGTCACGTGGATGTCGTCGCCCTGGCGGCGGAAGCGCGGATGGGACGCCACCCGCACGGTCAGCAGCAGGTCGCCAGCCGGGCCGCCGGCCTGCCCCGGCTCGCCCTGGCCCTTCAGGCGCAGCACCTGACCGTCGGCGACGCCGGCCGGGATGGAGGCGTCCAGGGTGCGGCCGTCGGGCAGGCGGAGGCGCCGCTTGCCGCCGTTGGCGGCGTCGAGGAACTCCACCGTGATCTCCAGTTGCCGGTCGCGGCCGCGGGTTCGCGCTCCCCCCGCCCCGGCGGC
The DNA here is from genome assembly GCA_021818185.1 of Pseudomonadota bacterium. GTDB lineage: Bacteria > Pseudomonadota > Alphaproteobacteria > Rhodospirillales > Magnetospirillaceae > JAKAFA01. The sequence continues at coordinate 4,086 of JAKAFA010000108.1, read as the reverse complement.
GTCGCCGAACATGTGGGCGAACAGGTCGCTCATGTCCTCGCCGCCGGCACTGCCGAACTCGAAGCGAAAATCGTTGCGTCCGCCCTGCGCCCCGAAGCCGCGCGATCGGAAACCGCGCACCCCGGCCCGCGGGTCGAAGCCGAACCCGAAGCCGCCGCCCGGCCCGGAGGCTCCCGCATGGGCGAAGGTCTCGTGGCCCTCGGCGTCGATCTCGCCACGGTCGAAGCGGCTGCGCTTGGTCGTGTCGGACAACAGATCGTAGGCGGCGTTGATCTCCTTGAACCGGGTTTCCGCCGCCTCGTTGCCCTGATTGAGGTCGGGGTGGAACTGCTTGGCCAGCTTGCGATAGGCCTTGCGGATCTCGGCCTCACCGGCATTGGGCTTGACGCCCAGGACGTCATAGGGGTTGCGCATGGCGCCTCGGCTCTCCTTCCCGCGGCACCTGTCGGCCGGCGCCGCCTGCTGCTCAACATGGTGCCTGCCGCTGGGGACGGCACCGGGCCGCGGCGCGGCGGAGCGCGCGGCGGACGGCAGCCGGAGTATCCGGAACCGGTCGACCGGCCCGCCCCGAAACGGCGGCGTGCCGGCGAACGCCCCGCGCCCGCTCCCCGCGGCACGCGGCCGGGATTAACCCGGCACCTTACGATTTAGGGCGCGGCCATTGGCCGTCAAGGGCAACTCTAGGAAATAATGGAGCGTTTTCAATACCTTGACCAAGGACCCAGGTATTAACAATCCGTAATGGCGCTGCAACGCTGCGGTAAGGTTGGAAAGGCCATTATCATCTCCAACAGGGCAAGGGAGAGGTTACGACGGTTTCAGCGCTCCCCGTTCTCCTCTTCCCCGGCCCCGGCGGCTCCGAACTCCCGCCGACCGCATGTGCCCCGCCCCCCTCGGAGGCACATGCCCCCGGCTCTTCCCCTGGCCGGGTTACGAAAAAGCCCCCGCAGTCCTCCCCCGGCTGCGGGGGTTTTCGTTGGGTAGCCCCCTCGCCCGCCATACCGATATAGGTGTTTTCCCGCCCGGAGTACCGCGTTATGGTCCCCCTGGTCGAACATCCTGGGACCTGTCATGCGTATCCTGCTGATCGAGGACGACGCCGAAGCCGCGGCCTACATGGCCAAAGGCCTGCGTGAGGCCGGCCATACGGTGGATGCCGCGGGCAACGGCACCGACGGGCTGTTCCTCGCCACCACCGAACGCTACGACGTCATGGTGGTCGACCGCATGCTGCCCGGCCTGGACGGGCTGTCGATCATCCAGTCGATCCGCACCGCCGGCAACGCCACCCCGGTGCTGATCCTGTCGGCCCTGGGCAAGGTGGACGACCGGGTGCGGGGGCTGAAGGCCGGCGGCGACGATTATCTGGTCAAGCCCTATGCCTTTGCCGAATTGCAGGCCCGCATCGAGGCGCTGGGCCGGCGGGTGAATGCTGCGGCGCCGGAAACCCGCCTGAAGGTCGAGGATCTGGAAATGGACCTGCTGGCCCGGTCGGTGACGCGGGCGGGGCGGCCCATCGACCTGCAGCCGCGGGAATTCCGGCTGCTGGAATACCTGATGCGCCACGCCGGACAGGTGGTGACCCGCACCATGCTGCTGGAAAACGTGTGGGAGTACCATTTCGACCCCCAGACCAACCTGATCGACGTCCATATCAGCCGTCTGCGGCAAAAGGTGGACAAGGATTTCCAGCAGCCCCTGATTCAGACGGTGCGCGGTGCCGGATATTCGCTCCGTGCGTCCCGCTGACCTGTTCCACGCCACCACCTTCCGGCTGGCGCTCAGCTATCTGGGCATCTTCACCATTTCGGCCATCGCGCTCCTGGGCTTGGTGTCGTGGAGCACCTCGATGTTCATCGAATGGCAGGTGCAGGAGACGGTGGAGGCCGACGCCAGCGGCCTGTCCGAGAAATACCGCGAGCGCGGGGTAGACGGCCTCGCCGAGCTGGTCACCGACCGCACCCGTGAGGACGCCGACCGCCGGTCGGTCTACCTGCTGATCGCCCCGGACGGCCACCGCCTGGCCGGCAACCTCTACAACTGGCCGGCCCAGACCCCCGATGCCGACGGCTGGCTGATCTTCCGCGCCGAGTACAACGGCGGAGCCACCTTCAATACCGACGTGATGGCCCGCACCTACTCCCTGGCCGACAATTACCACCTGCTGGTCGGCCGCTCGCTGTACGACGCGCACCGCATCAAATCGGCCATCAACCGGGCGCTGGGCTGGGGCCTGGCGCTGACCGTGCTGCTGGGCATCGTCGGCGGCTATTTCACCAGCCGCCAGATGGTGCAGCGGGTCGAGGCGATGAGCCGCACCGCCCGGCGCATCATCGACGGCGACATGAAAAGCCGCATGGTGCTGTCCCACGGCCACGACGAATTCGACCAGCTGGCCCAAGCCTTCAACGAGATGATGGACGAGATCGAGGGCCTGGTGGACAACGTGCGGACCGTCACCGACAACGTCGCCCACGACCTGCGTACCCCGCTCAACCGCCTGCGCGGCCGCATCGACCTGGCCCTGATGGGTAAGGCCGACATCGATACCTTCCGGCGGGTGCTGGAAGCGACCCTGGCCGAGGCCGACAACCTGCTGGCCACCTTCAACGCCCTGCTGACCATCTCGCACGCCGAATCCGGCGCCCGCCTGCACCAGTTCGAGGCACTGGACCCCGCCCGGCTGGCCGCCGACGTTGCCGAACTCTACGAACCGCTGGCCGAGGAAAAGGGTATCGTCCTGGCGGCCAGCGCCGACCCCGGCCTGGCGATCCAGGGCGACCGCCACCTGCTGTTCCAGGCCCTGGCCAATCTGGTGGACAACGCCGTGAAGTACACGCCGGCCGGCGGCACCGTGACGGTGACCGTCGCCCCCCACCCGTCGGAGCCGGCGGTGGAGATCGCCGTGGCCGATTCCGGCGTGGGCATTCCGGCAGAGGCGCGCGGCCGTGTCCTCGACCGCTTCGTGCGGCTGGACGCCACCCGCTCGACGCCGGGCAACGGCCTGGGCCTGTCCCTGGTCCAGGCGGTGGCCCGCCTGCACCAGGCAGGCCTGTTCCTCGACGACAACCATCCCGGATTGCGGGTGCGCATGGTCTTTCCGCGCCCGCCGGCCGAAGCGGCGGCTGCCGCCTGAAGCGCGCCGGTCAGGCGCGCTGGTAGCAGCCCACCACCTCGGCCTCGGCCAGCACATGGGGCCGGGCGGCGGCGATCACCGCGCGGTAATCGGTCTCGCCCGGCAGCGCCAGATGATCGACGGCCAGGGCGGAAACGCGGAAATGGTAATGGTGGGTGCCGTGGCCGTGGGGCGGACACGGCCCGCCGTAGCGGGTATTGCCGAAGCTGTTGCGGCCCTGGGGCGTGGTGGCCCGGCCGCCCTCGCCTTCCTCCAGCCGATGGCAGCCGGGCGGCAGGTCGTAGGCGATCCAATGATGAAAGGTGCCATGGGGCGCGTCGGGGTCGTCGCAGACCACCAGGAAGCTGCGGGTGCCGGGCGGCTCGCCGCCCCATTCCAACGGTGGCGACAGATCCTCGCCGTCGCAGGTGTAGCGTACGGGAATATCGCCGCCGGCGATGAAGGCGGGACTGCGGACATGCATGATCTGCTCCTTACGACAAATGGCCCTCGCCCGGCACACGTAAGGCGGCGGGGCGCCTAACCCTGGCCGGCCGAGGAGGTGTCGGACGGCGGGGACCAGCCGCCCCTGGCGCGGGTACGGCGGCGGCGCGGCCGGGCGGCATCATCGCCCGCATCACCGGCATCGGGCTGGGAGACGGCCTCCCGCATTTTTTCCTCGGCCAGTTCGGCCCGGGCCATTTCCCAATGCTCCCGGTCGCGGCCGACGGGCCGCCCCTCACGCTCCCAGATGCAGTGGGCGCGTTCGCGGATCATCTCGTCGGAGATGTTACCCTTGGCGGCATTGCACGGCATGATGGCAGCCTTTCGCTGGGGAGATCCCTGTGATCTGGCCCCGGCGTCCTCGCCGGCCATCCCCCTTGGCCACCTGCGCGGCCGGCCTCCCCGGTCGGGCGGAAAGACGCCGATGGCACCCTCCAAAGCCGAAAAAGGCCCCCTCCGGGGGGAGG
>JAKAFA010000107.1 GCA_021818185.1 Pseudomonadota bacterium | reverse complement strand
GCCGATGTGGTAGATTTCTTCATGGCGTTGCTTTCCTTCGCGGATTCGACACCCCGAGCCTATCGGCTCAAGGCGAGCAACGCCTACCTCACATTTTCAACAGGGGCCGGGACATCCCCGCGGCCTGGGCCTGTCGGGCCGGCCGGCCGTCATCGCCTTCCGGGCGGGGGGCCGAGCCGGTGGCGGCCGGCGGGATCAACGCGGCCAACGCCGCCGACTTCGCGGCGGCCGGCGCGCGGGTCCTGGTGGCCTCGGCGCCCTGCGCCGCGCCGCCGGTCGATGTGAAGGTGACCATCGGGCCGGGGGATTCCGCCTGAAGACTTCGGCTGAAGACTTCGGCTGAATACGCCGGGCGCCGTCCTACAGGGCGACGCGGGACGGGCGGATCGGCGGGGCGGCCCGCGACGTCTCGGGCTCGATGTCGAAATGGTCCATATAGGGCTGGAACCGCTCGCGGATTTCCTCCGGGGTGATGCCGAACGGTTCCAGATGATAGCTGTTGGTCCCGTATCCGCCGCGCGGCGCCCGGTTCACCCGCTCGCTCACCTTCTCCACGGCGGCGGACGTCAGGGGCAGTCCGAAATGGTCGTAGATGCGCTGCAGCGTGTCGAGCGGGCGGGAGGCGATGTCGGAATAGCGGACGTGGATCACCTGGGCCGGTGGGATGGCCGCGCGCCGGTCCGTGTCCACCATGATTTGGCAGCCGCGCGCCCAGTCCTCCATCACCTGCCGCCCGATGTCCAGGGGGTGGAGGCGGGCGGCAAAGGGAATCCGCAGGACTTCGGTCAGGCGCGCCACCGACGGGATGACCTTGGCCGGATCGCGATGGACGAAGATGAAGCGGGCGTCGGGGTAGACCTGGGCGATGGCGTCCAGGGCGAAAACATGATCCGGGCATTTCAGCACCCAGCGTTTGCGGCCGGCCTGATGCTGGAGGTGCTGGAGAAAGGTCTTATGGAAGCGGTAGGCCTCCAGGTGGCCGGTGGCGGCCAGCCATCGGCGGTACGAGGGGATCTGGTAGGTGGTGTCGAACCGCAGGCTCCGGAAGACATGGGCGGTGATCTCGGTGCATTCCTGCGGTGTCCCGGCGGAAATGGGGTGGATGCTGCGGATGGCCGGGGACAGCGCCGAGAACAGGCGAAGCTGGATATCGACCCGCTGCACCCGGCGGTCCGCGGCGCCGGCCTGCCGGCCCATTTCGGGATAGGGAAAGATGGTCTGCCAGCACAACGGCGCCTGGGCGGCAGGGTCCTCGGTCATCAGGCGATGAAGGGAACTGGTGCCGCTACGCGGAATGCCGGTGATGAACAGGGGGGCTGCCACCGGCTCGTCGCGGATGCCGGGGTGCTGCTTTTCCTCGATGCGGAAGCGCAGCAGGTTGAGCAGCAGGCGGCGCACATCCCAACGGGTGGCGTGGCGGCCCAGCGCCGAAAGCTCGGCCTCGGCCTCGACGGCCTGGAGAAGCTGGTCGAGCGCCGGCAGGACGTCGTCGAAGGCGACGTCGGGCCGGCCCATGCTGCGCCAGGCAGCCTCGGCCAACTGGTCGGCATCCAGTCCCTTGGTGCGGGTAACCAACTCCATTGCGCGCAACCCAGCCGAGAGCAAGCGCACACGCCCCGTCATGGCACACTCCCGTCTTCGCCTGCTTGGCGGTCCATGCATCCAGACCCGTAGGACCGGGCCCGTTCTCGGCTCGCGCGTCGGTATACGCGCCGCGAGACATAAGGAAAGGCCCTGACATAATGCCGCCTTGCCGGAATGGTCCAGCCAGCCTAAAGGATAGGTTGCCACCGCATCCGGAATGCGGTGTATCACCCGGTTCGGCGCGATCACCGCCCCAGCAGCAAGGCGTTGGGGTTGCGTTCCAGGGTATCGGCGAACGAGCGCAGCGATTCGCTGGTTCGGTTGAGGTTGTCGAGGACGGCCTCGATATCGGCGCGCGACGTGGTGTCGTTGGCCACCAGGCTGTTGATGCTGGACAGGGTGGCGCGGGCCTGCTGGAGCGTCTGGTCGGCGGTCCTGAGCGAGGTGCGCAGGTCACCCACCGCGGCGGTGCCGGTTCCGGCCAGCTTGCGGTATTCGCCCAGGGTCGCCCGACCGTCGGTCGACAGATCGCGCAGGCTGATGGTGGCCTGGCGGACCAGGGGGATCACCGTCTCGCCCAGTTGCGAGATCAACTGTTCCATCTCCACCAGCGTGTCGTTCAGGGATTTCAGGCTCTGGTCCACCTGCGGCGAGGTGACCAGGCGGTTGACGCTTTGCGCCAGGGTGTCGATGTGGGTGACCACCGCCTCGATGGGCAGCTTCTCCAGCCGTTCCTTGATGACCGCCACGTCGGACGGTATCGAGGGCACCTCGGGGACCGACGTGTCGGCGCCCACCAGCTTGGCCGGGGTATTGGGCAGCAGATCCAGGTCGATGGTCATCTGGCCGGTGACCAGGCTTTGCATCGCCAGCTTGGCGCGCATGCCGGCCGCCACCACCTGCTCGGGGCGGAGCCGCTTGTCCACGCCGCCCGCCCAGGTGATCAGGTTGCGGTCGATTTCCATGTAGACCGGGATGCGGGCCTGAAGCTTGCGGACGTCGACCACCAGCTTGACCGCGGTCACGCTGCCGATGCGCACCCCGCGGAAATTCACCGGCGCGCCGACCGTCAGCCCTTCGACCGATCCGTCGAAATAGGTTACCCAGCGGGTCTTGTCCTTGAATATGTCCAGGCTGCCGAACAGGACCAGGGCGACGATGAACAGCACGAGTCCGCCCAGGACAAAAGCGCCGATGACGGTGGGATTGGCGCGCACGGCCATGTCTGCCTCCTTCAGGCGGCCTTGGGGGCCGGGTGCCCGCGGGCCAGGAAATCGCGCACCTTGGCGACGGGCGAATGGGTGAGCAGCCATCTGGGATCGCCCCGGGCGGTTGCGGTGTGCGATTCGCCGTCCAGGAAGATGGCGTCGTCGGCGATGGCGAAGATGCTGGCCAGTTCGTGGGTCACGACCACCACCGTGGCGCCCAGGCTGTCGCGCAGTTCCAGGATCAGGTCGTCCAGGCGGCGGGAGGACAGGGGGTCGAGGCCCGCCGACGGCTCGTCGAAGAACAGGATGTCGGGATCGAGGGCGATGGCGCGGGCCAGCCCGGCGCGTTTGCGCATGCCGCCGCTGATCTCCGCGGGATAGTATTCGCCGAAGCCCCTCAGCCCGACCAGCGACAGCTTGAGTTCGACCAGTTCGGCGATCTCCGCCGGTGTCAGCGCGGTGTACTGCTCCAGCGGCAGCGCGACGTTCTCGGCCAGCGTCATGGAACTCCAGAGCGCACCGCTCTGGAACAGCAGGCCGAAGCGGCGGCTGATGGCCAGGCGCCGCGCCTCGTCGGCCCGCCAGAAGCTTTCGCCGTCGTAAAGCACGTCGCCGGCCGCCGGCTGCAACAGGCCCACCATGTGGCGCAGCAGCGTGCTCTTGCCGCAGCCGCTGTCGCCCATGACGACGAAGACGGTGCCCGGCGCCACGTCGAAGCTGATGTCGCGCTGTACCACCACGCTGCCGAACTGCATGGTCAGGTTACGGACGGCGATGCGGGGGGAGGGGGGCGGGACGGGGGATTCCATCGCGCGCCTCAGATCTTCAGGATGTTGAGCAGCACCGAGAACAGCGCGTCGGTCACGATGATATAGACGATGCCGCTGACCACCGCCGAGGTGGCGGCCTTGCCGACTGCGGCGGCGCTGCGTCCGGCTTCGATGCCGCGCTGGCAGCCGGCGAAGGCGACCAGCAGGCCGAAAACCCCGCTTTTGACGAAGCCGATCATGAAATCGGCCAGATGCACCGCCGCCCGCGTCCGGTCGATGTAGGCGACGCTGGACAGATGCAGCATGCCGGTGGCCACCAGATAGCCGCCGAACAGGCCGATAAAGCAGCCGTAGACGTAAAGCAGCGGCATCATCAGGGCCAGGGCCAGCATGCGTGGCAGCACCAGATATTCGACCGGCGGAATGCCCAGGGTGATCAGGGCGTCGATCTCCTCGTTGCCCTGCATGGTGCCCAACTGGGCGGCGAAATTGGCGCCGGTGCGGCCGGCCAGTACGATGGCGGTCATCACCGCGGCCATCTCACGGGTCATGGCCAGGCCGACCAGATCGGCGACATAGATGGACGCGCCGAACTGGGACAGTTGGACGGCGCCGATGAAGGCGAGGATCAGGCCGACCAGCAGGGTGATGACCGCAACGATGGGCAATGCCTGGGCGCCGGTCTCCAGGACGGTGCGCCACAGATCAACCGGCCGGAACCGGGCCTGTCGGCGCGCCAGCCGGCCGAAGGCCAGAACCACCTGTCCCAGGAAGTGTACGGTCCCGCCCCAGGCGTCCAGGCGGGAGAGGGCGGCCCGGCCCAGCCGGGCCAGCGGCGAGCCGGCGGGGCCGCCGTGGCGGCCGGCCCGCGCCTCGGGGACCGCCGAAGCCAGGCCGACCAGCCGCGAGGCGCCGGCCGGCATCTCCGACCAGGCCAGCGGGATGGCGGCGCGGGTGCAACTGTCCCGCACCTGCATCAGCACCGCGACGAAGGCGCTGTCCCACCCGGTCAGGGCGCCGGCCGACACGGTGACCCGGGCCGGCTTCGGCGCCGCCGCCAAGGCCCGCAGGATGGTCTCGCCGGCTCGCAGCGCCGCCGCCGACCGCCACGGCCCCATCAGTTCCACCGCCAGTTCACCATCCTCGCCACGCCGCCAGCGCGCCGCGGGCTCGCCGGCCACGGGGAGTCCGGTGGAAGCGTCCTGAGCGGACGGGGCCTGCATCGCCGGGCGCTCCGTTGCCGTTACCCCGGGGAAATGGGGGTCCCGGGGAAATGGGGGGACGGCATTCCATAGGGCAATGGCGCTCAAACCTTTTCGCGCCGGGCTCATCAACACGGCGGCCCCGGTCGTGTGGGCCGCGCGGTGCGCTTGGGCGGGCGGCGGTGCGCAGGGGTGGGGGAATGTTGCCGTCGCTTGCGCGCCGTACGATCTGGCCGGGGATGGCAGAGGCAGCGGAGGAGGCGCAGCATGAGGTCCGGGATCGGAACGGCGTGCCTGATAGGCTTGTGTTTGGCCGCGGCCGCATGGCCCGCCGCCCCCGGCTTGGCGGTCACCGAGGCGAATTTCCTGGTGAAGACCACCGGCGATCTGATCGACCTGTGCGCGACCCCGAAGGGCGAGCCGCTCTATACCGCGGCGGTCAATTTCTGCGAGGGATTCATGGTGGGGGCCTACCGCTATCACACCGTGTCGGCGCAGGCTGAGGGGGGCAAGCCGCTGGTCTGTCCGCCCAACCCGCCCCCCAGCCGCAACGAGACGGTGGAACGCTTCATCGCCTGGGGCCGGGGCAATCCGGCGGTGATGGACAAGCCGCCGGTGGAGGGCATGTTCGAGTTCCTGGCCCAGGCCTACCCCTGCCCGAAATGAGCGAGGTACGGAGCGGTTTCACGCTGAACCGGACTTCGAAGGCGCCGAACAGGTCCAGGTATTGTTCGAGGTAGCGGGGCAGCAGGAAGCGGCGCCGGACGGTCCGGTGGGCGGCATCGCCCATCCGGCGGCGCAGTGCCGGGTCCTTGAGCACCTGGACGATGCGTGCCGCAGCCTGTTCGACCGTATCCACCAGGAAGCCGTTGCGGCCGTCGCGAATCTGGTGGCGGATGCCGCCGACATTGCCGCCGATCACCGGCGTGCCCTTCCACATGGCTTCGGCGACCGTCAGACCGAAGCCTTCCCGCCGGGACTTCTGCAACACCACGGCGGCCCGGCGTTGCAGGGCATTGACCAGGGCGGTGTCCTGGCAGGACAGGACGATGATCCGTTCCTCCTGGCAGCCCAGCATGGCCTCGAAAATCCCCTGGCCCTCGGGGTCGTCGGTGGCGACGTTGCCCACCAGGACCAGGGTGGCGTCCACCTCGCGGCGCGCCAGCCGGAACGCCCGCACCACCCCCGCCGGGTCCTTCCAGCGGTCGAAGCGCGACACCTGCACGACCAGGGGAAGGTCGGTCGGGATGCGGTAATGGGCCAGCCGCCGGTCGATGTCGGCATCGGTCATCGGGCGGTTGGTGGCGCTGAAGGGATTGATGGCCGGCATGAAGAAGAATTGCGGAATGGGCAGGTCCTGGCCGTATTCCTTCAGGCTGAACACCGCGGCGTCGTAGCGCCGGATGTATTGGCTCAAGAAGGTCCACGGGGCCGGCTGCGGCCCGCTCAGGTCCAGATGGCAGCGCCAGATCCATGGTCCGGTCTTGCGGTATAGCGCCACCAGTCCCAAAGGCTGGGGGTCGTGCACCACGACGATGCTGTCGTCCAACGGGATGCGGGCCGCGTTCTCCAGCAGAACCTCGTGGTAGATGCGGATCTTCAGGCTGGACAGGTTGATCGCCTCGCCCTGGAGGGCGTTGTGGATCTTCTTGGTGATGCTGAAGAAATCGGGCCGGCCCTGGATGACCCGCCAATCGGTGCGGATGCCCGAGGTGTTCATCAGCAGGGTCAGCGCCGACAGCAATTCGGCGACGCCGCCGCCGTAATAGGTGGAATTGACGTGGACGACCCGGCGGTCGCGCAGGCGCCCGGCTTTGGCCAACAGGCGTTCGACCGCCGCGTCCCCGATCAGCGGCGCGTAATCCTCGACCCGCGGCAGGCGCAGGCCCCAGACGCTTTCGGCGGCGGGATCCACGGCCGAGACCCTCGCCCTGCCGCTCAGAAGAACAGATTGGTGGTCAGCAGATGGTCGATCTGGGCCAATTCATTGTTCACCGTGTCGAAATTCACCGTCTCGGTGCCGATGGTGATGGATTCGTGGACCGCGACCAGGGGCTGGATCTGGCTTTGGATCGAGTGAACCAGGTTGTCGGCCTGGAACAACACCTGCAAATCGTGAACGACGCTGGATGGATTGAGGATATGGGCGCTGTTGGACGGCGCGGGGGTGTTTAGCGTTCCGGCGCCGGTGGCGGTCTGCAATTGCTGCGGCGTTCCCCCGGCGCTCTGCGGCGCGTTCCCCTGGATCGCCTGCGCCGTGGCATTGGCGTTCTGCGACACGGTGTTGGACTGCGAGATGGTGCCGCCGCCGCCACTGAACGCAAGGGTGTTGGCCAGATTGGCGTAATTGGCCGCCATGGCGCTGGCGGCGCTGGTCCCCGAATTGCTGGCCGGCATGATACCTCCTGGATGGATGCCATCAACCACCGATCAAACAGCCGGCCTCCGTCCGAGGTTTCGGCGCGGCGGAGACATTCCCCGAGAGCGCGGGGGCCGGCCTGATCCCCCAGGGCCTTCCCCAGCGGACATGGCGGCTCCCGCCTCCCGGCATCCGGTCTGGACTCGCTACACCTTGGATGTTGGCCCCTTCGGGCGGTCTGGCGTGTTTACCGGATTGCCAGTTACTCCCGGGGCGCGACTTCCGGGGCTGCTCAGCGGACGAGGGGTTGCTCGATGGGCTTGACCCGCTCGCAGAAAGGATCCGACGATGCCGGGCGCCGCCGAACAGATGACCGGGGATCGAATCAGCAACGTGCTGAAATGGGTGCTGCTGACCATCGCCGTGGTTACGTTCTCCCTTCTTCGGTGGGCCACCAAGGTCACCTATGAGAGCGCGCCGCCTCGGCCCGAGCACTTCGCCGCCCCCGATGGCACGGTGCTGATGACGGCCGGCGACATCGTCGCCGGCAAGGGGGCGTTCCAGCGGGCCGACCTGATGGATTACGGCAGCATCTACGGCATGGGCTCGTATTTCGGCGAGGACTACACCGCCAAGTGCTTGGTGCGGCTCCTCAATTTCTTCCCCATCGGCTGGCCGCAACTGGACGCCGTCTATGGCCACGGCCTAGCCTATGCTCGCAGCCTGCAATTCTACGACACCACCCTGCTGTGGCAGTGGCTGCGCTTCGTCGGCGACGTGCCCTTCGCCATCGCGGCGCTGCTGATGGCCTATGATTTCATCGTCAAGCTGGGACCGATGTTCGCCGCCCTGGCCGGGCGCCTTCGGCCGCGCCCGCGGCCCACGCCAGCGGAATAGGGGCGGTTCGGTCGACCTCCGCACCCTCGATATTACGTCATTATCTGCGCAGGAGTTAGAAGATCAGAACGTAAGGAGATCCCTGGTGGGTGACGGCATCGCCTTCAGCGAAGATGACCGATACATCGCCGTCTGAAATTATCATTCCGTCGACATCATGCAAATTAAGTAAACGAGAGGAGCGTCTAGATCATCGTGACCCAATCCGCCCCCAGGGCAGCCATCAAGTAATTTTGGCCATAAGCTTCGTCTCCGCCCCACCTATGGTCGTTGCCGACACACGCCCCCCCGCCGTTCTTTTTCCGCGCCGATCAGCCGGAGCAGCAGGGCGGCGGCGGCGACGGCGGCGCCGAATGCGCTGACGGCGGGCCAGCCACCGGCCGACCAGGCCAGGGTCGCGCCCGCCGAGCCGAACGAGCCGCCAAGGAACATTCCGGTCATGTAAATGGTGTTGAGCCGGTTGCGGGCGCCCGGATCGAGGGCATAGACGATGTGCTGATGGGAAACCATGGCGCTTTGGACGCCGAAATCCAGCAGCAGGACGCCGGCCACCAGGCCGGTCACGCTGTTCCACAGGCCGAAGACCACCCATGACGCCAGGGTGGTCGCCGCGCCCAGGGCGATCACCAGGCCGGGTCCCTTGTGGTCGGCCAGTCGGCCGGCAAGCGGGGCGGCGATCACTCCGATCACCCCGACGATGCCGAAAAGCCCGGCGGCGTCGGCGCCCAGGCCGAAGGCCGGCTCTTGAAGGTGCAGGGCGAGAATGGTCCAGAACGCCGAAAAGGAGGCGAACAACCCCGCCTGGGTCGCCGTGCTGATGCGCAGGGTTCGTTGGGCCCGCCACAACCCGGCCAGGGATTTCATGGCGTCGACATAGGCGATTCCCGCGCTGGGCGCCACCGACGGCAGCAGGCGGGCCATGGCCGCCGCCGTGGCCAGCGACAGGGGCACGGCCAGCCAGAACATCGCCCGCCACCCGCCATGGGTCGCCACCACGCCGGCCACCGTGCGGCTGACCAGGATGCCGCAGAGCAGGCCGGCCATCACCGTCCCGATGGTGCGCCCGCGCGTGGCCGGGCTGGCCAGGGCGGCGGCGAAGGGCACCACCTGCTGCGCCACCGTGGCGCCCGCCCCCACCAGGGCCGAGGCCACCACCAGGACCAGCGCATTGGGGACCGACGCCGCCGCGGCCAGGGCGGCGGCAAGCATCAGGAATTGGATGACGATCAGCCGCCGCCGCTCGACCAGATCGCCAAGGGGGACCAGAAAGAACAAGCCGACCGCGTAGCCCAACTGGGTCGCCGTCGGGACCAGATGCGTCAGCGGCGACGCCGGAAAGGCCCGCTCGATCAGGCCGAGCATCGGCTGGTTGTAATAGATGTTGGCCACCGCGATGCCGGTGGCCGCCGCCATCATGAAGGTCAGGGGACGGCCAAGCACGGGCGGCGCCGGGACTTGTGGGGCGGGGGCGGTCGGCTGCATGGAAAGGACCTTGCTTCCTAAGGGCGGTGCGCCCTAGCGTCTATCACGTGCTCACCCGTCGCGACATCCGACAGGAACGCCCGGCCTGTATAACAGAAAACGATGGAATGGATAGCGGCGCCGCCGCTGCCGCCCGCCTGTCGAAGGTGCGCATTGAAGCTTGGCCGGGTCCGTGCTAAGCCATGGACCCGAAAAAGGGGCAGGGTGCGCCGGTTCCGGCCGATCCCGTTGTTCTTGCTCGCGAAACCCGGTTTTGGCGAGCCGGAGGCGGGGGCGGGGCCTCGCCCTCGCCACTTGCGACGACGCCATACGGAGATCTCGCCCGATGCAGGTCCGCATCTACCGCCCGGCCAAGACGGCCATGCAGTCCGGCCCCGCCGGCAACGCCAGCAAGTGGGTGCTGGAATACGAACCGGCGGCGCCCAAGCAGCCCGACCGCCTGATGGGCTGGCTGGGCTCGGTCGACACCACCCAGCAGGTTCGCCTGAAATTCGCCACCCGCGACGAAGCCATCGCCTTCGCCCGGCGCAAGGGTCTCGACTATCAGGTCAGCGACGAGCCGGGCAAGAGCTTCCGCCCGAAGAACTACGCCGACAATTTCCGCTTCGACAAGCTGGAATTCGGCCGCTTCTGACCGCCTCCGCGCCTCCGGCGCAGCGCGCCCTTAGCTCAGTCGGATAGAGCAACCGCCTTCTAAGCGGTAGGTCGCTGGTTCGAATCCAGCAGGGCGCGCCAGTTTCAGCGGCCTTCCTCTACGTTTCCTCGCCGATGGCGTCCCAGCTTTGCCGGTCGGCGGACGGGATGTGGCTCATCGCGTGCTCGGTCAGGGCGGTGATGGTCAGGCTGGGATTGACGCCCAGATTGGCCCCCAGCATCGACCCGTCGCAGATATACATATTGCGGTAGCCGAACACCCGGTTCCGGCCGTCGCACACCCCATCCGAGCGGTTGTGCCCCATGGCGGCGCCCCCCATGCAATGGGCGGTCATCGGGATCGTCAGCAGCATCTCGCTGATGCTGGTCAGCGCCACGCCGCCGGTGGCCTGGGCACCCTTGGCGGCGAAGGCGTTGGCTTGGGGGATGAAGGCGGGGATCTTCGTCCCTTCGGTGGCCAGGTGTTTGGCGAAGGGCCACAGCCATCGCCGCTTCCAGCGCATGGTCAGGTGGCCGTCCAGGGTCTGCATGCACAGCAGGATCATGGTTTCGCGGGCAAAATTGGCTGGCCACAGGACGCGGACGGTGGCGAGGGGCCGGGTCAGCAATTGGCGCAACAGCGCGGCAAGCCAGGCGGTTCGCCGGCCCCGCCCCTTGCCGCCGATCTCCATCAGGGTGGTCAGCAGGCCCATGCTGTCCGAGCCTGCGGGATAACGCACCGCCTCGATATGGGTGTGCTCGTCGAGATAGACGCCCGAGCCGATGGCGATGCCCTGGGACAGGTCGGCGTCGCTACGCGGGTAACGCACGCCGATGAGGGATTCGGCATTGGTTCGCACCTGTGCCCCCAGGGCATCGGAGATGCGCGGCAGCGACCCGCGGTCCTTCAGGCGGAACAGCAGATCCTGGGTGCCGAGGGAGGAGGCGGCGAGTACCACGCCCCGCGCCGTCAGGCGCCGCCGCGACTGCCGGAATAGCCCGCGCCGCGAGACGATTTCGACCTCGTAGCCATCGGCGCAGATCCCAGCTGCTGTGCGGCAGGCTTGCGGCGGTCCAGCGCCGTCCCTGTTCGACCACCAGGACCCGGTAGCCCTTTTCCGCCAGGCGCAACGCCGAGACGCTGCCGCCGAAGCCCGAGCCGATCACGACGAAGTCGTAGTCCATCCCGTCTCGCCTTGCGTTGGGGCGGCCGCCAGCGCCGGATCGGCCTTGCCGAGGAACAGGCGCAGGACCAGCCGCTGGATCGGGGAGCCATAGGGCGGGCAGAACAGGTCGATGGGAAAGAAGCGCCGCCGCGTGAACACCGTCCGGGCGTGGGACAGCGCCTGGAAGCCCTCGATCCCGTGGTAGCTGCCCATGCCCGATCCGCCGATGCCGCCGAACGGCGCGTCGTGGTTGACGACGTGCCAGCCCCAGTCGTTGACCGTCACCCCGCCGGATTGGGTGCGGGCGAGCAGATCGCGGATCTCGGCCCGGTCGCGGCTGAAACAATAGAGGGCCAGCGGGCGCTGGCGCGCCATGACGAAGGCGATGGCCTCGTCGAGGGTGTCGTAGGGGATCACCGGCAGCAGCGGCCCGAAGATCTCCTCGCGCAGGACGGTCATCTCCGCCGTGCCGCCCAGAATCAGGTGAACCGGCATCCGCCGCCCGTCGCGCAGCGGATCGTAGGGGGCGCAGGGGCGGATGGTGGCGCCCTTCGCCCGGGCATCGGCCAGCATGGCTTGCAGGCGGGCCAACTGGCCGTCGTTGGCCACCGTGGTGCGGTCACCGGCCTCGGCCGGAAACAGGTGGTGGAACTGGCCGATGGCCGCTGCGGCGAAGGCCTCGGCCTGCGGCCGGTGGACCAGCACATAGTCGGGCGCCACGCAGATCTGCCCGCAATTCGAGCCTTTGCCGTGCATGACCCGTCGGGCGGCCTCGGCTACGGGATAGCCGGGGCAGACGATGGCCGGAGATTTCCCGCCCAGCTCCAGGGTGACGGGGGTCAGGTTGGCGGCGGCCGCGGCCATGACGGCGCGGCCGGTGGCCGGCGATCCGGTGAATACCAGATGGTCGAAGGGCAGGGCGGTGAAGGCGCCGGGGGTGTCGGCGGGCGTTTCGACCACCGCCACGTCATGCTCGGCGAAGGCCTCGGCGATCAGCCGGGCAAAGGCGCGGGCGGTGGCGGGGGCCGCTTCGGGCATCTTGACCATCACCCGGTTGCCGGCGGCCAGCGCGGCGGCCAGTGGCCCTACCGCCAGATA
>JAKAFA010000106.1 GCA_021818185.1 Pseudomonadota bacterium | reverse complement strand
CTCCTTGGCCGGTTCCGGCCGCGGCCCCACCGCGCCGCCGGCTTCCTTCCAGGCGCGGAAGCCGCCGGCCACATGGGCCACCGGCGCCAGTCCCATGTCGTGGACGGCGCGGGTGGCCAGGGCCGAGCGCCAGGCGGACTGGCAATAGAACACGAACTTCTTGCCCGAGCCGAACACCGGCTTGTAGTAGGGGCTGGTCGGGTCGATCCAGAATTCCAGCATGCCGCGCGGCGCATGGAAGGCGCCGGGGATCATTCCTTCGCGCTCCAGTTCGCGCACGTCGCGCAGGTCGATGAACACCACGTCGGAATTGCCGTGCAGCGTGATCGCCTCGGCGGTCGGAATGGTCTCGACCGCCGCGTTGGCCTCGTCGATCAGTTGGCGGTGGGTTTTCACCAAAGGCATCTCGGTCTCCTCATCGGAATTGCGGGGCCGGAGAGTACCGCGCCGCGGCAAAGGCGGCGAGAGCCTTTCGCCCCCTACCCCATGGTCAGTTCCATGCCGTCGCGCGCCACCAGCGTGCCGCCGGGCCACAGGGAAGCGGCCTGGGCCTCGATGTCGGCCATGAAGCGGTCGTCGTGGTCGGGATCGTGGTGGAAAATGGCCAGCCGGCGGACGTTGGCGGCCTGGGCCAGGCGGATTCCTTCCTGCCAGGTGGAATGGCCCCAGCCGAGCTTGGCCGGAAACTCGGCATCGGTATAGGTGCTGTCGTAGATCACCAGATCCGCCCCGGCGATCAGGCCCAGGATGTTGCGGTCGGGCTGCCCGGGCACGTGTTCGGTATCGGTGACGTAGCAGACGGCGATGCCGCCGTGCTCGACGCGATAGCCGGTGGCGCCGTTGGGATGGCGTAGCGGCGCGGTGTGCACGGTGATGCCGGCGGCCGGCGAAAAGGACTGGCCGGCGGCGAAGTCCTCGAAGCTGAGCGCCCCCTTCAGCGCGGCCAGCGGCACCGGAAAGGTCGGGGTGTCCATCTGGTTCTCCATCACCGCCCGGATGCCGCCCGGCGTGCCGCCCAGATGGCCGGCGCGGATGCGCAGGGCGAAGCCGGGGGTGAAAGCCGGCGCAAAGAACGGAAAGCCGTTGATATGGTCCCAATGGGTGTGGCTGAGCAACAGGTCGGCCCGCCCCACCCCGCGTTGCATCAGCGCGCGTCCCAGGCCGCGGATGCCGGTGCCGGCGTCGAGGATGATCACCGCCTCGCCCGCGCTGATCTCGACGCAACTGGTATTGCCGCCATAGCGCATATAATCCGGGGACGGGCAGGCGATGCTGCCGCGCACGCCCCAGAACCTGACCGTATAAGCCATGACCTTGTCTCGGTGCTCGGCCCTCTTGTCCCTAAGATGTATGAACGGGGCCGGCCGCTGTCACCCGCACCGCCGCCCCCACCGCCAATCCCAGGTCGCGGTCGGCCCGTCCGCCGTTGACGGCGATCTCGACCAGCCCGCAGGAATTCTCGTACCACAGCGCCCCACCGGCCGGCACGTCGCCGAAGGTGCGGGCGCGGGCCAGGCGCCGCCCGGCCGCCTCGACCACCGCACCCGCCGGCAGCCCGGCGGCCCGCAGCCCGGTCATGGCGTTGCCGTAATGGTCGATATAGACCACCGCCGCCAGGTCGTCGGGCCAGTCGGGGCGGACGGGCGGCGCCGAGGGGCGGCAGCCGGCCGCTTCGGGCGTCAGGCCGGCCGCCAGGCGGGCCGCCACCGGCGCGAACAGGTCGCGGCCGTGGAACGAGGCCGACAGCCGGTCGGGCCGCCAGACCACCTCCCACGCCCGGACCGCGGCGGCCCGGCGGATCACCAGGTCCAGCAGGCCGTTGTCGGGGGCGACGAACCGGCGCCCGTCCGCCTCGACCGCCAGGGCGCGCCGCTCGGTGCCCACACCGGGATCGACCACGCACAACAGGGTGGTGCCGGCCGGCATTTCGGGCGCCAGCGCCGCCAGCAGATAGGCCGAGGCCATCGGATCGAAGGCCGGCGCGTCGGCCAGCAGGTCCACCACCGGCAATCCCGGGGCCAACCGATGCAGCACGGCGTGCATTTGCCCCAGATAGGGGCCGTCCCGTCCGAAATCCGTGAAGGTCGCGATCATGGCGCCGCCGCTCCTCCCGCCTCGCCTACCAAAGTAGCAGATTTCACTACCGCCTACCCCGCTTGTCGGCATGTGCATAATCACATTATCATCGTTTGAAGCGGAAAAATGACCGCCGCCAAAGGAGGGGGACCAGATCTTATGGAGGCATTGCCGCGCGCCTGTGACCGCGCCCCGGCGTCCGGCCCATTTCGGCCCGCGGTGCTGGCCCTGGTGTTCTATGGCGCGGCCGGCCTGACATTGCTTGCCCGCACCGCCCTGGACGGCGACCTGCCCATGCCCCCGCCCCTCGGCCTGGCCGGCTGGCTGGCCTTCGGCGCGCTGGCGCTGACCCTGGCCCTGCGCCGCGGCGACGGCGCCCGGTCGTTGCACCTGGCCGATCAGGCGCGGCAGGAAGCGGAAACCTGCCTGGACGTCATCATGACCTCGCTGCCGGACGCGGTGGTCATCGCCGACGCCACCGGCCGCATCCGCACCCTCAATCCGGCCGCCGTCCGCATGTTCGCCGTCGAGGCGCGGGCGGCGTCCGGCGAGCCCCTGGACGGGCTGCTGGCCGAGCCCCATGCCGGACAGCTGCGCGACCGCTTGGCCGCCTTCGCGGCCGGCGACGACGGCGCCGATTTGCTGGCCCGCCGCCGCGAGGTGACCGGCCGGCGCCACGGTGGCGCCCCCTTTCCCGCCGAAATGTCCATCGCCGCCATGGAGCGTGACGGCGAGACCCGGCTGATCGCGGTAATCCACGACATCACCGAGCGCAGGGCCACCCAGTCGCGCCTCGACGTGGCGGAAAAGGTGCTGGAATGCACCATGGAAGGGGTGATGGTCACCGACCGGAACGGCGACATGGTCTGGGTCAACGAGGCGTTCTGCCGGATCTCGGGCTACGAGCGCGACGAGGTGCTGGGCAAAAGCGCCGGCATGCTGAAATCCGGGCTGCAAGACAGCCAGTTCTATGCCGGGATGTGGCAGGCCATCCGCGCCACCGGCGCCTGGGAGGGGGAGATCTGGAACCGGCGCAAGGATGGCGAGGCCTATCCCGAATGGCTGACCATCCGCGCGCTGGCCGGTTCCGGCGGCCAGCCGGACTGCTATGTCGGGGTGTTCTCGGACCTGTCCAAGCACAAGCGGGCCGAAGAAACCATCCGCACCCTGACCTATTACGACGCCGTCACGCGCCTGCCCAACCGCTACCTGTTCAACGACCGCCTGGCCCAGGCGGTGGAGCGGGCCCAGCGGGCCGACCGCAAGGTAGGGCTGGTGATGATCGGCCTGGACCGCTTCCGCACCGTCAACGAAACCCTGGGCCATCAGGTCGGCGACGCCCTGCTGCATGCGGTGGGCGCCCGCCTGGCCGCGTGCCTGCGCGGCCACGACACCGTGGCCCGCCTGCGCGGCGACACCTTCTGCTGCCTGCTGACCGAGCTGGCCCAGGGACACGAGGCCCATCTGGTGATCTCGCGTCTGCTGGAATGCTTCACCCCGTCCTTCGACGTCCAGGGCCACGAACTCTACGTCTCGGCCGCCGTGGGCATCGCCGTCTTCCCCATCGACGGCACCGACCCCGAGGACCTGGTGCTGAAGGCCGAAACCGCCATGAACCGCTCCAAGGAAGGCGCGGAATGCGGCTACCAGTTCTACACCCCGGAGATGCACGTCCATTCGGTGGCCCGGCTGCGGCTGGAGACCGACCTGCGCAAAGCCATCGGGCGCGGCGAACTGACGCTGTACTACCAGCCCAAGGTCGAGACCGCCACCGGCCGGGTGGCCGGAGCCGAGGCGCTGCTGCGCTGGCATCATCCCGAAATGGGCCCCATCTCGCCGGCCGACTTCATCCCCATCGCCGAAGAGACCGGCCTGATCCTCCAGGTCGGCGGCTGGGTGCTGGATTCGGCCTGCCGGCAACTGGCCGAGTGGCGGCGGGCCGGCCTGCCGCTGGTGCCGATCGCCGTCAACATCTCGGCCCACCAGTTCCGCCAGCCCGATCTGGTGGACCGGGTGGTCGAGGCCATGGCCGCCCACGACATCGAGTCCCGCCTGATCGAACTGGAACTGACCGAATCGGCGGTAATGCGCAATCCCGAGGTGGCGATCCGCACCCTGATGGAGTTGCACGGCCACGGCATCCGCCTGTCGGTGGACGATTTCGGCACCGGCTATTCGTCGCTCAGCTACCTGAAGCGCTTTCCCCTCGATCTGCTGAAGATCGACCGTTCGTTTATCAGCGACATCGACATCAATCCGATCAGCGCCGAAATCGTCGGCGCCATCATCGCCATGGCCCATTCCCTGCGGCTGGCCGTGATCGCCGAGGGGGTGGAAACCGAACGGCAGCTGGCCGTGCTGCGGCGCCTGCACTGCAACCAGATCCAGGGGTTCCACTACTCCCGTCCCCTGCCGCCCGACACCTTCGCCGGCATCCTGAAGGTGGGGCGGATGGGCTGAGCCCTGCCGCCGTGGCGTGAGAGAAGCTCGGGGGCGGCGGACCGGCCGCCGCCCGAGACCCGGCAGGTCAGCACAGCAGCCGGCGTTCCCCGGCCCCGGCCGACGCCGCCGGCTCCCAGGAGACCAGCCAGTAACCGCCGCGGTCGTGCCAACGGGCGGTCAGGAAATCCTCGTTGCGCTCGCGGTCGCCGATATGGAGTGCGGCGACCTCCAGGGCTTCGTCGGCGGTCTCGGCGACGCGATCCAGCACCTCGGTAATACGGAATGGCTTCCCGGACGGGTCGGGGATGGTGGTCTGGATGACGACGAGAGGCATGGACGCGAGGTCTCCTGGCAAAAGTGTGGCGACGCCCTTTCCTAGCGGCCACGCCCTTGCCCTTTCCTTAAACCCTAGCCCGGCCGTCCATCCGCGCGCGGCCTTGTCACGATCGGCAGATAGACCAGCGCGAACAGCAACCACGCCAGGCTCCAGGCCGCGCCGCCCGCCAGGGTCAGGACGGCGACGCCGTCCCCGGCCAAGGGCGCCGCAACCCGCAGCGCCGCACCGGCCGAGATCAGCACATAGGCCGCCACCACCGGCGGCTTGGCTTCAAGCTTGCGCCCGGAATGGCCCAGCGCCGCCCGGCTCATCACCCCGACCACCATGGTGGCGATGCTGCCGGCGGTCAGCGCATGCAACGCCGCCGATGCCGGCAGGGCGGGCACGAGCATCGACAGGCCGAGCAGCGCCAGCCCGAGCACCAGCCACAGATAGCCCACATGCAGCACCCACAGCAGCGGGTTGGCCCGCGCGCGCAATCCCCGCCAGCCGGCCAGGCGCACGGAATGGATGGCGGCGGCGGCCAGCAGCGCCGCCCCGGTGACCGGGGCGTCGGGCGCCAGCACCCACAGCCCGCCGGCCACCACCACGCTGAGCGGCGCGCCACCCCGCTCGATCCAGGCGATCTTCCGCGGTTCCGCCGGCTGGCCGGTCATGGCCAGCCAGGTCTGGGTGAACGAGGGAACGATGCGCCCCCCGACCACCGCGATCATCGCCAGGACCACCACGATGCCGGCATGGATGCCGGCCAGCGGGTCGCCGATCCCGGCCAGCCCCAGATGCACCGCCAGATTGGCCAGCCAGTAGGCCGCCAGGATCAGCAGGAAGATCATGTTGCGCCGGTTGTTGGCACGGATCAGCTGGTGGCCCACCAGCCCGCCCAGGACCGGCAGATAGGACAGGTCCGCCACCGCCACCACCGCCGGCGGCAGGAACCCGGCCAGGGTGAAGGCGACCCGCCCGGCCAGCCACAGGCCGAACAGCAGCATCAGCGGCAGGCCGGACAGGGTGCGGCCATTGGTCCAGTTGGGCACCGCGGTCAGCAGGAAGCCGCCCACCGCCGCGCCGGCGAAACCGAACACCATTTCGTGGCTGTGCCACAGGATGGGGCTGTAGGGCAGGTGCAGGTCCACCGCCCCCGACCAAACCGCCAGCCACAGGGGCAACATCGAGGCCGCATGCAGCGCCGCGAACAGAAAGAACGGCCGGAAGCCGGCGGCAAAGAACACCGGACCGCGATTGGCGCGATACACCGGCTCTTCCAGGTTGATGGTGGCCATAACCAAAATCCTTGTGCTCGGAAATATCACAGCAGGCTGGCCCGCAACAGTCGCGCCGGCCTTGATGGGGGTCAAGAGGCGACCGTCGCCCTTCCCCCTGAAATGGATATGCATCGTCGAGCAATTCGGTGCAAACTGGTGATCTGTGCGCGTTCGAGGGGAGGCCGCCGCATGCTGGGACTTCTGTCGCATTTCCGCATCCGTACCCGGGTATTGCTGGCCTTCACCCCGGCAATGGCGGGCCTGCTGGCGACCTGCCTGATCCTGGTGGCCGGCGCCTGGCGCGATGCGACCGACATGGCCGCGGTCGCACGGCTGACCCGGCTGGCACCGGTGGTCGGCGGCCTGGTCCACGAGTTGCAGAAGGAGCGCGGCACCAGCGCCGCCTTTCTGGGCGCCAAAGGTCAGGGCGTCTTCGTGCAGCGCATGGCGGAACAGCGCAGCGCCACCGACCGGGCGCAATCGGCACTGAACGCCGCCATGGCGGACTTCCCGTTTGCCGATTATCCGGCGACGCTGGGGCAACGCGTCGCCACGGCCCGGGCCGCGCTGGACGAACTGGGCGGCCGCCGGCAGGCGATTTCGCGGCAGGAAATCGACGTCGGCGCCGCATCGGGCTACTATTCCTCGACCATCGCCCGGCTGCTCGACGTCGTCGCCGAATTGGGGATGGTCGGCCACGACAAGCAGGTGGCCCAGGCCATCACCGCCTACACCGCCTTCCTGCAGGCCAAGGAACGCATGGGCATCGAACGGGCCATGGGCTCCAACGGCTTTGCCGCCGAAACCTTCTCTCCCGAGGTCTACCGCAACTTCGTGGAACTGGCCGGCGAGCAGAAGGCCTATCTGGCGGAATTCGCCAGCCACGCCTCGCCGGCCGCCCGCGCCCTCCTGGTTTCCACCCTGCGCGGCCCGGCGGTCGACGCCGTGGTCCGCATGCGCGCCGTCGCCTACCAAAGCCCGTTCACCAAGACGCTGGGCTCGGTAACCGCCGCCGAGTGGTTCGACGCCATCACCGAGCAGATCAACCTGATGAGGACGGTGGAAAACGGCCTGGAAACCGAGATCCTAGCGACAGCCGAGAGCATCCGCAGCGGCGCCCGGCTCCGTCTGACATTCTACGCCGCCTCGGCCCTGGTGCTGCTGGCGCTGACCACCGTGGTGGCGCTGGTGGTGCTGCGCGGCATCGTCGGGCCGCTGCACGCCATGGCCGCCGGGGTCGGCAAGCTGGCAGCCGGCGAAAGCCAGGTGGACATTCCCTGCCGCGACGCTACCGACGAGTTGGGCGACATCGCCCGTTCGCTGACCGTGATCCACGAAACCGGGGTGCGGGCCGCCCGCATCCAGACCGCCCTCGACAACCTGGGCGCCAACGTGATGATGGCCGATACCCAGGGCCGAATCATCTACATCAACCGCCGGTTCACGGAAGAGTTCTCGCGCCTGGAAAGCGATATCCGCACCGCCATCCCGTCATTTTCGGTCGCCGGGCTGATCGGCAGCTCGATGGACCAGTTCCACCGCGAGCCCCAGGCGCGCCGCCGCCTGGTGGACGGGCTGGAGGGAACCCATGAGGCGCGGGTCAACATCGGTGCCCTGACCTTCGACATCAAGGCCACGCCGGTGGGCACCCGCAGCGGCGAGCGGCTGGGCACCGTGGTCGAATGGATCGACATGACCGAGCAGCTGGCCACCGAGGACGAGATCGCCCGTCTGGTGGAAGCCGCGGTGGCCGGCGATTTTTCGCGGCAAATCGATACCGGGCGGCGGACCGGCTTCCTGCTGCGGCTGGCCGAAGGTGTCAACCGCTTGGCAGTCACCGTCGCCACCGGCCTGGACGAGGTCATGGCGGTGATGGCGGCCATGGCCCAGGGCGATCTGGGCCGCCGCATGGAAGGGCAGTACCAGGGCGCCTTCCTGCGGCTGCAACGGGACAGCGCCGACACGGCCGAGCGGCTGACCGAGGTGGTGCGGGGCATTGCCGCCAGCGCCGCCGAGGTCAAGGACGCAGCCGCCGAAATCGCCGCCGGCTCGGCCGACCTCTCGGCACGCACCGAGCAGCAGGCGTCCAGCCTGGAAGAGACCGCCGCTTCGATGGAGGAGCTGGCCGCCACCGTCCGCCAGAACGCCGCAAACGCCGACCAGGCCAACCAGCTGGCCGGCGCGGCACGTCAGACCGCCGCCGGCGCCGACGGCGAGATCGCCCAGGCCATCGGCGCCATGGACCGCATCGAGGCCTCCAGCCGCAAGATCGGCGACATCGTCGGCCTGATGGATGAGATCGCCTTCCAGACCAACCTGCTGGCCCTGAACGCCGCCGTCGAGGCCGCCCGGGCCGGCGACGCCGGCAAGGGCTTCGCCGTGGTGGCGCAGGAGGTGCGCAATCTGGCCCAGCGCTCGGCGGAAGCCTCACGGGAAATCAAGGCCTTGATCAGCCAAAGCTCATCCGAAGTGGCAAGCGGCGCCACCCTGGTCAAGGGCGTGGGCGGCACCCTGGAACAGATCGTCGCCGAAGTCCGCCGCCTGGCCGGCCTGGTGGCGGCCATCGCCGCCGCCTCGGCCGAGCAGGCCGCCGGCATCGAACAGGTCAATCTGGCGGTGTCGCACATGGACGAGACCACCCAGCAGAACGCCGCGCTGGTGGAGGAATCCGCCGCCGCCGCCCATTCCTTGGGCGAACAGGCGGAACGGCTGGCCGAGTTGACCGGTTTCTTCCGGATGGGCGAGCAACGGCATTCCGCAGCCCTGACAACCGGTTGACGCTACCCGGGATTGATGACCGCCCACAGGGCGGCCCGGAGTCGCACAAAATATTTCAGGCCCATCCAATTTATGCTACACAACCCCATCCATTCGGCTAGTCCGAAAGGATGGGGTTTCGGAGGTGTAGGGCGCGAAACACGCGGCAATGTGTTGTAGGATCGTGCAAAATCCCTGCTTTCCGCCGTGGCGGGGCATACGGATCCGGGCCACCACCGCACGATCATGCCGAAAACTGCCCCCCTCTTTGCCAGACCCCCGATCGCCAACGGGATAATGTTCTGCCGAGGGAGCTATGGTGGCGAATTCGACGCTGACGGGCATCGAGCGCCCGGTCCATGACGACGAAATCATCGTCAGCAAGACAGACGCCAAAGGTCGCATTACCTATTGCAATGACGTCTTCATACGGCTGGCGGGCTATTCCGAACGCGAACTGATCGGTCAAGCGCACAACATCATCCGTCACCCCTCCATGCCCCGCTGCATCTTCAAGCTGCTGTGGGAGACCATCGCGTCCGGCAAGGAGCTTTTCGCTTACGTCGTCAACCGTTCAAAGAACGGCGACCATTACTGGGTCCTTGCCCACGTAACCCCTGATTTCGACGCCTCCGGCGCCATCATTGGCTACCACTCGTTCCGCCGGTCGACCTCCCGCGCCGCAATCGCCGTCGTCGAACAGCTCTACGCTCGATTGCTGGCCGAGGAGGGCCGCCACGCCGAACGCAAAGTCGGCCAGCAGGCCGCGTCCGCGCTGCTTGCCACGATTCTGGCCGACAAAGGGATTTCCTATGACGAATTTGTCCTCAGTCTCTAAGGCCTATCTGGCCGCCCTGGTCGCGCTGGTCGTCGCCGCCGGTGCCGCGGCCTGGGCCGCCCTGCACGGATTCTGGGGCGAAGCCGCCGCCGCCGCAGCCGAAATGGTACTGCTACTGCTGGCCGCCTCCTGGCTCCGGCGCGCCAGCAACAGCGTCGGCAAGGCCATCGCCGCCCTGGACAAGGCGGCCGAAGGAAACCTCCGAGCCCGCATCCTGGGCATCCGCGGCCACGGCAACATCGGCCGCATGCTGGGCAACATCAATCGCCTGATCGACCAGATGGAGGCCTTCACCAAGGAAACCGATGCCGCAATGAAGGCGGCCATGGAAGGGCGCTTCTACCGCAAGATCCTGCAACGCGGCCTGCGCGGAGACTTCGCGACCTATTCCGCCAGCGTCAACGCCACCCTGGACACCATGGCTGCCAATGCCCAACGGCTGGCCCAGTTCGAGGCTCGCATGCTGAACAACGCGGTGACCGTCAATATGACCGTCAACGAAGGGGCCATCGCCAACGCCCGCATCGTCGGAGGCATCCGTAGCGCGGTCATCGATGCCCAGGGCATGGCCGCCGCGACCGAGGAACTGGTGGCGGGCGTAGAGGAGATCAGCCACAACAGCCAGCAGGTCGCCGGGATATCCGACCGCGCCCGCGCCGTAACCGAAGAAGCCCGCCATGTGGTGGAGACGGCGATGACCGAGTTCACCGCCATCGAAACGGCGGTGTCGGAGGCCGGAACGCGGGTGCAGGCCCTGTCCCAGTCATCGGAGGCGATCGGCGAAATCCTCTCCTCCATCGAGGACATCGCCAGCCAGACCAACCTGCTGGCCCTGAACGCCACCATCGAAGCGGCGCGAACCGGCGAGGCCGGCAAGGGCTTCGCCGTCGTCGCCCACGAAGTGAAGGGGCTGGCTACCCAGACCGCCCGCGCCACCGAGGACATCGCCAGACGCATCGCCACCCTTCGCCAGGAAATGAGCGGGATCGTCACCACCATGAGCCAGGGCACCGCCGCCATCGCCGATGGCCGGCAGGCCATGGAATCCATGGCCGCCCACATCGCCGACGTCAGCGCCATGGTCGGCGATTCCACCCACCGCATGACCGATATTTCCCAGGTCCTGGCTCAACAGGCGGCCGCGGCCAACCAGATTTCCGGCGGCGTGCAGAGAGTGGCGCGGCAAGCCGAGGGCAACGCCGACGCCATCGCGCGCAGCACCGAGGCGCTGATGGGAGTCGAGGCGGAGATGTCGTCGCTGCTCGGCATCCTGGCCGAGCGGGACATTCCGCACAAAACCATCATCCTGGCCAAGTCCGACCACGTCATCTGGAAAAAGCGGCTGGCCGACATGGTCAGCGGCCGCGCCAGCCTGTCGGCGGACGAGCTCAACAACGAAAAACTCTGCCGCCTGGGCAAATGGTATTACGGCCCCGGCTCCCTGGCCTTCCGCCACCATCCGGCCTATCGCGACCTGGAGGAAATCCATCGTGCGGTCCACCAGAACGGCATTGAGGCGGTGCGCCTGTTCAATGCCGGCCAAACCGACGAGGCTCTGCGCCACATTGCACTGGTCGAGGAGGCTTCGAGCGGCGTGCTGTCCTGCCTCGACCGCCTGATGACGGAAAAGGTGCCGGCCCCACCGGCCGCCGCTGCCGGCGCCTTCTGAAGACGGCGAACCGCTACGGCTTTTCCTGGAGGTCGAACAGCCGGCGGTGTTCGTCCAACGCGAAGCGGTCGGTCATGCCGGCGATGTAATCGGCGACCACGCGGGCGGTTTTCGGCGTCCCCCGCCCCTCGGTCAGGCGCTGCCATTCCGGCGGCAGGCATTCCGGCTCGGCGGACAGCAGATGGAACAGGTCCTTGACCACCCGGCGGCCTTTGCTGGTCATGCGGTTGACACTGAAATGCCGGTACATGTGGGCGAACAGGAAGCGCTTCAGCGCCGTGTCGTTGGCCCGCATCTCGTCGGAAAAGGCGACCAGCGGCCGGCCGAGGGCACGCACCTCGGCGGCGCTCCGCGGCTTGGCCTCCGCGATGCGGCGCCGGGTTTCCTCGACCAGATCGCCGATCATCACCCCGATCAGCTGGCGCACCGCCTCATGGATCTGCAACGAGACCTCGATGCCGGGGAAGTCGCGGGCCACCGCATGGAACACCGGCCCGACCAACGGCACGTCCTTGAGGTCGTCGATGGTGAACAGGCCGGCCCTGAGCCCGTCGTCGATGTCATGGTTGTTGTAGGCGACGTCGTCGGCCAGCGCCGCCACCTGCGCTTCGGCCCCGGCGAAACTGGACAGTTCCAGGTCGTGGCGGGCGACGTAATCCAGGATGGCGCCGGGGACCGGGCGACCGTCCTTGCGCACCGCCGCCGGACCGGCGAGCGGCCCGTTGTGCTTGACCAACCCCTCCAGGGTCTCCCAGGTCAGGTTCAGCCCGTCGAAGGCGGGATAACGCCGCTCCAGCCGGGTGACCACCTGCAACGACTGGGCGTTGTGGTCGAAGCCCCCCTGCCCGGCCAGCACCTCTTGCAGCGCGTCCTCGCCGGCATGGCCGAAGGGCGTGTGGCCCAGGTCGTGGGCCAGGGCCAGGGCCTCGGCCAAATCCTCGTCCAGACCCAGAACCCGGCTGATGGACCGCGCGATCTGCGCCACCTCCAGGGAATGGGTCAGACGGGTACGGAAATTGTCCCCTTCATAGAT
>JAKAFA010000356.1 GCA_021818185.1 Pseudomonadota bacterium | reverse complement strand
CGCCCAACCCGGTGGCGAGGCCGGGATGCGGATCGCTGGAAATCCTGCCCTCGGACGCCTAGTGGCGGCAGGCGCCGGCCATGAGCGCCATCGGTGGGCTGGTGCGATTCTGGCGGAACGGCCAGTCTGGTGTGGCGCCAGTTCGCCGTTCTGCCCGAAGATCGTTTCGACCGCCAGCCCCTGCGTTCGACCGATGGCGTCCATGTCATCGCGGCCGACGTCCGCATCGACAATCTGGACGAATTGGCGGCCGAACTGGGGCTGCAACCGGATGGCGGGCATCCGGTCACCGATTGCGCATTGATCCTGTCCGCCTATCGGCGATGGGGCGAGGCCTGTTCGGGGTGCCTAGGGTGTCCAAACCGAGGAAATCGAGCGCCTTGCCGCCTCGCCCCTGGCCAGCCGCGCCCTCGACATCGGCCGCTTGGTGGCCGACCTGCCGGACCCTGCCACCCCTTCCGACCAGTTGGCGAAACTGCCGTGGGGCAGAAGGGAGATGACCGAGCGCCATCGGCTGGCCCTGCTGCGCGGGCTGAGCGTCGGGCGTTTCATCCGCCGGGCCGAGGGCGGGAACGGCTAGCGGTTTGCGCTCTGACGCGGTCCGCGCACAAACCGCGACAAGCCCGCGCGGCGCTTGGGCGACCCCGCCAGGGGCGCGACACACAGATTCTGGAGGCGATTCCGCCTGAGCGAAAGCGACTCTAGAACTGCTCCAGCAGCCGCCGCAGGTACTCCCGCTCCGGCTGTGGCCGCCGCCACTGCCCTTCCCGCCGGCGCAATTCATCGAGAATCTGGCGCGAACGCTGGATCTCGGCCCGGTTGGGGATGCGGGTGGTGCCGTCGTCGCCGAAAATCCGCCCGTTCAGGGGGTGGCCGAAAGGATCGCGCGGCACCGCACCGGTGCCGCGGGCCGCCATCTGCTCTTCGGCCTGGCGGATGCCGTCCTGCAAGTCCTGCACGGCGACGCCCTGGGCATCGGCGGCCTGGGACCAGGCGCCGTGCCCCAGCGCTTCCTCGGCCTCGCCCATGGCCTCCGCCGCCTGCCCCAGGTCGTCGTTGGCCGGCAACTTCCGGATCAGGTCCTCCAGGCCGTGGCGCAGGGCGCGCTGTTCCCCGGCGGCAGCCCGGCTGCCGGCATCCGGCTGTGGTGCCGCCGGCCCCGGTTGCTGTCCCTGACGGAAGGAGCGGTCCAACAGCTCCTGCTGCCGGCGGGCCAGTCCGCGCATGCCCTCCAGCGCCTTCTGTGCCGCCGGATCGGCGCCTTGCCGCGATGCCGCCGACAAATCGGCCATCAGCTGCGACATCTGGTCGAGCATCTGGCGCAGCGCATCGCGCGCCCCGCTCTGGGCCAGCCCCGCCATGCGGTCGAGCATGGCCTTGAGTTCGTCCGCGCCCACCACCCGATCGCCAGGCGCCGCCGCGCCCTGCGGCGGCCCGGCCTTGGCAGCCAGTTCCTGGATCATCCGCTGTACGGCGGCACGATAGGCATCGAGCAGCCGCTGGATTTCCGGGGCGGGCGCACCGGAGGCCAACGCCTTGTCCAAAGCGGCGCGCGCGCCGTCCACGCCACGCCGGGCGGCGCCCAGCGCCCCCTCCTCGATGCGCAGGGCGGCATTCCACAGCAGCGACTGGATTTCCGGCAGGTCCAGACTGCCCCGGCGCAGATCCTGTTCGGCCAGCGCCAGCGCCAGGAAGGTGGCCGGGTCGCCGCCGAACAGCGACGGGTCGGCGGCGATGCCGGCCACCACCGCCGCGGCCTGGGGCGCGTTGGCCGCATCCTCGGTGACCAGCTTGCGTTGCTCCACCAGGGCGCGGGCCACCGGGTTGGTGAAGGTGCGTTCGGGCAGGGTGATGGTCAGGGCGGCGCCGCCGGCCACCTGGCCATCGGTGTCCTCGGCCATCGGCCGGATGCTGACCGGCAGGCCGGCCCACGGGCTGGCCGTCAGGTCGTGCCAACTGGTGGCATGGACGCTGCGGGGATGGGGTCCCGGCAGCGGCAACGCCATCGTCAGCGAAGGGCCGGCAAGGTCGATGCGGCGAATCTCCACCCAGGCCTTGGCAATGCCGTAATCGTCGGAGCCGTCGACGCTGACTTGCAGGCGGCCCCGTTCGCCGGCCTCGGGCGGGCGGCTGAATTCGATGGACGGCAGGGCGTCGGCGACCACCTCGATCGGCCAGGCGGCGACGTCATGGAACATCTGGTGGACTGCCAGGCGCCGTCCACGGTCGAGCCGCGCCTCGATGCGCTGGCTGCCGCCGGGTTGCCGCTGGAAGCGGGTGGCCTCGCCGTCCACCACCAGTTCCGCCCCGCCCCAGCCGCCGGTCAGGGCCGCCAGCACCTTGGATCCGGCGGGCACGACCACCGGCTTGGCCCGCCCTCGAGCCCCGCCCTGGCCGGCATGCAGCAGGAAGGGCGGGAGGCCGGTATAGGCGGGGGGCGTGATCCATACCTCCGCTTGAGCGGCGAAACCGGGCAACCCGACCGCCGGCGTGACGGCGCGAAGCAGATGCCGCGAGGCGTCGGCGCCGCCGATGACGACGGCGATCACCAGCAGCAGCAGCACCGCGGCACGCAACCCCAGGGGATCGCGACCTGCCATACCGGGAGACGGCCAGTTCAGGCGCAGGCTTTCGGCGAGGAGCGCCATGCGGCCGCGATGGGCCTGCCAGAGAGCGGCAGAGATCGGA
>JAKAFA010000105.1 GCA_021818185.1 Pseudomonadota bacterium | reverse complement strand
CCCGGGGACCCAGTGCGCCGCTCGGACGGGGTGCGGGCGGCGAGGTCGTGGCGGCGGAGGATCTGGCGTCGGGCCGGCGGGTCGCCCTCAAACTGCTGGATTGCCCCCCCACCGCCGCGGTGATGGCGCGGCTGACCCGCGAGGTCGCCCTGTCCCGACGGCTCGGGCATCCCGGCCTGGTGCGGATGATCGAATGCGGGGTTCTGGACGGGCGGCCGTTTCAGGCTATGGATCTAGTGGAGGGGACGTTGCTCCACGATGCTCTGGCCGACGCTCCCTTTCCCGCCCGACGGGCCCTTGCGATCAGCGGCGCCGTCGCGGATTGCCTCGCCGCGCTGCATGCGGCCGGGGTGGTCCATCGCGACGTCAAGCCGCGGAACATCGTGCTGCGCCCCGATGGCCGGCCGGTGCTGACCGACCTGGATGCCGCCGCCCTGGAACCGGCGGAACTGGCCCCCGGCACCGATCTGGTCGGCAGTCCGGCCTATCTTGCGCCGGAGATCCTCGACGACCGCCCGGCCGACGGGCGGGCCGACGTATTTTCCCTGGGGGTAGTGCTCTATCAGATGCTGACCGGCCGGCGGCCGTTCGACGGCTCCGCCGCCGAGGCGGTCGAGGCTATTCGCCGCCGCACTCCCGCTCCGCCGTCGCACTGGGTCCCCGGGGTGACCCGGGAGATCGACGCCGTGGTCATGCGTTGCCTTGCCAAGGACCCGGCCGGACGGTTGCCGGCGGAGAAACTGGCGTCCCACCTGACGGAACTCACCAGCCGCGCCTAGCCCATTCGCCGTCGATGAAGGCGCCGAACCGGGCCGGCGGGGGCAGGCCGTCGATCATCAGGGTGGTGGGGCGCACCCGGTCCGAGCCGTCGCTCCACCACAGGCTGGCCCGTTCGACGGCCGCCATGCGGTCGAGCAGTTGCGGCAGGGCGGCCCCCAGGCGGCCGGCCTCCTCGACCCGCCATCCTCCGGCGGTGGCGCTCATCCGGGTGGCGGCCGGCAAAGGGGGCATGGCCAGCGCTGCCATCAGCGGCGCCATTCCGGCAGGATCCAGGCCGCGCCGGACCGCCGCAACGGCGGCCTGGCCGGCGCGGTCGAGCCAGCCGGCGGCAGCCGCGGCCAGCGCCGCCGGCTGCAAGGCCACCGGCGAACACAGCGCCACCAGGAAAGGGAATTCCCGTCCCGAGCGATCGACGCTGGGCACCAGGACCCCCGCCACCGCATCCGGTCCGGCCAGCCCGGCGGTCAGCGTGAAGCGCCATACCGGGCTGTTCAGGAATATCTCGGCCCAGTCCCCGCCCAGGTCGGCGCGGGCGGCGGCGAGAACCGCCCGCAACCAGGTGTCGAACGGGGTGAGGAAGGATTCCGGCAGTCCCTTGCCGACGAAATCGGCGCGGCTAGGCAGTTTGCCGAAGAAGCCGAGGGCCATTGCCCCGCCTACCATGTGGGGCAGCGGAACTTGGTGAGTTCCGGCAGCGCGGCGAACAGATTGTCCAGTTTCCCGGCTTGCAGGATGAAGCTGGCCTGGCGGTTGCCGATGGTGAACTCCAGGCGGAACCGGTCCGGGGCGTTCACCGGGACCAGTCGCCCGGCGTCCAGCAGGCGAAGGAAGCCATAGGGGCCGCCGGTCATGATCGACGGGCTGAGGTCGCTGCGCGCCGGCCCGAAGGACAGGCGCACTCCGCTCGGCCCCTGGGGCGCCGGCCACTGCATGGTCACCGGCATGGCCGGTCCCTGGTGGTAGACCAGATCCTGCCCGTCGACGTCGAGCAGCAGGGTGTCGATGGCCTCGCCGACCTTCAGCGGCGTGATGTCGAACCGTACGGACGGGGCCTTGCCGTCGGCGCCGAACAGCGCCTGGCGCAGCTCGGCGGCGCGCTCGAACTGGCGCAGCACCTCGGGCGGCAGATCGAGATCGACGCCGTCCGCCGCCCGCCACCGCCAGGGGCGGCTGGTGGTATCCACGAAGGGCTTCAGATGGGTGTTGAAGAACTGATCCAGTTTCCCGTCGGGGCCCAGCAGGGCGGAGAAATCGGCCAGCGGGGCGTCGTTGCGGCTGGCCGGGTCGAACGGATAGCGCTTGTCAACCACGGCCTGGCAGGCGGGGAACAGGATGGTGTGCCAGATGGTGTCGATGTCCTGGCGCGCGCCGCCGATGGCCACGGCGACGGCGCTTTCGGCCACCGCCCCCACCATGGTGTCCACCGGGACCGGCAGGGAATCGGCTTGCACCACCACGCTGCCGGTGGCGGTCTCCATCTCGTCGGAATTGGCCATCGCGACCCAGGTGCCGGCCGGTGCCCGGGCCATCTTGTTGAACACCGTATACATGGCGGCGAAATGCTTGAGCAGGGCGTCGATGGCGGGAGGCGCGCCGTTCTCGCCCCGGACCATGCCGCGCACCGGCGCGAACCGCACGGTGACGGGATGGCCCGGCGGCGGGGCGCCCTTGAGCAAGGCGAGGAAGGTTGCCCGGGTCAACTGGCTGCCGGGGGCCGCGGCCTGGCCGGCCTGGTCGATGGCCTGCTCGGCCAGGCTGCTGCCGGCGCCGGCCGGTGTCGCCAGGCCGGCAAGCCTTTTGTCCGCGGCACCGTCGAGGAGCGCGGCCGGGGGCTTATCCAGGTCGGTCTCGTTGGTCACGTTGACCAGAAACGTCTTCAGCGGCGACGAGGGGCCCGCCAGGATGTTGAGGACGTCGGCGGCATGGGCCGGGCTGCGGAACGGGACGACGACCATGTCGACCAGCAGGTCGTCCCAGGCGCGGGCATAGTCGTCGAGGTACAGGCTCAGCATATCCTCGCGGATGCGCTGCGCGGCGCTGATGCCTCCGCGATCGCCGGGACCCAGCACCCAGGCTTCCCTGGACAGCTCCTGCGCGATCTTGACGGAGGCCGGGAGGAACACGTCGAAGAAGCCGGCGCGGGTATAAAGGCCGCTGATGCCGTCCCACAGGCTCCGGCCCGACGGGCGGACGAATACCTTGGCGGCGGCGGCGCCCGCGTGGTCGCCAGGCCGCCAGACCGGCAAGGACCGGGCCACCTCCAATTGCCGCACCATGTCGTAGCCGCGTGACGCAAGAGTCAGGTTGGACAGGCGCGAGCGGGCGTCCGAGATCAGCGCCGCGTCGACCGGCACCGCTTGCGGCAGCCGGGCAAGGAGGGCGGCGGCATGGGTCTCCAGACGCTGGCGGGTGGCGACGTCCTCGCCGAGGCGCCGGGACAGCTCACTGCCGAACCATGCCGTGACCAGCGCCGGATCCAGCGGCCCCTTCCGCCCCAGCATCAGGTAGACCTTGAGGGTCTGGTAGGCGAGCAGCTGCGGTGTGCGCGGATTGCCGAGCCGGTCCTCCGCCATGGCCAGCAGGCGCGGCAGCAGCAGAAGGCGCAGGCCGCGCTCATAGGCTTGCCGTGCCGCGCCGGTCACCGCGTCGCCGTCATAGAGGGCCAGGGGGCGGGCCGCGGCGGATTGGGCCGGAAGGGCCTTCAATCCGTCCAGCAGGTCCGCCAGGTCCGGCCAGCCGATCCGGTCGCGGTCGGCGGCGGCGGTCGGGGAATCGAGCCGGTTGGCCTTGACGACGGCGTCGGCCAGCAGGGTGCGGGCGTGGCCAAACGTTCCCGACCAGGCGGCGCCCAGTCCGGCGCAGATGATGGCCGCCACGGCGGCTGCGACCCATCCGCCGAGCCGGCGGCGGCGTTCCCAGCGCTCATCGACGCCGACCAAGCTGGCCTCGGCGAAAACCACGTCCCGGAACACCTGCGGCAGGAAGCAGCTGCGCGGGGTCGCGGCTGGCGGCTCGACCAGCGGACGCAGGGCTTCGGCCGGCAGGCCGAAGGCCGGCGCCACCGCCGGGGCCAGCAGGTCGCCGGGCAAGCCCTGCTGGGTGCTGCTGGTGAGGTAGAACCCGCGCAACAGCAGCTTGCCCTCGTACCGGTTGGGCCGGAAGACCGCGTCGAGGAAATCGCCCATCACCGGCTTCAGGGCGGCCAGTTGGATGGGGAAATCGACGATATGGGCTCGCCGCCGGCTGTCCGCTTCCTCTTGCAGGCGGCGCACCACCCGTTGTTCCAGCCGCACCAGCAATTGGTCGAAGGCGTCGCCGAACTGCGCTGCGGCGCCGTCGGGATCGCGGCCGTCATCGAAGGGCAGGGTCGCGCCCCAGACTTGGTTGCGCTCCTCGCGCCCCAAGGTGTCGAAGAACTCGGCGAATCCCAGGACCAGATCCAGCTTGCTGAACACCACGTAGATCGGGAACCGCACGTCCAGGCACGACCGCAGCTCCAGCAGCCGGCGGCGGATGGCCACGGCGTGTTCCAGCCGCTCGCCCGGCTCCATGGCCGCCATCTCGCAAGGCGAGATCACCACCAGGGCGCCGTTGATGGGCTGGCGTGGACGGTGGCGCTTCAGCAGGCCGAGGAAGCCGGTCCATACCGCGGCATCGACCTCGGGGCGGCTGTCCTGGGTGGTGTAGCGGCCGGCAGTATCGATCAATAGCGCGTCGTCGGACAGCCACCAGTCGGTGTTGCGCGTGCCGCCCAGGCCGGCCATTCCCTGCTGTCCCAGCCGCTGCTCCAGCGGGAAATGGAGTCCGGCCTTCAGTACGGCGGTGGTCTTGCCCGAGCCGGGCGGGCCGATCACCACATACCACGGCAGTTGGTAGAGATAGCGGCGGCGCCGGCCGCGGCCGAAGCGGCCGCCGCGCAGCAGCGCCAGCGTCTCGTCCGAGCGATGCCGGATGGCGGCAAGTTCCTCGGCGGCGGCGGAGCGGTCGGCCTCGTCCTTGGCGCATCGCTCCCGCTCGGCATGGGACATCTCGTCCACCATCCGCGCATTGGCGCGCGCCTGGCGTAGCCGCAGCCACAGGTTCGTCAGCCCCCACGCGGCGACGATGGCCAGAACCAGGGACAGGCGCCGAGCGGCGCCGCCCAGCGGGCGCGAATCGCCCAGTGCGATCAGCGGGGCGGCAAACCAGATCAGCGCGCACAGCGCCAGCATCCCCAGCAGGCCCCACAGCCACCAGACCGTGACGATTCGCTTGAGCCGGGCGGTCATCGGTCGCCTCCCAGGCGGCGGGTGGCATCTGCGGCCAGTGCGAGGTCCAGGGGCAGCTCCGGCCGGCCCGCCAGCAGACGCATGACGGTGCGTTCGATCAGCAGCCGGCGGGCCGCGGCGGTATCGCTGTCCCCGCCCGGCAAAAGCCGCTGGGCCGCATCGTCCATCCAGATGGTCAAGGTGCCGGCGTCGGGGGGAATGCGATGGGCCAGAATGTTGAAGACCTCAAGGTCGGCGGCGAGCTGCGGCTTGGGCAGGGCAGGGTCCGCCAGCCCGGCGTGCAGCAGGGCAACCACCCGCGGCAGCACCGCCCGGTCGATCAGCAGGGTCTCGTCCCGGGCGGGCGTCCGGCCCAGCCGCCCCATGGCGTCGAGATCGCCGAGCAGGCGGTTGGGGCCGAGGGGGGGCGGCAGGGCGGCGGGGACCTGGGTGAGGAACGCCAGCGCCCGCATCTCCTCGCCGAAATCGGGGCTGGCTTTCAGCGACCGGCGGTTCATCTCGATCGGGACCTGTTCCAGCTGTCGCAGGTCGCGGCGATAGGCCGAGCCCAGGCCGCTGGCGGCCACGGCGCAGACCGACACCGCGGCCACCGTGGCCGCCAGGCGGGCCAGCACCCGGGGGCGGTAGGGATTGGAGCGCCGGCAGACCCGCCCGGCCTCGGCCAGCACGGTTTCCCTCAGAGGGCGGGCGATGAACCAGCCTTGGGCGCCATCGTCCTCGCTGAGATCGGGCGGCGGGGCGGCGGTGGGCGGCAGCGCGAAATGCCCGGCCATGTCGGGCATCAGGCGGTCGATGGTCAGCGGATCCTGGCGGCCGCTGGTGAGGAAGACACCGCGCAGCAGGGGGGGGTGTCCGTGCGGGTCGGCGGCGAACACCGCCGCCAGCACTTGGGCTACCGGCGGGTTCAGCGCCGCCACCTGGGCGGGGAAGTTCAACACCATGGCCGCGCGCTGCCGGTCGCTTTCCAGGTGCAGCAGGTCGAGCTGGCGGTGCTTGAGGTCGTCGACCAGGCGGGCGAACGCCGACTCGTAGGCGGCGGCGGAGAAGGGTGCCGGCGGTTGGCCGGCCTCGTCGGCGAAGGTGAACCCCCAGGCCTGGTCCCGCTGGTCGGCGTCCAGGCGGTCGAAGTATTCGGCGAAGCCGGGAGTCAGATCCAGCTTGGTGAGGAGAACGTAGACCGGCAGGTCGGCACCGCACCGCTCCCGCACCGCCAGCAGGCGGGCGCGGATGCCGGCGGCCATCGTGTCGCGCTCCACGCCGTCGGCTAGGCATAGATCGGCCGGGCTGAGGGCGAGCAGGATGCCGTTCAGCGGCAGCATGGGCCGCTGCGCCGTCAGCTCGGTCATCAGGGTGGCCCATCCCGCCTGCTCGGCCGGCCCCAGATCGTCGCGGGCGACGTAGGGGCCGGCGACATCGATGAACACGGCCTCGTCCGTCGGCACCACGGCGCAGGCCCGTGTGGCGCCCTCGCCGGGGGGCGGCGTGATCAGCGGCAGGCCGCTGTTGGCGAGAAGGGCCGATTTGCCGGCGCCCTCCGGCCCCAGCACCAGATACCATGGCAGCGCATAGCGGCTGCGGCCGTGGCCGGCGCGCCGCAGTTGACCCATGCCGTCCAGCAGGCGGCCGCGCATCATTGCCGCCTCCTGTTGGGGCGCGGATTCGGCCGACGGGACAACTTTCGGCCGGGTCCGTGGCCGCGGCCGCGCCTTCAGCCAGGCGGTGCAGCCCAAGGCCACCGCCAGGGCGGCGAAAAAGCGGACGTCGCCGGAGGCTCCGGCCCCGCCGCCAACGAACCAGACGGCGGCGGCGGCGGCGGCAGCCACCCCTTCGGCGACCCAGCGACCGGGGTCGGCCCGCTTCATGGCGCCGTGTCGGTGGGCGCCGCGTCGAGGGGCGCCGCGTCGATGCGCGGGATGACCACCTCCACCCGGCGGTTGCGCTCGCGCCCGGCCGCGGTCTGGTTGCTCGCCAGCGGCTCGCTGTCGCCCATCCCCTCCGCCGACAGGCGCCCCGGCGACGACAGGCGGGCACGCAGGGCATTCATCACCGCCTCGGCCCGCAGCCGCGACAGTTCCAGATTGGTCATGCCGCGCATGGGCACATTGTCCGTGTGGCCGATGACGGTGATGCCGCCCGGCTCGACGTTGAGCGCCTTGGCGATTGCCGCCAGGGCCGGCTTGAAGGATTCCCCGATCCTGATCTGGCCCGATTCGAACAGCGCCCGGCCGATGATGCGGATGGTGATGGTCTTGGGTTGGCCGATCACCACCACCGCCCCATCGGCGATCTCCGGAGCCAGGGCTGTCTCGATTCGTTGCAGTTCGGTCAGCGTCTTGACCGGCGGCGGCAGCGGCGCGGGCGGCTTCGGCGGAGCCGGCACGGCCATCGGAGCCGTGGGAACCAGCGCGTTCAGACGGCTGATCACCGCCTCGGACTGGGCGCGCAGCGTCAGCGAGAACACCAGATAGAGCGTCGCCAGCAGGGCCAAGGCCGCACCGGCGACGATCCACATCGCCTTGGGCGAGGGCGGCAGGCGGTGGGGGCTGGCCAGCCCGCGCCAGTTGGCGGACAGGTCGCGCTCGTAGCTGCCGCGCACCCGCCGCAGCGCCCGGTGCAGGTCCTCCCGCAGCCTGGCCAGTTGCGGCATGCCCCCGGCCATCACCCGGTACTTGCCGATGAAGCCGATGCTGAGGCAGATGGCCATCAACTCCAACAGCTCGATGTTGGCGTTGGGATCGGCCATCAGCTGTTCGAGGATGTCGAAGAAGCGCTCGCCGCCCAGCGCCTCGCCGTAAAGCGTGCTGACCAGGGTCTTGACCGGCCAACTGCTATGGCCGCCCCAGGCCGTGTTCATCACCACGTCGTCCAGCGTGGCGCATAGGGCGTAGCGCCCCAATCGCACCGCCTCGGGCTGTACTCCGACGGCGAGCGCCTCGGATTCGAAGCGGCGCAACTCGGACATCACCCGTTCCAGCAACTCGTCGACGTCGTCCGGCCCCAGGCTGTCGTTGAGGCGCGAGGCAAGCCAAAGCAGCGGCGAGGCGACGCCCACCAGGGGGTTGAGGGCGGCGATGGCGAAGGCGGCCGCGGCGGTTTCGCCGATATTCTCCGGCCGGGCCGGATGGACGCTCGCCGGCCCGACGGCGACCGGCATCGTCGGGGCGGCGGCGGGCGCACCCTTGGCCCCGCCGGGCCGCGGCAGGCGCACCGTCTTGTCTGCGTCGCGAAGATCGCCGAACGGATCGTCGGGGTTCATTCGGCGCTAATCCTTGATCGCCCAGAGTTCCAGGTCGAGGTCGGGGAATTCGCCGGCAATGTGCAGCGCCAATCCGCCGGACGAGGCCATCTGCTTCCACAGCGGGCTGTTTCGGTCCAATTCGAAATACGCCCCCCCCGTATGGTAGGGGATCTGGCGCGGCGCCACCGGCAGCGCCCGCAGACGGATACCGGGCAAGGCGGCGTTGACCAATTCGCGAATGTTCTCGACCGGCCCAATCTTGACTTGCAGCGGGAAGGCGCGGGTCAGGCGGTCGGCCGGCAGGCTGGCCCGCGCCGCCAGGACGAAGGCCGCGCCGGTGAACAGGCCGCGGTCGGCCACGGTGCCGACCCGGATGCCATATTTG
Source organism: Pseudomonadota bacterium (assembly GCA_021818185.1). Classification (GTDB taxonomy): domain Bacteria; phylum Pseudomonadota; class Alphaproteobacteria; order Rhodospirillales; family Magnetospirillaceae; genus JAKAFA01. The sequence continues at coordinate 3,787 of JAKAFA010000105.1, read as the reverse complement.
TGCTCGGCCAGCGGGATCGGCACGGCGGCCTGCTCCAGCACCGCGCTGAGGGCGGTGCGCAGCGCCTGCATGATGGGACGGAAGCTCTGGCGCAGGTCGTCGTGACGATAGCCGGGCAGGACCGGCGGGCGCCGGTTGTCGGCGGTAAAGGTGGAGAGTTCGCCGGCCAGCGACACCGCCGCCTGGAAGACCGTCTCGGGGTGGATTTCCGCCGCCGCGGCGTAATAGGCGAAAAGCGGCTCGCACCGGTTGATGACCTGGAGCAGCAGGAAGTCGGAAATTTCGGCGACGCCTTTGGCGGCGCCCGAGACGCGCCCGCTCAGCGCCTCGCCGCGATGGTGCAGCAGGCCGGTCAGCTCGTTGAGGAAGGCGGCGAGGGCGGGGGCGGCGGCGCAATCCATCACGGTCGGGATGTACTGGTCATCCAGCAGCACCGACGAATCCGGCCGCACCTCGACGACATGGGCCAGGCCCAGGCAGTGGAAGCCGGCGAGGTCGGCGCTTCCCAGTTGATAGCGCAGGCGCAGCCGCCCCGTCTGGATGGGGGCCACGGAGGTGCCGCCGTCGTTGGCGTCCTGCACCTCGAACTCCGATGAACGGTACCGTGCCGCCGTTTCGCTGTCGCTGGCCGCCGAGCATTCGACGCTGCCCGGCTGGCGCACCGGGATGGTGAGGTAGAGCACCGTGTCGCGGGTGCCCTCGGGGAGTTTCAGCGGGGTCGGGTGCTCGTCCCCGCCCGGAATGTCGAATGGCGTGCCGTCGGGAAAGACGCCGCGTCCCCGTGTCAGGGAGAAGCGGCCGGTGGCCAGCATTTCGCCATTGACCACGCACTGGGACAGGCCCCAGGCGAACGGCCGGATGCCGGCGCTGCGCTGGCGTACCAGCCGTTCGAAGTAGCGGGCCTCCTGCTGGAAATGCTGAGCACGGATGAACATGCCCTCGCTCCAGATGACCTTGTCGTCGGCTGACATTCCCTTGTTCCCCCAATGCCCTCGCCGCTTCGGGCGGCACGGGCCGATTCAGTCCGTTGCGCGCGCTGTCTTCCGCGTCAATCGTCGTCCTGTTGCAGGTCGGCGGACAGGCGCAGCAAAGAGGCGCGCAGCGCCGCATGCTTCCGTCCCTGCAACGGGAAGAGGGCCCGCCACTTGGCGGTTTCGAACTCGCGGTAGCCGACCACGATGCCAATGAAGGCCGCCGCCGGATTCAGGGGGCTGGCGATCGCCTTGACCCCCCCGGGTTCCAGGATCAGTTCGGCGCGGCCCAGCAGCGACTTGCCCAGGGTCTTCTCGTCCTTCTCATAGAGCCCCATGAAATCGGCCTGCTGGAACGCCTCGGGCGAGGCCAGCTGGTAGACCCGGACGACGACCGGCGAGGGGCGGCCGTCCAGATCGGGGTTGACCAGCGGCGACGCGATCAGTGTCAGCTTCAGGTCGGCCCCCGCCGGCGGCGTCATGGCGATTTCCTTCGGCGGCGGCGATTCGGGCTTCTTTTCGGTCAGGCCAAGGGCGGAGAGCAGGCCGCATCCTCCCAAGGCCGACGGCAGCAGCGCCGCCGCCACGAGGCCGGCTCCGGAAAACCGCCGCATGACCGCTCTTCTCCGCATTACCCCCCCTTCCCGGCCAGCCGGTCGCGCCGGGCGGCGTGGTAGGCCCGGTCCATCACCCGCCGGGCCTCGGCGGCCTGGGCCGGGGGCAGGGACGCCAGCATTTCGGCGATGGCGCGATGCAGGGCCCCGACATGGGCGGCAATGTCGTCCAGGGCCGCCCTGGCCTGCGGGCCGCCAGGAATTTCCCCCGCGCCGGCTGGGGTGTCCGCGCCGCCGCCGTTTCGGACGGCTGGCGGCGACGGCGGAGCGCCCGGCGGCTCGTCGGCCACGAACCAGTCGTCCGGGATGGCCCCGCCACCTCCGGCGGCCGGCGACAGGGCGTCCCAGCGTGGGGGCGGCGCGGCGCTCAGCCAGTCCGAGCCTTCGTCCAGGGCGGCGGCCGGGGGGGGCGTGTCGTCGATGCGGACGGGCGACGGCCCGCCGGCCTTCTCGATGGTCGGCGGCAGGAAAAATTCCTGTAACGGCGGCGTGGAATCGCCCTTGCTGCCGTCCAGCCAATCCGGGCCCGGACCAGGGAAAAGGGCGCTGGCGGCGGCCGGCAGGACGCGAACCTCCTCGGCGGTGACGGTGGCGGCGATAGTGTAGGGGCCCAGCGTCAGCCGGTCGCCGGACTGGAGCGCGACCCGATTGCCCCGTCCCAGAGGGGTCTCGGCGGCATTGACGAACACGCCGTTTGTGCTGGTATCGACAAGAAAGAAAGTGCCGCCCCGCGATTCAATGCGGCAGTGCTCTTTGGAAAGCAGGCGCTGCGGGTCGTCAAGGACCCAATCCGCCGCGGCACCGCGCCCGATGATCAAATCGCCTCTGTCGATACTGTGCGATTGTGCTCCAGCCGGCCTGCCAGGACTTTCAATCGTCAGCATCAGCTTCATTGTTCAACGTTCCCCCATCCGCCCCGGAGAATACCGCTCCCCTTCGCTAAAGTCCATCCGCGTACATGTTTAAGGCTTCGCCCGCGTTATGGGGCGATTGACTTTTCAAGCGCGACGACATGGCTGCGGTAGCGCATCAGGGCGCGGTCGTGCAGGCGGACCTGCCAGGGGATTTCGGCAGCCTCCGCCGTCAGCCGAAGCCCGCCCGCGGCCGCCGGCTCGCCCAGGATTCGCCGCAGCAGCGGTTCGGCGCATCCACCATGCGGCCCCCGTTGGGAATGACCGCCCAGCCAGTGTTCGACCGGCGTCGCGGCGGGCGACCAGTCATAGGGGGTTGCCAGCACCGCCTGGCCTTTGGCGTGCAATACGGCGCCCATCGCCGCCAGCCCGTCGAGAGGGGCGGTCAGGCAATCCAGCAGGTTCAGCGCCGTGACGAAGTTGAAGGTCGGACCGGCAAACGGTAGGGCAAGGGCGTCGCAGACCCAGAAATCCACCCTGTCCGCCCCGGGAAGGTCGATGGCGAAATCCCGCCGGTCGTAGACCAGGCCGATGCGGCGGCGGGGATAGCGGATTCGCCGATGAAGCAGGGCGTGGCCGCCCAGGCCGAGCAGCGGGACGTTGAGGTCGACGCCCAGCACCAGCCCGTCCGTCCGCGCCGCGAGTTCGAAGGAGGTGCGGCCGGGGCCGCAGCCGATCTCGATCACCGGTCCGGCAAGCGGTTGCGGCAGAAGGCCGAGCGCCGCGTGCAGGCAGCGCACCACCGCGCCCGGGGCCTCGTCACCGGGCCGGGGCGCGGCTTCGGCGGGGTCGAGCGCGGCGTAATGGTCCCAGCCGTAGCTGGACTGGTGCTGGCGCACCCCGTCCATGATGCTGCCGGGGCCGGCCGCGTCGCCCAGCAGGCTTTCCAACTCGTCGGGAAGGTCCCGGCGGGCCAGCAGCATCGGCAGGGCCTGCTCCACGTAGGCCCGCACGTCGGGGACCAGTAGCGGCAGGCCGTCGAGGATCGGATATTCCTGGCCGCAGGCCGGGCAGTGGATGATCCCGGCGGTGATCTGGCCGTGGGCCTCCCCCAAAATCCGGGCCACGACCAGACGCTCGTCAGCGCCGTGGTCGCGCCGGCACCGCGGGCAGACCGGGCGCAGCGTCTCGAAATGGGAGAGGCGCAACCGCTATCCCCCGATCATCACCGTGGGGCAGCCGGGCGGCAGCACCTTGCCGGTCGGGCTCGGTATGGGCGCCACACAGGCCACATGGGTCGTCATGTCGTTCACCCGGGCGGCCGGCATGCCGCAGATCATCACCGTCGCCG
>JAKAFA010000355.1 GCA_021818185.1 Pseudomonadota bacterium | reverse complement strand
GCGGGCACGAGTGGCGCGGGCCAGCCGCTCCCAGGCCTCGACGGGATCGAGGACCGCCAGCGGGCCGCCCGCCACCCGGCGGTGCCAGGCGGCCAGGAAGGCATCGCGGCCGAACGCCTGGCCGGGGATGTCGGTCAGTGCGGCGGCGATCCACGGGGCCGGCCCGGCGGTGAAGCCTGACAGACGGAGCCGGTGCGCCACCCCCGCCTCGTGCAGCCGGGCCGAGGCGCGCAGAGTCTCGGCCCGGCGACGGAACAGCACCAGCACATCGTCGCGGCCGGCCAGTTGCGCCGGATCGAGGCGGGTGGCGGCGCCATCGGCCAAGGCCTCGACCTCGCCGCGCACCCGGGCCAGCACCCGGTGGGGCGCCTCGTCGGGGGCAAGCAGCCGGGCGCGGGTGTCGCGGAAGATGCGCGCCAGGCCGGGGGCGCGGCTGCGGAACAGCGTTTCCAGGGCGGCAGGGGTAAAGCTCGGTGCGGTGCGCAGCCAGTCCACCAGCGGCTGGGCGGCGGCGGCGCCTTCGGCAAAGCCGTAGATCGCCTGGGCCGGATCGGCGAAGGCGGTTACGCCGCAGGCGGCCGGCAGGCGGCTGACAAGGGCAGCGACCAACTCGGCGCGAGGGCCGACGATGTCGTGGGCCTCATCCACGACCACATGGCGCAGCGCGGCAAGGCCCGCCACGATCGCGCCGCCGGTCCGCATTGCGGCCAGCACGCGGACGATGCTCTCGTCGTAGGAGCCGTCGGGCTCGGGGTCGGGCTGCAAGGCCCAAGCCAGGGAATCCAGGGTGGAGACCCGCACCCGCGCCGCCATGTCGCCATTGCCGATGGCGGCGGCCAGGCGGTCGCGCACCTCGCGGATGGCGGTGCGGGTAAAGCTGACGATCCATACCGATTCGGGCGGCAGGCCCGCCCCGCGGATCAGGTGGGCAACGCGGGCGCAGGCCACCGCCGTCTTGCCGGTGCCGGGGCCGCCGTCCACCAGCAGCCGTGCGCCGGCCGGTGCCTCGATCACCGCCAGTTGGCGGGCATCCCAACCGGCGGGTGGCGGCGGCAGCGGCCGCAGCGGCCGCAAAAGGCGACTCAGCCGGGTAAGGAGGACGGTCATTTCCGGACCTCCGTGGTTCCGGCCAGGCCGTCGAGGATGGGGCACTCGGGATTCTCGTCGCCGTGGCAATCCTCGGCCAGGTCGCGGAGGGTGCGGCTCATCGCCTGCAATTGGGCGGCCCTGGCCTCCAGCGCGGCGATCTGGGCCAGGGCCAGCCGCTTGACCTCGGCGCTGGCCCGGTGGCGGTCGCGCCACAGGTCCAGCAGCGCGCGCATCTGCTCGACGGTGAACCCCAGGCTGCGGGTCTGGTTGAGGAAGCGCAGGATGTCCAGCTCGGCGGCGCCGTACCGGCGATAGCCGGCCTCGGTCCGTCCCGGCGGAGGGATCAGCCCCACCGATTCGTAATAGCGGATCATCTTGGCCGAAACCCCCGACCGCCGCGCCGCTTCGCCGATATTCATGCCGGCCTCCCGCTGCCCCCGCATAATGTGCCTTGACCTTCCCATTGTGGGAAGGTCCATCCTGAGGCGGAACCGTTAAAGGATCCTATGCCATGACCCACGATGTGACCCATGTGGACCTGTCCATCAGCGGCATGACCTGCGCCGCCTGTGCCACCCGCCTGGAGAAGGTGCTGGGGCGCGTCACCGGGGTGCAGGCGGCCAGCGTCGGGCTGGCGACCGAGCGGGCGCGGGTCGATGTGGCGGCCGGTGGCGCCTCGGTGGCCGATCTGGTGGCGGCGGTGGAAAAGGCCGGATTCGGCGCCACGGTGGTGGTCGACGAGGACCGGGAGTGGCGTCGCGAGGAGGAGGCCCATGCCGCCGCCTTCCGCCGCAACTTGGCGGCCTTCGCCCTCTCGACTCTCCTCACCCTGCCGCTGGTGGTGCAGATGACCGGCACCCTGGCCGGGGCCGACTGGATGTTGCCGGCCTGGGCGCAGTTGGCCCTGGCGACGCCGGTGCAGTTCGGCATCGGCTGGCGCTTCTACCGCGGCGCCTGGGCCTCGCTGAAGGGGGGAGCCGGCAACATGGACGTGCTGGTGGCCCTGGGCACCTCGGCCGCCTATGGCTGGTCGACCTGGGTGGTGGCGGCGGGCCGCGGCGGCGACCTCTATTTCGAGGGGGCGGCGGTGGTCATCACCCTGGTGTTGCTGGGCAAGCTGCTGGAGCAGCGGGCCAAGCGCTCGGCGGCCGGGGCGATCCGCGCCCTGATGGCGCTGCGTCCCGACGTGGCGCGGGTCGAGCGTGACGGCCGTACCGTCGAGGTGCCGGCGGCGGCGGTGGCGGTGGGCGAGGTGGTGGTGGTGCGCCCCGGCGAACGCCTGCCGGTGGATGGTGAGATCGTCGAGGGCGCCAGCCAGCTGGATGAATCCCTGGTGACCGGCGAAAGCCTGCCGGTCGACAAGGGGGCGGGCGACGCGGTGGTGGCGGGCAGCGTCAACGGCGACGGGCTGTTGCGGGTGCGGGCCTCCCGGGTCGGCGCCGAATCGACCATCAGCCGCATCATCCGCATGGTGCAGGGGGCGCAGGCCTCGAAGGCTCCGGTGCAGAAGCTGGTGGACCGCATTTCGGCGGTGTTCGTGCCGACGGTGGTGGCCGTCTCGGTGCTGGCCGGCCTCGGCTGGCTGGCGGTGGGCAATTCC
>JAKAFA010000104.1 GCA_021818185.1 Pseudomonadota bacterium | reverse complement strand
TTCGGCCTCGGCCTCGAGTTCAGCCGTCCGCGCCTTCTGCCGTTCGGTAGCCTGGCGGTCGAGGTCGGCGTCCAGGGCGACGCGGCGGGCTTCGGCCTCGGCCTCCAGTTCGGCCATCCGCGCCTTCTGCCGTTCGGCGGCCTGGCGGTCGAGGTCGGCTTCCAACGCCGCGCGGTGGGCTTCGGCCTCGGCGTCCAGTTCGGCCAGGCGGGCGGCACGCAATTCGGCGACGTGGCGCTCCAGATTGCCTTCCAAAGCGGTCCGCCGGGCTTCGGCCTCAGCGTCGAGGGCGGCCATCCGCTCGCCGCGCATCACCGCCGCCTCGCGGTCGAGAGCTTCGATCCGGGCGGCCCGCAGCTCGGCAAGCTCGGCCTCAAGGGCGGCCCGGGCGGCGGCGCCGTCGTGTTTGGCCTGCGGCTCGGCCCCCTTGCCAGCGGTGTCCGTCCCGCCGGCAAGGGGGAAGGGGACGATGCTGCCGGCCCGGCGCCCGCCACCCAGGGCCGAACGGACGGCCGACAGGTCCAGGCGGTGGGCGCCCGACGGCATGGCCGCCTGCGCTTCGCCGCCGGGCAGTGCCGCCAGTGCCGTGGCCAGGGCGTCGCGCACCACGAAGGCCGCCTTGTTCCGTTCGGCCTGTTCGAACGCCGACAGGAGGGTTTCGGCCAACCGGTCGAGGTGCGAGACCGCGGTCAGGACCTGCCGCTCGGACTCTGCCGCCCCATTGGCGTCGAAGCCGCAACAGGCTTCTTTCAACTGGGTGAAAAACTCGTGGGACGCGGCGAGGTTGGATTTGATCAAATCGATCATGGACAGGTTATTCATCTTTTGTGTCATGTCCGATCTCTGTGGCGGTCCATTCAGCCCACGTCTACGCACGTCGTCCCTTTGATCCGCCGCGTCTTGTCCCCCGTCAACGGAACCGGCCTTGAGGGCCTACCCGTCCTTACCTATGATGGGGCCGAAGCGGCGGCGTTCGGGTGGAAGCATGATAGCAGAGGTTCCGGTAATCATCGCCGTTTTCAATGCCAAAGGGGGCGTCGGCAAGACGACGACGGTGGTCAATCTGGCGACTTGTCTGGCTGCCCTTGGCCGTAACGTCCTGGCCATCGATATGGATGGCCAGGGCAACGCCACCGGCAGTTTCGGGGTGGCGGAACAACCCGCCGTCGGCACCTATCACCTGATCACCGGTCAGGCGGGTCTCCGCTCCGTCTGGCAGGCGACTCCCTACGACGGGGTCGCCCTGGTGGCCGCGACCGAGGAACTGACGGTCGCCGACATCGAATTGGCGTCGCCGGGCTCGGGGCATGCCGTGCTGCGCGACCTCATCGCCGAGGCCGGCGGGGACATCGACGTGGTGCTGCTCGATTGCCCACCGGGAACCGGGGTGATGACGGTGAATGCCCTGGTCTCGGCCCATGCCGTCCTGGTGCCGGTGGCGCCCACGCCTTACGCCCGCGACGGCCTGATCCGCACCTGGAGGATCATCAAGCGCATTCAGGGCGCCCTCAATCCGCAACTGACCATCCTGGGTGGCCTCGTCACCCTGGCCGACGCGGCGGTCGACATTCATGCCGACCTGCAACGGACCATGCAGGCGGAACTGGGGCATCTGCTGCATACCGTGCAGATCGTCAGCGATCCGGCCACGTTCGTCACCGCCTCGGTCCACGGGGTGCCGGCCAGCGTCTACGCGCCGGCCAGTTGGGGCACCAGATGCTATCTGGATCTGGCCGAGTGGGTACTGGATTGCGAGCCGCATCTGCGCCGGCTGGCCCTCGGCCTGACCCACAATCCCGACCCACGGCCGGCCCGGTCGCGCAGCGACGCCGAGGCGACGATCCGCGCCTGGCATGATCAGGCGGTGCATGCCGGTCTGTTCGAGCTGCGGGGCAATCTGCCGGAGGTGGCGCCGCGCGACCAGCCGCCGCCCGAGCGGCGGGCCAGCCCATCCGCCAGTTCCTCCGCCCGCCGCCGGGCTTGCCGCCCGCTGCTGGCCGGGTTGGTCGGCGCGGCCCTGGCGTCGGTGGCCGCCCTGGCCGGCTACGCCCTGGCCGGCGGACCGTGGGCAGCCGGGCGGGCGCCGGCCGCGGCTCCCGCCAAATGTGCCGGCGACGGAGCGGCGGCGCGGCATGGCCCTTCGGAGTAGGTCGGCCCGCTACGGTTGGCGATAGGCGCGCAGGCCGGCGAGGAGGTGGGGCAGGCCCGGATCGGCCAGCAGGGCGATCAGCCCCGGTCCCGATGTCTCGACGTCGGCCTGCCAGCGCTCGGCGGGCTCTTCCTCGGCCCGGCGGGCCAGGCCCAGGGTCAGCCAGTAGCTGCGGCAGACCAGCTTGTACAGTCGGGCCCGCCATGCCCGCGGGTGGTCGCCTTCCCCGTAGACGGCGGCGAGGAGAACGGCTTCCTCGGACTCGTCGAGATTGGCTTGCGCGCTGAGGGCGCCGACCTCCCAATCGGGGTCGGCCTGGCCGGAGCATTGCCAGTCGATCATCACCACGCCGTCGCCGGTGTCGATGAAATTGGCCGGCACCGGGTCGTTATGGCAAGGGGCCTGGGGGATGCCGTTGCCGGCCAGGATGGCCCGCCAGTCTTCGATCTGCGCCGCCAGGCCGGCGACTCTCGTCTCGGCGTCCAGGTCGGCTCCCGCCAGTTTGGATAGATTGATGTCGATCATCTGGAAGATGTCGTAGCCGCCGAAAAAGGGGGGGGCGGCGTGCAGAGTGCGATAGGCGGCGCCGATGGCCTCCAGGGTGCCGCGTTCGCGGATGGTGGCGTAATCCAGAGGCCGGCCGACGACGAAGCGGCTGAGCATGGTGCCGTCGGCCTGGTCGAAGAACAGTATCTCGGGCGTCAGGCCGGCCCGGTGGGCGACGGCGGCGTTGCGACATTCCTCGGCGTAGAAATCCCAGCCGGCGGCGGGAAAGCGCTCCAGGCGCAGCACGAATTCGCCGGCCGGCGCCCGCACCTGCCAGATGGCATTCTGCAATCCGCCGGTCAGGGGCGTGCACGACAGGTCGGCGACGGCGCCGGCGAGGACGGGGATGCGGTGAAGGGCGTCCCGGAGCAGGTCATCGTCGCCGCCGTCGCGCCCACAGGCGGCAAGGGTGCGGCGTAGCCCGGCCTTGGCCTCGGCTCCGGCGCCGCGGGCCGCTGCGCGGCGATACCAGGGGACGGCTTGGCCCGGCTCCGCAAGTGCTTCGTGCAGGGCGGCCAGCCGCAGCATCAGCCCGATGTCCTGCGGGTCCTCGGCGGCCGCCAGGGCGAGGGCCGGTATGGCCTCGCCGGGGGCGCCGCCGGCCAGCAAGGCTTCGCCCAGAGCCCGGGCCACCCCGGGCAGATGGAGGTCGAGGGCCTGGGCCGCGCCGTAGGCGGTGGCCGCTTCGGCCGGGCGGTCCAGCCGGGCGAGGATGTTGCCGAGCTGGACATGCATCCAGGGATTGTTCGGCGCCAGCTCGACGGCGCGGCGCGCGGGGGCCAGGCCGTTGGCCGGGCGCCCGCAATCGCGATAGGCGGCCGACAGGCTGCGCAAGGTGTCCGCCGACCCGTCGCCCAGCTTGAGGGCGCGGCGATAGGCGGCCGCCGCCTCGGTCGGCCGGCCGGCGCGCCGGAGCAGGTCTCCCAGGCGGGCCTCGATGCCGGCGTCGGGGCTGATCTCGCGCGCCGAGAACAGCGCCTCGACCGCGGCGGCGAGGTCGCCGTCCGCCGCATGGGTTTCGGCCAGGACAAGGTGCGCGGCGGCCACGGCATCCAGACGGGAGGGCGGCAGGTCATGCATCAGCGGCCATCCTCTCGCCCCATCCCTGCCGGCCTCGTTACGCGTCCGGCCGGCAGCATGCCATCCCTGCCGGCCGGCCTCAAGCCGCAGGCCCGGAACCGCGCCCGCGCGAGAGTTTTAGTTTGCCGCGTAAAGATAAACCCAAAAGGCGGGTTTTCCGGTTGACATTTAGGCACAGGTTGCGAAATTTATATGTGTTTTAATAAACGCATTAGGAGTGTAAGCACCGCATGACTCCCGATCTTGAACAGGATTGGTCAGCTCGACTCTCCTACATCCATCTCGACGCGATGGCGGCAGACCTGTTGCGGGCAGTTAAGCCCCATCTCGTCGCGGCGTTGCCGGGTATCCTTGACCGATTCTACGTCCGGACACTGCAACAGCCCGGCCTGGCCGCCAAGTTCGGCGGCCCGGAGCGGGTAGAGGCCGCAAAAATAGCGCAGGCCCGCCATTGGGCACTGCTGTTCGATGCCAAATTCGATGATGCCTATCGCACCTCGGTCCTGCGGATCGGCCAGACCCATTACCGGGTTGGCCTGACGCCACGCTGGTATATCGGAGGTTATTCCACCGTCCTCGGTGATCTTCTGGCGGTGGTGGCCGAACACCTGGGCGGGGCGGTGCAAGGGGCGGCCGCCCGCCGCCGGCTGGCCGACACCCAGGCGGCAGTGGTGCGGGCGGTGATGCTCGACATGGACCTGGCCATCTCGGCCTATTGGGACGAAATCTCGGCCGAGCGGGTGGCCGACACCGAGAAGGCCATCGACAGCATCAACCGCCAGGTGATCGATTCGGTCGGCAGCGTGTCGCAATACACCGTCGATCTGGTGGCCAGCGCCCAATCCATGGCCGATATCAGCACCAACGTGGACCAGAATGCCGCCACGGCGGCGACGGCGGCCGGAACGGCCCTGGCCTCGGCCCAGACGGTGGCCGCCGCCGCCGAGGAACTGCATGCCTCGATTGCCGAGATCGCCCAGCAGGTCGGCCGCTCCTCGTCCACCACCCGCGAGGCAGTGAGCCGCATCGGCGCGGCCCGCCAAGTGGTCGCCCAGTTGGGCAACGCCGCCAACGAGATCGGCCAGGTTGTCGGGCTGATCGGCGACATCGCGGCGCAAACCAACCTGCTGGCGCTGAACGCCACCATCGAGGCGGCGCGGGCCGGCGAGGCGGGCAAGGGCTTCGCCGTAGTGGCCGGCGAGGTCAAGAACCTGGCTACCCAGTCGGGCCGATCGGCCGAGGACATTTCCCTGCGCATCGGCAAGATCCAGGAGGTTGCCCGCGACACCGGCGAAACCATCGGGCAACTGGCGGCGATCATCCACCAGGTGGAAGAGATCGCCGGCTCGATTTCTGCGGCGGTGGACGAACAGACCGCCGCCACCAGCGAGATCGCCCGCAGCGTCGGGGAAACCGCCGCCCAGGCCAGCCAGGTCAGCGAACTGATGGCGCAGGTCTCCCAACGGAGCGACGACGCCAACGCCGCCGCCCGCACGGTGCGCGAAAGCACCGCCCGGCTCGACGAGGTTCTGGCCACCTTCGGCCGGTTGCTGACTCGCGCGGTACGCACTTCGTCCTCCATCGCCGAGCGCCGGCATGGCCGTCGCCGCGCCCTGTTGGCGGATGGGGAAATGATGGTTGCCGGCGGGGCCGAACGGGTCAGCCTGTTCGACCTGTCGGAGCGCGGCGCCCTGGTGTTCAGCCCGGCACCCTGCGCGGTGGGCGTGCGACTGGCGTTGCGGTTGCCGGCCGACGGCATCCGCCTGGAAGGCGAGGTAGTGGCCTGCGGCGACCACCTCCACCACATTCACTTCATCCGCGATCTGGACTCCGGCCAGGTCGATGCTCTGGGCCGCAAGTATTTCAGCCGTCTGGTGGAACTGACCAAGACCGACCACCGGACCTTCGTCGCCCATATCGCCGATGCTCTGGCCGGCAAGGACGAGGCGGTGGCCGCCGGGATCAGCACCCATCACACCTGCCGGCTGGGGCGGTGGTATGACAGCGTCGCCGACGACGTTCTGATGCGGCTGCCGTCGTTCCAGGCGTTGGCCGTGCCCCATGCCAAGATTCACCATGCCGGGCACGACGTGCTGGCCGCCCATGCCGAGGGTAATGCCGATCTGGCCCGCAGCCGGCTGGCCGAATTGGAGGAACTGTCGCATGTGGTGATGGCCGCCCTGGATGCGATGAACGCCGAGATGCAGGCCGCCTATCAGGGGCGTGGAGAAGACAACTAACGCATAGGTGAATCCGGCGCATCTACGTCTTGCGGCTGCGTCTGTGCGCAATACATTGATTTTGTGGGCTGATTCAGCCCGGGAGACCCCATCGGGCGGCACGTCGTCCTTGACACGGATCATCGGGGCGACTAATCCCACCCATAAGGTGCAGACCCTATACTCGTTGGGTTTAATACTAAAGGGGGGGAGCGTTGGGTATTAACGAGGAGATCGCCAAGGCCTTCGGGGCGCATGGCGCCTGGAAGACCCGGATCGTGCAGGCTATCGACAGCGGCCGTAGCGAGCACGAGCCGGAGATTGTGGCGGTGGACAATCGCTGCGCCTTCGGCAAATGGCTCTACGACCCCTCGATGCCCGGCGAGGTTCGCGACTCCGAGGAATACAGGACCGTCGTCCATCTGCACGCCGAATTCCACAAGGCGGCCGGCGCCACCCTGGCCAAGGCGCTGGGCGGCGACCAGGGCGGCGCCCGCCGGGAATTGGAGGGCGGGACCTATGCGCGCGCCGCCGAAGCGCTGTCCGCGGCCATGATTCGGTGGCAGCGCAATGCGGCGACCGAGTGCTCGGGACATCGGCCGGGGCTGTGGCGCTCGATCTGCTTCCTGTGGAAGGGGAGTGTGGCGGCGCGAATCTGGGGGGCGGTTGCCATCCCCACCCTGGTCGCGCTGGCCACTGCCGGGATGTTCGATGCCCGCCTGGCCGAAACCGCCATCGGGACCGGCCGGATGGAGCGGGCCACCGCCCTGCTGGCCGAGATCACCGCGACCGTGCAGGAGGCGCAGAAGGAGCGGGGCCTGTCCGCCGCCGCGGCCACCGGCGCCGATCCCCAGATCGCCGCCAAGCGAAAGGCCCAGATCGTCCTGACCGACCGCCAGCGCCGCGAGATGGAGACGCAGGCCACCGCCATTCTTGCCGAAATGCCCCCCGAGGTGGCCGCACGCTGGCGGGCCGCGACCTCGGGACTTACCGCCATCGATACGCTTCGGAGCAAGCTTGATGCCGGCGGAATGGCGCCCGCCGCCGTCGCCGCCGGCTATACCGAACAGATCGCCAAGCTGATCGGCTTCGAGGAGGCGGCCACCACCCTGGCGGTGCGGCCCGAGGTGGCGCGCGACATGGCCGAGGTGCTGCGCATCTCGCGAGCCAAGGAGGCTGCCGGCCAGGAGCGGGCGGTGGGGGCCGCCGCCATCGTCGGCGGGCAGCTCGCTCCACCGCTCCGCGAGCGTCTGACCGAATTGCGTGCCGAACAGCAAAGCCTTTTCAATTCGTTCCTGGACGCGGCCACGCCGGCGCAGCGCCAGCAGCTTGAGCGGAGTCTGGCCGATCCCGCTCTGGCGGATTTCGCGAAGTTCCGCGCCGCCCTCGCCGCGGGCGACCTTTCGGGCCTCGGGGCCGCGACCTGGTTCGACGCCGCGACCGCCCGCATCGATCGCCTGCACGCCCTTGAAGATGGGCTGCTGGCCGAAATCCGCGACGCCGCCCATGCCCACAATCTTGCCGCCTGGCGCCAGATGGAACTGTTCTCGGCGCTGATCGCCATCGCGCTGGTGATCGGCGGCGCTCTGGTGTTCGTCCTGACCCGCGGGATCACCCGTCCCGTGCTGCGGCTGACCGAGGCGATGCGCCAGCTTGCCGCCGGCCAGAGCCGGCTCGAAGTACCGGCCACCACGCTGCCCGACGAGATCGGCGAAATGGCCCGCGCCGTCCTGGTCTTCCAGCAGCAGGCGCTGACGGTCGAACAGATGACCGCCGAAGGCGAAGCGCAGCGCCGCACCGCCGAGGCGACGCGCCGCGACTCCCTTGCCGCCATGGCCGACACCATCGAGGGTCGGACCGGCGAAGTGGTGGCCCGGGTGGCCGAGGAAAGCGGGCGGGTCAACGACACCGCCGGCCGCATGGCCAAATCGGCCATCCGCGTCGAGGAGAACGCCAGCCGGGTCGCCGCCGCCGCCGAGCAGAGCTTGGCCAACGCCCAGGCGGTGGCCGGTGCCTCCGAGGAGCTTTCGGCGTCGATCCGCGAAATCGCCGCCCAGGTCGAACGGTCGCGGGACATCGTCGGCGATGCCGTCAGGGCGGCGGACAGCGCTTCATCCACCGTCGGGCAGTTGGCCGAGGCGATGGCCGCCATCGACGAGGTGGTCCGGGTGATCGCCGACATCGCCAGCCAGACCAACCTGCTGGCGCTGAATGCCACCATCGAGGCGGCCCGCGCCGGCGAGGCCGGCAAGGGATTCGCGGTGGTGGCGCACGAGGTCAAGAACCTCGCCAACCAGACCGCCAAGCAGACCGAGGACATCACCTCGCGCATCACCACCCTCAAGGATATGGCGGAGCGGGTGACCGCGGCCATCGCCGGCGTGGTGGCCCATATCCAGGGCGTCGAGGAGATCGCCGGCAGCGTCGCGGCGGCGGTTGAGGAGCAGGACGCCGCCACCAAGGAGATCAGCCGCAACGTCCAGCAATCGGCCCAGGCGGCGGAAGAAGTGACCCATCGCATCGTCGAGGTCGCCGAGGACGCCACCGCCACCGGCAGGCAGGCGGCGATGGTCGAAACCCTGCTGGAAGCCATGGCCGAGCAGGTGACCGAACTCGGCCATGTCCTGACCCAGGTGGTCCGTACCGCGACGCCCGATGTCGACCGCCGTGGCGCCGAACGGGTCCCCATGGCCCTCAATTTCCGGGGGCGCATCGGGGGGACCGAGATCGCCGGCCAGACCGTCGACCTGTCGGTCGGCGGCGCCGTGCTGGCGACGGCCGAGGCGGCGGTGACGGCCGGGGCCAGCGGGGAAATCGACCTCGACGGCGTCGGGCGTCTGGTGACCAGGGTGCAGGCGGTGGGGCCGCTCGGCGCCCATGTCCGTTTTCCCGACGCCGGCCCGGCCATCGTCAGGGCGATCGAAACGGCGCAGCGGCGAACCAAGGAACAGGACGGCCCTTACGCGGCCATCGTCGCCGAGGTGGCGGCCAAGGTTGCCGCCGGCTTCGAACAGGCGGTGGCCCAGGGACGCATCCGCGAAGACGAACTGTTCGACGCCGATTACCAGCCCATCGGAGGCACCGATCCGCTCCAGGTTCTGGCCCGGCACACCGACCTGGCGGACCGCGTGGTGGGGCCGCTCATCGATCCGCCGCTGGCCCAGGATCGGCGGATCGTGTTCTGTTGCGTCTGCGACCGGAACGGGTACATCGCGACCCACAATCGCAAATTCTCCGAGCCGCAGCGCAAGAACGACCGAGCTTGGAACGCCGATCACTGCCGCAATCGCCGCATTTTCGACGACCGCGCCAGCATGGCGGCGGCCCGTAACACGCAGCCGGGCTTCTCGCAGACCTATCCGCGCGACACCGGCGACGGGGTTACCGTGCTCAAGGAGTTCGACGCCCCCATCTTCATTGGCGGCCGGCATTGGGGGGCGGTGCGCCTGGGCGTCGAAATGGGATGAGGCGGCCTTAGAAGAGTTCGTCCTCGACCGCCTCTTGCGGCGGCGAGGACGGGCGGCCGTGCAGGGCATCCTCCAGCCGGCGGCGCCAGTCGGCCAGGGTGACGGTGCCGCACAGGGCGGCGATCCAGCCGTCGATCATGACCTCGACATCCGGCAGGCAGGCTGCGGCATGGGTCTGCTGGACCAGGGCGGCATGCTGGCTTTGCAGGGTATGGAGCACCGAGGCCACCTGTTCCAGGCCCTGGCGCGAGCGATCGGCGGCCTGTAGGCGGTGGACCACCGACCAGGTTTGCGCCTGTACGTCGGCGGTCTGGGTGCCGGCGGCGATGTTTCCGATGTGGGTCAGGGCCTGGGCGGCGCCTTCGGTGGAATTCTCGAAGGCGGCGCCCGATGCCAGGGCTTCGCCGGCCAAAAAGGCAAAGGCGCGCTGTTGCAGTTCAGAAAAGGCACGCCAGCGCGCCAGCAATTGGAACAGCGCTGCGCAGTCCGGAGAAAATTCTGTACTCATGATCGCGTCCTTTGGCCATCGGCAGCGCATACTTTAAGGATTTCTTCGGCCATGCGCGAGAGCGGAAGTTCACGTTCCACGGCTCCGTATTCGTGCGCCGCCTTGGGCATGCCGTAGACGACGCACGATGCCTCGTCCTGGCCAAGGGTGGCGGCACCGGCTTGGCGCATCGCCAAAAGGCCGTCGGCGCCGTCGCGGCCCATACCGGTCAGAATCACTCCCACCGCCTTGGCGCCGCAGGATTCGGCCACCGAATGGAACAGCACGTCCACGCTGGGCTTGTGGCCGCTGACCGTGGGGCCGTCGTAGACATGGGTGACCAGGCTGGCGCCCGAGCGCCGCACCGCCAGATGGCGGTCGCCGGGGGCGATGAAGACGTGGCCCGAAACGATGCGCTCGCCGTCGACGGCCTCGACCACCCGGACCGCCGCCAGGGAATCCAGGCGGTTGGCGAAACTGGTGGAGAAGCGCGGCGGGATGTGCTGGGTGACCACGATGGGCGGCGCGTCGGGGGGCAGGGCGGCGATGATGTCGCGTAGCGCCTCGACCCCGCCGGTCGAGGATCCGATGGCCACCAGGGTCTCTGTGGAGCGGTAGACGGTGGTGACCGCAAGGCGCGGCCGTGGCGCCGCCTGGGCGCCGCCCAGCGGCCGGATGCGGGCCACCGCCGCCGCCTTGACCTTCTCGATCAGTTCGCCGCCGTGGGCCAGCAGGCCGCCCTGGGCATCGCCGGGTTTGCAGAACACGTCGACCGCGCCCAGTTCCATGGCCCGCAGCGCCACCTCGGTGCCGTGCTCGGTGAGCGAGGACACCATCACCACCGGCATGGGGCGGAGGGTCATCAGCTTTTCCAGAAAGGCCAGCCCATCCATCCGCGGCATTTCGACGTCGAGGGTCAGGACGTCGGGGTTGAGCGCCTTGATCTTTTCGCGGGCCACCAACGGGTCGGGGGCGGTGCCGACCACCTCGATGGCCGGGTCGGCCCCCAGCACCGATGACAGCATCTGGCGCATCAACGCTGAATCGTCCACCACAAGCACACGAATGCGGCCGGACATGAGTCCCTCCTACCCGAACAATTCGACCTCGCCCTCCACCGGCACCTCCTGCAGGCGGGAGCGGTAGCTGATCTCGCGGTTGAGCACGGCGCGCTCGACGTCCTTTTTCAAGAACAGCCGGATCACCTTGCCCAGGCGCGGGAAGAAGTGGATCCGCCGGGGATGGATGCCGCCCAGATCCTCGGCGGCGATGCGGTATCCCTCCTCGCGCAGGTAGCGGCGGACGAAGGCGGCGTTGCGGTCGCCGATCGGCACGGTGGTGTTGCCGATGCTGGGCAGCACGTTGCCGCCGCCGAATACCTTGATTTCCAGCGCCTCGCGCCGGGCGCCGCGGCGCAGCACGTCGTTGAGCAGTTCCTCCATGGCGAAGTTGCCGTAACGCATGGATTTGTCCACCGGCACGTCCGAGCCGGAATCGGGCAGCATGAAATGGTTCATTCCCCCGATGCGGTGATGGGGGTCCCAGACACAGGCCGCCACGCAAGATCCCAGCACGGTCACCACCATTTCCTGGCCGGCGGTCGAGACGTAATGCTCGCCGGGCAGCACCTTGACCGCCATGATCTTGAATGTGGGATCGAACCAGCGCCGCCGCTCCGCCTCGCCGGCCTGGGCTCCCCAGACTGCGTCCTGGCTCATTGCAGCTTCCTGTACACGGTCTTGTCGGCGGCCTCGAACCGGTCCGATACGCCGATCAGCGACTCGGCGTGGCCAAGGTACAGGATCCCACCTGGGACCAGGGCGTCGGCGTACCGGTTGAACAGGGCGCGCTGGGTCGGCTTGTCGAAATAGATGGCCACGTTGCGGCAGAATATCACATCGAACGGGCCCCGCATCGGCCAGTCCTCGTGCAGGTTCAGCCGCTTGAAACGGATCAGCCGGCGCAGTTCCTCGGCCATCTGCACCTTGTCCGGCGCGCCGGGGAGGCGGCGCAGGAAGCGCTTGCGGTAGGTTTCGGGGATCGATTTGAGCGCCGCCTCCAGGTCGTAGATGCCGGCCTGGCCGCGCGCCAGCATGTTGGTGTCGATGTCGGTGGCCAGGATCAGCGCGTCCCACCCTTCGCCGGCCTTCAGCACGTCGGCCACCACCATGGCGATGGAATAGGGCTCCTCGCCCGACGAGCAGCCGGCCGACCAGATGCGCAGCCGCGGCCGGCGAGGCTGTTCGGCGGCGCGGGGCCGCAGCACCCGGTCGCGCAGGAAGTCGAAATGGTGCGGCTCGCGGAAGAAGTTGGTGATATTGGTGGTGATGGCATTGACGACATGCTCGACCTCGGCATGGCCATCGGGTCCGCGCAACAGGTCGCAATACTCGGCAAAGCTGGTGAACCGCAACGCCCGCAGCCGTTTGACCAGGCGGCCGCAGACCATCTGGCGTTTGTGCTCGCTCAGCACGATGCCGGTTTCCCGGGACAGGAACGCGGCGAGGAAGGCGAATTCCTCATCGCCCAGTTCGAACTCTGCGCGCGGCGCCTCCCCATGCGTCACGTTCAGCACCCGCCCATCCCCTTCGTCGTCAGAGTTCTTTCCATTCTCCCGCCTTGTC
>JAKAFA010000103.1 GCA_021818185.1 Pseudomonadota bacterium | reverse complement strand
CCAGGGTGGTGGAGTCGACCAGCCCCAGGGTAGCGGCATCGGGCGATCGTGTCCCGTCGAACACCGCCAGCTTGAGGTCGGCCGAAGCGGCGCGGGCTTGCGCACGGCGCACCCCTTCCGCCTCGATTTCTTCGGCCACCTCGCGCAGCCCGGCGGTATCGGCCAGCACCACCGGCCAGCCTCCCAGGTCCAGATGCACCTCAATCACGTCGCGGGTGGTACCGGCCGTGGCCGAGACGATGGCCGCCTCGCGCCCCGCCAGCCGATTGAGCAGGCTGGACTTGCCGGCATTGGGCGCCCCCAGGATGGCGACCGCCAGGCCGTCGCGCACCCGCTCGCCGCGCCGCCCCTCGGCCAGAGCCGCCGCCACCTCGTCGGCCAGCGCCGACACCGCCGCCGACACCGCGCCCAACAGCGAGTCCGGGATGCCTTCGTCGGCGAAATCGATCACCGCTTCCAGGTGGGCCAGGGCATGGACCACCTGCCCCCGCCAGGCCTCGACCCGACGTTCCAGGCCCCCGTCCAACTGGCGCAGAGCCTGGCGTCGCTGGGCCGCCGTCTCGGCCTCCACCAGATCGGCGATGGCCTCGGCGCGGGTGATATCGAACTTGCCGGCCAGCACGGCGCGGCGCGAGAACTCGCCCGGCTCGGCTGGGCGCAGGCCCAGGGCGCCCAGGGCCGCAGCCAGGGCCCGAGCTATCGCCCGCCCGCCGTGCAGGTGCAATTCCACCACATCCTCGCCGGTGAAGCTGGCCGGGCCAGGAAACCACAGGGCCAAGCCATCGTCGACGGGATCGCCCGCCGCCGCCAGCCGTACCCGCACCGCCCGGCGCGGCTCGGGCAATGCCCCGCCGGTCAGGGCGCACAGCGCCCTCCCCGCCGCCGGGCCCGACAGCCGGTAGACCGCCACCCCGGCGCGGCCGGCGCCGCTGGCCAGGGCATAAATGGTGTCCATGGAGCGGGGCCGACAGGGCCGGCTGGTCTCCGGGCTGGAGCATCAGCCGCGCCACTCGCCCGCCGCCGACCAGATGGACGGCAAGGATCTCGTCGATGTCTTCGGTGCTGTGGTAGCTGTACCAGATACCCTCGGGATAGATCACCATCACCGGGCCCAGCTCGCAGCGGTCCAGGCAGCCGGCGGAATTGATCCGCACGTCCCGGAGCCCCAGTTCCTTGGCCCGCGCCTTCAGGTAATCGCGCAGGCGCTCGGACCCGCGGGCAGCACACGACCCGCGGGGATGGCCATCGGGCCGGCGGTTGGTGCAGGCGAAAAGGTGAATGCGGTAGTACAGCGGCGGATCGCTCGTCATTCCTTCCTCCGCCCGGCACCGGCGAACTGCGCCCAGAACATCTTCTGCAACTGCTCCATGCCCTGAACCCCGGCCGGCAGCCAGGTCTTGATCATAGTTTCGGGATCCATGGCGCCCAGCGTCGCGGTCATCCGGTCCTGCACCTGTTGCAGCAAGGCATCCTGCATCGGCTTGACATCGGGCAGGCCAAGGAAGGTCCGCGCCTCCTCCGGCGTACAATCCACGTCGACGGTGATCTTCATTGTCCGTTTCTCCCCGATCGCCGCTTGTCAAATCGCGGCGGGGCTCCAACCTAAGCCTTCAACCCTTCCGGCGCAACGCCGACCCCCAGGATCCCTCCCCCATGGCCAATCGCCTCGCCGGACAGACTAGCCCCTACCTCCTGCAACATGCCGACAATCCGGTGGATTGGCGGCCGTGGGGGCCGGAGGCCCTGGCCGAGGCGCAGGAGGCCAACCGGCCGATCCTGCTGTCGGTCGGCTATGCCGCCTGCCACTGGTGCCATGTCATGGCCCATGAAAGCTTCGAGGATCCGGACATCGCCCGGCTGATGAACACCCTGTTCATCCCGGTCAAGCTGGATCGCGAGGAACGGCCCGACCTGGATGCCATCTACCAGAACGCCTTGGCCTCCATGGGCCAGCCGGGCGGCTGGCCGCTGACCATGTTCCTGACCCCGCGGGGCGAACCATTCTGGGGCGGCACCTATTTCCCGCCGCAACCGCGCTACGGGCGGCCGGGCTTTGCCGCCGTGCTGGAAGGCGTGGCCCGCTCCTGGGCCATCCGGCCCAACGAGGTGCAAGCCAATGTTGTCGCCTTGATGGCCGGCCTAGAGCGGGCGGCCGAGGCGGAGTCCGGGTCCCTGCCTTCGCTCGCCCAGTTGAACGATGGCGCCCGGCGGGTGCTGTCGCTGGTCGACCGCCGCGGGGGCGGGCTGTCCGGCGCCCCCAAATTCCCCCAGCCGGGCGTTTTCGATTTCCTGTGGCGGGCCGCCCTGCGCACCGGTGAGACCGATCTGGCCGAGGCGGTGATCGTGACCCTCGATGCCCTCTGCCAGGGCGGCATCTACGACCACCTGGGCGGCGGCTTCATGCGCTATTCCACCGACGCCGACTGGCTGGTGCCGCATTTCGAGAAAATGCTCTACGACAACGCCCAACTGGTGGACCTTCTGACCTCGGTCTGGCAGGGCACCGACCGCCCCCTCTACCGCCGGCGGGTAGCCGAAACGGTGGATTGGCTGTTGGCCGAGATGCAGACCGAAGGCGGCGCCTTCGCCGCCACCCTGGACGCCGATAGTTCTGACGGCGAGGGCGCCTATTACACCTGGACCGAGGCCGAGATCGCCGGCTTGCTCGATCCCGGGACGGCGAAGCGCTTCGCCGCCGCCTATGACGTGACGCGATCCGGCAATTGGGAAGGCCGGGTGATTTTGCACCGGCTGGACGGGGGCGACGGCAGCGACTTCACCGCGGCGCGGGCCCGTCTGAAGGCCCACCGCGACCGGCGCCCGCGCCCCGGCCGCGACGACAAGGTGTTGGCTGACTGGAACGGCATGACGATTTCCGCCCTGGCCAACGCCGCCTTTGCTTTCGACCGCTCCGACTGGCTGGCGGCCGCCCGTACTGCCTATGGCGTGGTGCGCGACCGCCTGGCCCTGCCAGGCGACCGGCTGGCCCATACCCTCTGCCAGGGCCGTCTGGGGGCGGTCGGCCTGCTCGATGACCTGGCGCAGATGATCCGCGCCGCGGTCACCCTGGCCGAAGTAACCGGTGACGCCGCCTTCCTGCACGATTCCCGCCGCTGGGCCGCTGCCGCCGACCGCCATCATTGGGACGAGCAGGCCGGCGGCTATTTCCAGACCGCCGTTGGCGAGACCGATCTGATCGTACGCTTGAAGCCCGGCCACGACACGGCAACCCCCTCCGCCAACGGAACCATGGCCTTGGCCTTGGCCCGGCTGGGCCAAATGACCGGCGAAACCGCATTTCTTGAGCGCGCCGAAGCCACCGCCGCCGCCTTTGCTGGCGAAACGGCCCGGGCCCTGCCCTCTTGCGCCGCCCTGCTCGCCGCCGTCGAACAACTGGCCGCACCGGTGGAAATCACGGTAAGCGGCACCGAGCCGACGCCGTTGCTGGCCGCCGTTGCCGGTCAGTCCCTGCCCACCCGCGTGCTGTGGCACGGCGGGGCGGAAGGCCCGGCCCACGCTGTGATCTGCCGCGGCCAGGTCTGCCTGCCGCCGGTGGCTGATCCCCAGCGGTTGCGGCAACTCCTGAACGAGCGTTAGACTGGCGTTATGCCGCAACTTGCCGTCAACACGCCCATCGGACCTTTGGCCATTGCCGAGGAAGATGGCGCTATCGTATCCATCGACTGGGGCTGGCCTGCCGCCAGCGTCGAAACGACCCTGCTCGTCCGGGCCTGCCGGCAGATCGAGGAATATTTCGCCGGGCGCCGCACTAGCTTCGACCTACCGCTGGCGCCGCCCGGCACGCCCTTCCAGCGCCGGGTTTGGCAGGAACTGACCGCCATTCCCTATGGCCAGACCCGTTCCTACGGCGAACTGGCCGCCGCGCTGGGCACCGCGCCGCGAGCCCTGGGCGGGGCCTGCGGGCGAAACCCCATCCCGGTGGTGATCCCCTGTCACCGTGTGCTGGCCGCCGACCGCCGCCTGGGCGGTTATTCCGGCCTGGACGGCATTGAAACCAAGCGGTTCCTGCTGACCCTGGAGGGGGTTCTGTCCCCCGCCGAGACGGAGAACGACCGATGACCACCACCAAGGCAATCCGTATCCATCGCACCGGCGGCCCCGACGAAATGGTCTGGGAGAACATCCCCCTGGGCGAGCCCGGTCCCGGCGACGTATTGCTGCGCCAGACCGCTGCCGGCGTGAATTTCATCGACGTCTATCACCGTACCGGCCTGTATCCCGTCGCCCTGCCTAGCGTGCTGGGAATGGAGGGTGCTGGCGTGGTCGAGGCCGTCGGCCCCGACGTGGTCGAGGTACGGCCCGGCGATCGGGTGGCCTATGCCAGTCCGCCCATCGGCGCCTATGCCGAGCGCCGCCTGATCCCCGCTCACCGGCTGGTCGCCCTGCCGTCGGACATTCCGGATCGCCAGGCGGCCGGCATGATGCTGAAGGGCATGACCGCCCAGTTCCTGCTGCGCCGCACCTTCCGGGTGACGGCGGGACAGACCATCCTGGTCCATGCCGCGGCCGGTGGCGTCGGCCTGCTGCTGTGCCAATGGGCCCATCATCTGGGCGCACGGGTCATCGGCACCGTCGGCTCGGAAGAAAAAGCGGCCCTGGCCCGTGCCCATGGTTGCGATCACCCCATCCTTTACACCTCCGAGGATTTCGTGGCTCGGGTCAAGGCGATCACCGGCGGCGGCGGCGGCGTGGACGTGGTCTATGATTCGGTAGGCAGGACGACCTTTCTCGGCTCGCTCGACTGCCTGAAGCCCATGGGGATGATGGTCAGCTTCGGTCAGAGTTCGGGCGCCGTGCCACCCTTCGATCCCGGCCTGCTGGCCGCCAAGGGGTCGCTGTTCTTCACCCGTCCCAGCCTGATGACCTATACCGCCCAGCGCGCCGATCTGGTCGCGGCGGCAGCCGACCTGTTCGAGGTCGTGCGCGGCGGCGGAGTCAAAATCGAAGTGACCCAGGCTTATCCGCTGTCCGAAGCCGCCCAGGCCCACCGCGACCTGGAAGCGCGCCGCACCACCGGATCGACGATCCTGGTCGTGTGAGGGCTTTATCGCCTGACGGTTTCCCGCTGTGCTCAATGGGCGTATTATACGAAGGAGGAGCAATCCTCCTTCGGAGGGAGTCCTATGGACAGGCGAACGCGTGCACAAACCAAGCGGCTGCTCATCGCCACCGGTTCAGCCTGGACAGTGCTGATCGGAGCCCTGATGTTCCTGGTCCTGCCGACCGGGGACGTACAGACCATGAATTCGCCGCAAGTGCAGGACCGCCTGCGCGATGAATGTGCCGGTTCCTTCCAACAGCGCTATCAGTGCAAGGAATCCATCATCGTCGCGGTCGGACGGGACACTTTCGCCAATCTGGCGTTGCGCCTTGCCCTGGTGGTGGCCGGTCCCCTGGCGGGTGCGGTCTTCTACCACACCCGTTGCCGACCCGATCCCATCCATCGGCTGCCGCTAGCCGAGGACGAAGCCGGCGAAACATTGCCGGTCCCCCATTCGGCCGTGGCCGACGATGAATGGAAGCGGCGGGCACAACGCCATATCGCGCAGGCCCGGCCCCCCGCTCCCGTCGATGGGGACGAACAGTAGCGGCGCGGGCCAAGAAGCGTCTTAGCTGTTCATCGCCTCGAAGAAATCGGAGTTGTTCTTCGACTGCTTCAGCTTGTCCACCAGGAATTCCATGGCGTCCACCACACCCATCGGCATCAGGATGCGGCGCAGCACCCACATCTTGGACAGCACGCCCTTATCCACCAGCAGCTCTTCCTTGCGGGTGCCCGAGCGGGTGATGTCGATGGCCGGGAAAGTGCGCTTGTCCGACAGCTTGCGGTCGAGAATAATCTCGGAATTGCCAGTGCCCTTGAATTCCTCGAAGATCACCTCGTCCATGCGCGAGCCGGTATCGATCAGCGCGGTGGCGATGATGGTCAGCGAGCCGCCCTCCTCGATGTTGCGGGCGGCACCGAAGAAGCGCTTCGGCCGTTGCAGGGCATTGGCGTCGACGCCGCCGGTCAGCACCTTGCCCGAACTGGGCACCACGGTGTTGTAGGCGCGCGCCAGACGGGTGATGGAATCCAGCAGGATCACCACATCGCGCTTGTGCTCCACCAAGCGCTTGGCTTTCTCCAGCACCATCTCGGTGACCTGGACGTGGCGCGAGGCCGGCTCGTCGAAGGTGGAGCTGATCACCTCACCCTTCACCGACCGGGCCATGTCGGTAACTTCCTCGGGCCGCTCGTCGATGAGCAGCACGATGAGGTAGACCTCGGGCTGGTTGGCGGCGATGGCGTGGGCGATGTTCTGCAGCATCACCGTCTTGCCGGTGCGCGGCGGCGCCACGATCAGGGCGCGCTGCCCCTTGCCCAGGGGCGCCACCAGATCGATCACCCGGGTGGTCAGGTCCTTCGAGGTCGGATTGTCGATCTCGATCTTGAGCTTGCGGTCGGGATAGAGAGGGGTGAGGTTGTCGAAGTTGATGCGATGCCGCACGTTTTCCGGCGGCTCGAAATTGATGGTGTTGACCTTGAGCAGGGCGAAATAGCGCTCGCCGTCTTTGGGTGCCCGGATCTGGCCTTCCACCGTGTCACCGGTCCGCAGCCCGAAGCGGCGCACCTGGCTGGGGCTGACATAGATGTCGTCGGGGCCGGGAAGGTAATTGGCCTCGGGGCTGCGCAGGAAGCCGAAGCCATCCTGTAGGATCTCCAGGACGCCGTCGCCGTAGATCGGCGTGTCGGCATCGGCCAACTGCTTCAAGATCGCGAACATCATATCCTGCTTGCGCAGCGTGCTGGCGTTCTCGATCTCGATCTGCTCGGCAAATGCCAGCAATTCCGCCGGCGACTTCTTTTTCAGTTCCTGAAGATGCATGGAATGGCGTCCGTTATGTCGCTTGCGCCCCGCCTTGAACGGTCGGGCAGGCCAACGGCCAGGGATCGGATCGATATCCGGCGCGGATGTCGTGACGTGGGGATGCGGGCTTAAGCGGCCCCTAGGGGATTTCCCACAGCTTTAGCCAAACCGCAACGTCCTGTCAAACAGGATTCTAGCTCAGAACGGCTTGAGGACGACCAGGAAGACGATACCAATCATCAGCAGGGTCGGCACTTCGTTGGCGATGCGGTAGAAGCGGGCCGGCCGGGCATTGCGGTCGGCGGCGAAATCGCCCTTCCAGCGCATCAGCACAAGATGGGTAGCGGTCATCGCCACCACCAGCAACAGCTTGGCGTGGAACCAGTGCTCAACGAACAGCCCCCCCGAGATCGCCAAGGTCAATCCCATGGCCCAGGCCAGCAGCATGGCGGGCGTCATGATCGCCTTGACCAGGCGGCGCTCCATCACCTTGAAGGTTTCCGATGTCTCCGACCCCGGTTTGATCCCGGCGTGATAGACGAACAGCCGCGGCAGATAGAGCATGCCGGCCATCCAGGCGATTACCGCGACGATGTGGACGGCCTTGACCACCAGATAAAGCTCACCGGTCATGGTTCCCCCTTGCAGGCACAGCTCCGCTTGGCGGCGGCGCAGGCCGCACCCCGCCGGCCTCCCGGCTGGCGCACCAGGTCGGCCAGCCCGGCGATGAAGGCGGGATGGCAGCTCACCGCCGGCGTTCGCACATAGGCGGGGATACCCAATGTTTCGGCGCGGTGGCGGTACTCGATGTCCAGTTCGACCAGGGTCTCGGAATGTTCGGAGACGAAGGCGATGGGCACTACAACCACCGGGACTCGGTCGGCCGCGGCCCGCTCCAGTTCCTGCTCGGTGGACGGTCCGATCCATTCCATCGGCCCGACCCGGCTCTGGTAGCAGACCACCCAGTCGAGGCCGGCAATGCCGGTGGCTGCTGCCACCGCCGCGGCGGTCTGTTCCACCTGCCGCTGGTAGGGGTCACCCCGCTCCACCACCCGCTTGGGCAGTCCGTGCGCTGAAAATAGTATTCGCGGCTGGCCGGATGCCGCCGCCTCGCCGTGGCCTGCCGCGGTCAATTCGGCCAGGGCAGCTACCAGGCCGGGATCGTCGGGGTAGCAACAGACCAGGGTCGTCGGCACCTGCCAGCCCAATTGCTCCGTCGCTTTGCGCCATGCGGCCAGCGAAGATCCGGTAGTGGTGGTCGAGTATTGGGGATAGAGGGGCAGCAATACCACCCGTTCGGCGCCCCAGGCTTTGGCCTCGGCGGCGGCTTCGGCGGTGAAGGGATGCCAATAGCGCATGGCGATGAAGGTCCGGTAATCCGGACCCAACAATGTCGCCAGCGCGGTGCTTTGCGCCTCGGTTTCCGGCACCAGCGGCGAGCGTCCGCCGATGCGGTCGTAGATGGCGCCGGCAACGGGGGCACGCCGCCGCGCGATCAGCTTGGCCAGCAGCCAGCGGACAGGACCGGGCGCACCGATGATCGCCGGATCGTTGAACAGGTTGAACAGGAACGGTTCCACCGCCGCCGGCCGGTCCGGTCCGCCCAGGTTGAACAGGATGACGGCGGTGCGTGCCACGGCTCAGCCCTTCCAGCTCTTGAGGCGCTCGGCCAGCCTGGCGACATGCTCGGGCGGAGTGGGAGGCACGATGCCGTGGCCAAGGTTGAAGATGAACGGTCCCTTGCCGAGCGCTGTCAGGATGCGGTCGATGCCGGCGTCCAGTGCCTCGCCACCTGCTACCAGCAATAGGGGATCAAGGTTGCCTTGCACTGTGCAGCGCGGCTGCAACTCGGCCGCCGCCCAATCCAGGGGTACGGCGGTATCCAGACTGACGCCGTCCACTTTGGTCTCTTCGACATAGGCACGGTAGAGTACGCCGGCGCCGCGCGGAAAGCCGATCACCGGCACGCCCGGCCGTTCGCTGTGGATGCGCTCGGTCAGGGCTCGCGCCGGTCCGATCACCCAGCGACGGAATTCGGTTTCAGGCAGCGCTCCGGCCCAGGTGTCGAAGATCTGGATCGCTTCGGCTCCGGCATCGATCTGGGCGATGAGGTAGTCGCCGGTGGCTTTGACCAGCAGGTCCATCAGCCGGGCGAACAGGTCGGGCTGGCTCCACATCAGGTGCTTGGCGTGGCCGAAATCCTTCGAGCCGCCGCCCTCGATCATGTAGGTGGCGACCGTCCACGGGGCGCCGGCAAATCCGATCAGGGCGGTAGTGGCCGGAATAGCGGAGGCCAGGCCACGTACCGTCGCCAGCACAGGCGCGAGATGGTCGAGCAGGCCTGAGGAATCGAGGCTGTCCAGATCTTTTATCGAGCGAATGGGCGGCAGGATCGGCCCCTCGCCTTCGCGGAAGGCCACTCGCTGTCGCAATGCGTCGGGAATCACCAGAATGTCGGAGAACAGGATCGCCGCATCCATGCCATAGCGCCGGAGCGGTTGGAGAGTGACCTCGACCGCCAAGTCGGGATTGTAACAGAGGTCGAGAAAGCTACCGGCCTGGGTGCGGGTGGCGCGATACTCGGGAAGGTAGCGGCCAGCTTGACGCATGAGCCAGAATGGTGGAGTCGCCAGGCGTTGGCCGGCGAGGGCACGCAGGAAAGGTTTGGCGGTCAAGGTGATCTCCGGGCGGGTAGCGTGAGGTCCGTCATACAAGGTTTGAGAAGGGTATGAAAGATGGTTGCTTTTGTGGATGCCTGTGGATAACGGGGATGCGACTCCGTCCCCGGTTTATCCACAGATCTATCCCGGACGCGGAGAGGGCGGTAGCGGTCTGTGGAGGATCGGCGGATGGAAACCCGGCGGTCCGCCGGATTCCTGGGCCGATCCCTTCGTCGGAAAGCTGGGGATAACGGGGAAAGCGGATGGCGCCGGCGGGGATTCACGGTATTCTCGGCGTCTGCCGGCCGATCGTGCACAGCGGGAGCGCGATGGGGGCGGCGGGGGCGGTGGTGAGGAGCGTTTTTCCCCTCTCTGGCCGGACCCCCGACTTATCCCCGCAAATTCGTGTTATCCACAGGCCATGCGCACCTTCCATCTCCATCTCGTTTCCGACGCCACCGGCGAAACCGTGACCTCGGTGGCGCGTGCCTGCATGGTGCAGTTCGAAGGAGTAACCGCCGTCCAGCACAATTGGTGGCTGGTGCGCAGCCAGGGCCAGGTGGAGCGGGTGATCGCCGGAGTCGAGGAAAACCCCGGCATCGTGTTGTTCACCCTGGTGGATGCCGGAGTGCGCGGCGTGCTGGAGGAGGCCTGTCGCCATCTGAAGATCCCCTGCATTCCGGTGTTGGATCCGGTGATGGCGACTCTGCGGGCCTATCTCCAGGTGGAGATGCAGGCTACGCCCGGCCGGCAGTACCAGCTGGACGCCGAGTATTTCGCCCGTATCGATGCCATGCAGTACACCCTGGCCCACGACGACGGTCAGCTGCTTGACGACCTGGAAACCGCCGACATCGTGCTGATCGGTGTATCGCGCACCTCGAAGACGCCGACCTGCATGTATCTCGCCAACCGCGGCTACAAGTGCGCCAATTATCCTCTGGTGCCGGGCATTCCGCTGCCGTCCCAACTGGAAGTGCTGAAACGCCCGCTGGTGGTCGGCCTGACCAAGGATCCCAAGAGCCTGTCCGACATCCGCCGCGCCCGGCTGCGCCTGCTGAACCAGGAGGAGGAATCAGCCTACGCCCAGTTCGAGACGGTGCGGGAGGAGGTTCAGGCCGCCCGCCGGCTGTTCAGCCGCCACGGCTGGCCGGTGATCGACGTCACCCGCCGCTCCATCGAGGAGGCGTCCGCCACCATCATCCAACTGCACGGCCGCCATATCGGCCGCGAGGAAGGGGCCGGCGTGACCCTGCCCGGCGATGGGTCGGCGCCATGATCATACTGGCTTCGGGATCGACGACCCGACGCGCCATGCTGACCGGGGCGGGGGTGGCCTTCGCGGTCGAGACCGCTGCGGTCGACGAAGATGCGGTCAAGCGGGCGATGGCGGCGCAGGTGGCCGATCCCGGCGAGGTGGCGGAAACCCTTGCCGGGCTGAAGGCCGAGCGGGTGTCGGCCCGCCATCCGGGGGCGTTGGTGATCGGCGCCGACCAGATGCTGGATTGCGACGGCGCGTGGCACGACAAGCCGGCCGATGCGGCGGCGGCGCGCGCCCAGTTATCGGCCCTGCGCGGCCGGACCCATCGGCTGACCAGCGCGGCAGTGGCGGTGCGCGATGGAACCTGCCTGTGGCGCCACCGCCAGGAAGCCCGGCTGACCATGCGCCGGTTCTCCGAGGCCTTCCTCGACGAGTACCTGGCGCGGGCCGGCGCCGCGGTGCTGGCTTCGGTGGGGGCCTATCAGCTGGAGGGCCTGGGGGCACAGCTGTTCAGCGCGATCGAAGGCGACCATTTCACCATCCTCGGCCTGCCGCTGCTGCCGCTGCTGGATTTTCTGCGCGAGAACGGAGAGCTGTCGTCATGATTCTGTCCGGCAAGGCCCGGCTGGCCGGTGTCATCGGCTGGCCGGTCGGCCATTCCCGCTCGCCCCGCCTGCATGGCTGGTGGCTCGACCGCTATGGCCTGGACGGCGCCTATGTGCCGCTGGCGGTGCGGCCCGAGGATCTGGCGGCGGTGGTTGCCGCCCTGCCCCGCATGGGGTTCGCCGGCGCCAATTTGACAGTGCCCCACAAGGAGGCCGCCCTCGCCCTGGTGGACGAGGTGGATTCCCTGGCCGCCCGCATCGGCGCGGTCAACACTCTGGTCGTCCGCCCCGATGGCGGAATTGAAGGCCGCAACACCGATGCCTTCGGCTTTCTGGAGAATTTGCGCCGCGGCGCGCCGGACTGGCAACCATCGGCCGGATCGGCGGTGGTGCTGGGGGCCGGTGGCGCTGCCCGCGCCGTGGTGGCGGCCCTGGCGGAGGCCGGTGTGCCGGAGATCCGCCTGGCCAACCGCTCGGCGCCACGGGCCGAGGCCTTGGCTGCCGATTTCGGGCCGGCGGTGCGGCCGGTGGCGTGGGACGAGCGGTCGGCGGCGCTGGACGGTGCCCGTCTTCTGGTCAACACCACCACCCTGGGCATGGCGGGCCAGCCGCCGCTCGACATCGACCTCGCTCCCCTGCCCGCCGCCGCCCTGGTCAACGACATCGTCTATGTGCCGCTGGAAACGCCGCTGCTGGCCGCGGCGCGGGCCCGCGGCCATCGGGTGGTCGATGGGCTGGGCATGCTGCTGTGGCAGGCGGTCCCCGGTTTCGAGGCGTGGTTTGGCCACCGGCCGGAGGTCACCGCTGAGCTGCGCGATTTCGTGCTGGGGGGCTGATGAAGATTCTCGGCCTCACCGGCTCCATCGGCATGGGCAAGAGCACGGCGGCGCGGCTGCTGCGGCGCATGGGCCTGCCGGTCCACGATGCCGACGCCACCGTGCATCGCCTGCTGGGGCGCGGCGGCGCGGCAGTGGCGGCGGTCGAGGCCGAATTTCCCGGCACCGGGGCGGGCGGTGCGGTGGATCGCCGCGAACTGGGCAAGCGGGTGTTCGGTGACCCTGCGGCCCTGCGCCGACTGGAGGCCATCCTCCATCCCCTGGTGCGGCAGGCCGAGACCGCCTTCCTGCGGCGCCAGGCGCGGCGCCGGGCGCGGCTGGTGGTTCTCGATATCCCGTTGCTGCTGGAAACCGGCGGTGAGCGGCGGTGCGACGCGG
>JAKAFA010000354.1 GCA_021818185.1 Pseudomonadota bacterium | reverse complement strand
CGAAGCGGCGGCGGCCGGGGCATCTCGCACCCTGGGCCGGCGGACGAGGCGGCAAATAGGACCGCATCCCGTGAGATGGTGTAGGAGCGACGCGGGATCAGCCGTTCGTCGGACTGCTCCATGAGGATGGCGGCGACCACCGCCGCCGATCGAACCCCCAATTTCACCTCAGTTGACCTCTTGCGAAGACTTGGCTGGGGCGTCGGCCTTGCCGCCATGGCGCGCAGGGTCTTGCCGACGACGTTCCGTCCACGGCTTGACCAAAGCGTAGATGGCGGGGATGACGATCAAGGTCAGGAGCGTCGAGGACACCATGCCCCCCACCATGGGCACGGCGATGCGGCGCATCACCTCGGAGCCGGTGCCGGTACTCCACAGGATGGGCAGCAGGCCGGCCATGATCGCCACCACCGTCATCATCTTGGGCCGCACCCGTTCGACCGCGCCCTCCATGACCGCCCGGTAAAGGTCGGCGGTGGTGAAGGGCCGGCCCTCGGCCGCGCATTCCGCCCGCTGCCCGCGATAGGCCTGGTCGAGATAGATCAGCATCACCACCCCGGTCTCGGCGGCGACACCGGCCAGGGCGATATAACCGACCGCCACCGCCACGCTCATGTTGAACCCCAGATACCATTGCAGCCACAGCCCACCCACCAGGGCGAAGGGCAGCGACAGCATCACGATCAGGGTGTCGGTGACCCGTTTGAAATTGAGGTAGAGCAGCAGAAAGATGATGCAGAGGGTAACCGGTATGACGACCTTCAGCTTGGCGATCGCCCGTTCCATGTATTCGAACTGCCCCGACCAGGTGACGTAATAGCCGGGGGGCATCTTCACCTGGGCTTCGACCGCCTTGCGGGCCGCGGCGACGTAGCCGCCGATGTCGCGACCGTGGATGTCGACGTAGATGTAGGTGGAGAGCAGGGCGTTCTCGGTACGGATGGCCGAAGGCCCGCGGGTCAGGCGCACCTTGGCCAGTTGGCCCAGTGGAACCGGGGGACCGGCCTTGGTGTTGACCAGCACCTGCTCGGCGATGGCCTGGGGGTCGCTGCGCAGAGCCCGGGGATAGCGGACATTGACGGTGAAGCGTGCCCGGCCTTCGACCGTCGTGGTCACCGCCTCGCCCCCCAGCGCGGTGAGGATGACCTCCTGCAAGTCGCCGATGGTCAGGCCGTAGCGGGCCAGTTGCACGCGGTCGGGATCGATCTCCAGGTAGTAGCCGCCCATCACCCGCTCGGCATAGGCCGAGGTGGTGCCGGGCACCTTGCGGACCACCGCCTCGATCTGGCGGGCCAGCTTGTCCATCTCGCCGAGATCGGAGCCGAACACCTTGATGCCGATCGGGGTGCGGATGCCGGTGGACAGCATGTCGATGCGGGCGCGTAGCGGCATGGTCCAGGCGTTGGAGACGCCGGGGAACTGGAGCGCCTTGTCCATTTCCGCCACCAGCGTGTCGTAGGTCATCCCCGGCCGCCATTGGGACTTGGGCTTCAGGTTGATCACCGTCTCGAACATTTCGACGGGAGCCGGGTCGGTGGCGGTACGGGCGCGGCCCGCCTTGCCGAACACACTCGCGACCTCGGGAAAGCTCTTGAGGATCTTGTCCTGGGTCTGGAGCAGTTCGCCCGCCTTGGTGATGGACAGGCCGGGCAGCGTCACCGGCATGTAAAGGATGGTGCCCTCGTTCAGCGATGGCATGAATTCCGAGCCGACATGGGATAGCGGGTACCAGGCGCCGGCCAGGATCGCCAGGGCGGCCAGGATGGTCGGCAGCTTGGCCTTCATCACGCCCTTGATCAGCGGCCGGTAGGCCCGGATGAGGGCTCGGTTGATGGGATTCCTCGCCTCGGGCAGGATCCGGCCGCGGATGAACAGCATCATCAGCACCGGCACCAGAGTGACCGACAGGATGGCCGCCCCGGCCATCGAAAAGGTCTTGGTATAGGCCAGGGGCTTGAACAGCCGGCCTTCCTCCGCCTCCAGGGTGAAGACCGGCAGGAACGAAGCGGTGATGATCAAGAGGCCGAAAAACAGGCTGGGTCCCACCTCGATCGCCGCCCGCACCAGCGCCTCGGCGCGGCTCTCACCCGGCTTCATGCGCTCCAGATGCTTGTGGGCGTTCTCGATCATCACGATGGCGGCGTCCACCATGGCGCCCACCGCGATGGCGATGCCACCCAGGCTCATGATGTTGGAGGTCATCCCTAGGGCGTTCATGATGATGATGGCGATCAGCACGCCGACCGGCAGCATCAGGATGGCCACCAGCGCCGAGCGCACATGCAGCAGGAACAGCACGCAGACGGCGGCGACGATCAGGCTTTCCTCGGTCAGGGTGTGCTTCAGCGTCGCGATGGCGCGCAGGATCAGGCCCGAGCGGTCGTAGACCGCCTTGATCGACACCCCCGGCGGCAGGCCGGGGGCCAGTTCCGCCAGCTTCGCCTTGACGTTGCGGATGACGTCGAGGGCATTGGCCCCGAAGCGCTGGATCACGATGCCGCCGACCACCTCGCCTTCGCCGTCGAGTTCGGTGAGGCCGCGCCGCTCGTCGGGACCCAGTTCGATGCGGGCGACATCCTTCAGCAGGACCGGCGTGCCGTTTTCCGTTTTCAGCACGATGTTGCCGATATCGGACAGGTTGCGCAGGTAACCGCGCCCCCGCACCATGTATTCGGTCTCCGTCATCTCGACGGTGCGTCCGCCGACATCGATGTTGCTGC
>JAKAFA010000102.1 GCA_021818185.1 Pseudomonadota bacterium | reverse complement strand
TGAACGCCCTGCGGCTGCGGACGCGAAAGAAGCTGCAGGGATAACGGGCTAGGACGCCTGGACGCTGGGACGCCGGGACGCGGAACCGCGAGCTTCCCAGCATCCCGGCCTCCCAGCGTCCCGCGGGCGGGGGCCGGCCTCCGCCGTCCCATGGACCCGGTGGGCCAGCCAGAGTCGCAGCACTTGGCGAACCGGCGGCAGCAGCAGCAGCAGCGCCAGCGCGTCGGTCAGGAAGCCGGGCAGCACCAGCAGCACCCCCGCCACCGCCAGGCACAACGCGTCGAACCCGGCTTCCACCGGCATCCGGCCCCGGGCCAGTTGGGCGCGGGCCTGGAACAGGATCGCCAACCCCTGGCGGCGCAGCAGCGCCAGGCCGGCGATGCCGGCGGCCAGGGCCAGGGCGACGGTGGGCACAAGCCCGATCATCTGCGACGATTGGACGAACAGGGCGAATTCTATCACCGGAAGGGCGATGACCCCGAGTACCACCAACCAAGCCATGCTTGCCCTTTTCCTTTCAGCGGCTTATCTCTTGCTCCGGTTGCCCCGGCAGGTCGCGCGTCGTGATTTCTGGATGCCGCCGCTGTGCAGGTTACGGGCAGGCCATCGGAAGCCACCCCGGAATTGGGTCCATGAGCGACGGATTTCATCTCCTCGACATCGTGTTTTTCGCCATGGTGGCAGCTTTCCTGGTCCTGCGCCTGCGCAGCGTGCTGGGCCGCCGCACCGGTACCGAGCGGCCGCCGCCGGAAGCGATGGCGCGGCGCGGCACCGGGGCGCCATCGCCCGACAACGTGATCGATCTGAAAGCGGTGCGCAAGCCGGAGCCGATCCCCCCTGGACCGGCCGCTTCGGGGCTGGCGGCGATTCGTGCCGCCGATCCCTCCTTTTCGCCGCAGGCCTTCCTGACCGGCGCCCAATCGGCCTTCGCCATGATCGTCGGAGCCTATGCGGCCGGCGACACCGGCAGCCTGCGGCCGCTGCTGTCCGACGAGGTGTACCGCAATTTCGCCGCCGCCATCGACGCCCGCCGCCGGGCCGGCGAGCGGCTGGAGACGCAATTGGTGCATATCCGCGCCGCCGAACCGGTCGAAGCGGGGTTGGACGGCCGGTTCGCGCGCGTCACCGTGCGGTTCGCCAGCGACCAGGTCAACGTCCTGCACGGCCCCGATGACGCGGTGATCGAGGGCGATCCCCGGCGGGTGACCGAGGTGGTGGACGAATGGACCTTCCGCCGCGACCTGCGCTCGCCTAATCCCAATTGGGAGCTGGTGGCGACCCGCTCGCCCGGGGTCTAGCCGGGATGCGCCGCGCGCTGGCCGCCCTTCTGGCCCTGCTCGCCGCCGGCTGTGCCGGCCCGGGCGGTCCGCCGCCGCCGGCCGCGCCTGATCGCATGGTGCTGTCCCCCGCCCAATGGGACGAATTGCCGGGTTGGCGGGACGATACCGCCGCCGCCGTGCTGCCGGCGCTGCTCAAATCCTGCGCGGTACTGCAGCGGCTGCCTCCCGATCATTCGGTAGGGGCGGACGGCGTGGGCGGTACCGTCGCCGATTGGGGTGCGCCCTGCGGCGCCGCCCGCCGCCTGTCCGCCGGCGACGATGCCGCCGCCCGCGCCTTCTTCGAGCAATGGTTCACCCCCTGGGCGGCCAGCAACAACGGCCGGGCCGAGGGTCTGTTTACCGGATATTACGAGCCCGAGGTCAAGGGATCGCGCCGCCGCCACGGTCCCTTCACCGTTCCGCTGCTCGGCCGGCCCGCCGATCTGGTCACCGTCGATCTGGGCCGGCTGCGTCCCGATCTGGGAGCCGAGCAACTGGCCGGTCGGCTGGACGGCAACCGCCTCGATCCCTACCCGACTCGGGCCGAGATCGAAGCCGGCGCCCTGGGCGGCCTGGCGCAGCCCCTGGTCTGGCTGGACGACCCGGTGGATGCCGCCATCCTGCAGATTCAGGGCTCTGGTCGGGTGCGGCTGGACGATGGGTCGGTCTTGCGGGTGGGGGTGGCGGCCACCAACGGCCGCAAATTCGTCGGCCTGGGCAAGCTGCTGGCCGAGCGTGGCCTGCTGCCGGCCGGTTCTTCGATGCCCGATATCCGCGCCTGGCTGGAAGCCCATCCCAGCGAGGCGCCCCGCCTGATGGCCGCCAATCCCCGCTATGTCTTCTATCGGCCGGTCGTCGGCGACGGCCCCATCGGTGCCCAGGGCGTGGCGCTGACGGCGGGACGGTCGTTGGCGGTCGATCCCCATTTCGTGCCGCTGGGCGTGCCGCTGTGGCTGGACACCACGGCGCCCTCGGGCGAGTCTATCCGCCGGTTGGTGATGGCGCAGGACAGCGGCGCGGCGATCAAGGGGCCAGTCCGCGGCGACCTGTTCTGGGGCAGCGGCGCGGCGGCGTTCGAACAGGCCGGCCGCATGAAGGCGAAGGGGCGCGTCTGGCTGCTGCTGCCGATTGAGCGCAGCCCGCGGCTGGCCGGATGGTGAGCGGGGGAGGCGATGGGGGCGATCATCGAGGAATGGCGGGCGAAAAAGGCCGAAGAGGATGCCGAGTTGCATGACCGGCTGCGGGCCGCGGTATTGGCCAAGCGGGTCAACTTGGTCACCGACGCTCGGGCGCTCGATCACCACGGTTCGCCGGTCCATTCCCCCTGGGACCAACTGGGGCCGCTGCTCGCCCTGATGCTCCTGGCCCTGGTGATCCTGCTGGCCGCCGGCGTGGCGGTCGGCATCGTCGCTATGACCTTGGGGGCACTGCTGCACCTGACCGGCAACCGCTATCTGGTGGCCTGGCGCATCCGCGAGCGGGCCACCGCCTACATGTTGGAAGGCCCCGCCCACTGGCAAGCGGTGTGGCAGATGGGCGGCGTGGCGGTGCTGTTGGCCGGCACCGACGAGCCGCCCTGTTGTGCCCCCCATGGCGATTGGCGCAAATTCGCCCGCCGCAACCTGAAGAGCCCGTCCGACACCCCGGCACCGGTTCCCGCGCCCGAACCGGCTCCGCCGCCACCACCACCACCGCCACCGCCTCCTCCTCCGCCCCCGCGGCCGGCTGCCGCCGCCCCCAAGCCGGCACCGGAGATCGACGCGGTGCCGATCCGTCCGGGGCCGACCTCCTATGACGCGTGAGCCACCCCCCGTCCGGTCGCGCTGGCGGATGGTGACCCCGGACGAGGCACGGATCTGGCGGGCGGTGGTACGCGACGTCGAGCCGCTGGCCGGCCGGGCGCCGGAGCCGTCCGAGCCCGGGGAGGTCTCTGTCGCTCTGGCGAACGACCCCGGGCCGGCCACCCTGCCGCCGGCCCGGCCGCCGCCCTATCCCGCCCCGGTGCGGGGTGCCGGCCTCCACGCCTTGCAGCACGGTACCACCGCCGGGGTGGACCGGCGCACCGCTGACCGGCTGAAGCGGGGGGAGATGGTCATTGACGCCACCCTCGACCTGCACGGCCTGACCCAGGACGTCGCCCATATGCAGCTCTCGGCCTTCGTGCTGCGCGCCTTCGACGCCGGCCGGCGCTGCCTGCTGGTCATCACCGGCAAGGGCCGCGACGGCGGCGGCGTGCTGCGTGGCCAAGTGCCGCGCTGGCTGAACCAGCCGGGCCTGCGCGAGCGCATCCTGGGCTTCTGCCACGCCCGGCCGCAGCATGGCGGCGAGGGGGCACTCTACGTCCTGGTTAAGCGGCGGCGATGACCCCCTTCGGCGAACGGGTGCGGCAATTGCGGGCAGGCAAGGGCATTTCCCTCAAGCGCATGGCTGCCGACCTGCACGTTTCGGCCGCCTACCTGTCGGCGCTGGAACACGGCAATCGCGGCCGGCCGGCGCCCGGGCTGGTCATGCAGATCGCCGGCTATCTCGGCTGCATCTGGGACGAGGCCGAGGACCTCAAGGCCCTGGCCGAACTGTCCCACCCGCGGGTGGTGCTGGATACCGCCGGCGTCAGTGCGTCGCGTACCGAACTGGCCAACCGTCTGGCCGCTTCCATCCGCGATCTGCCGGAAGAGACCATCCTGCATTTGCTGGATGTCGTGAAGGGGGGGCGATAGGCGGGGATTACCCCCCCGAATAGTCCCGTGTCCCGAAGATGGCGGTGCCCACCCGTACATGGGTGGCGCCGGCGGCGATGGCGGTTTCGAAATCACCGCTCATGCCCATGCTGACCACGTCCAGGCCGTTGCGGTGGGCGATCTCGGCCAACAGGCGGAAATGGGGCAGGGGATCCTGGCCGGCTGGCGGGATGCCCATCACTCCGGCCACCGGCAGCCGGTATTCGTCGCGGCAGACCCGGATCAACTGGTCGGCCAGGGCGGGGTCGATGCCGGATTTCTGCGGCTCGGCGCCGGTATTGACCTCGATCAGGCAGCGGGGCCGACGGCCGGCGCGGTCCATCTCGTCGGCCAGGACGCGGGCCAGCTTGGGGCGGTCCACCGTCTCGATGACATCGAACAGGGCGACGGCCTCGCGCACCTTGTTGGTTTGCAGCGGGCCGATCAGATGGAGCGAGACGTCGGGCCAGACCTCCTTCAGCGCCGGCCATTTCGCCTTGGCCTCCTGCACCCGGTTCTCGCCGAACGCCCGCTGGCCGGCGGCCAGCACCGGGCGGATCGCTTCGGCCGGGTGGGTTTTGGCCACCGCGACCAGGCGAATGGCGGCGGGATCGCGCCCGGCGGCGCGCGCCGCCCGGTCGATGCGGCTTCGGATTTTGGCAAGGTTGGCGACCACGTCGGACACCGTCCGGCAACTCCGCTATGATGAAGGGACATGACCCTAGCAAACGCCGTCCGCCGACTCAATTCGCGCAGGCCGTCCGGCCTGCCGGCCCTATTTCTGGTGACCGATTCCGCCCGGCGGCCGGACCCGCTGCCGGCTGCCGCGCGGCTGCCGAGGGGAAGCGGGGTGATTCTCAGGCATTACGGCCGGCCCGACCGGGTACCGCTGGCGAGGCGATTGGCGGAACTGGCGTCGCGCCGCCGTCTGGTGCTGCTGGTGGCGGCCGATTGGCGGCTGGCGGCGGCTCTGGGGGCCGGCCTGCACCTGCCGGAGGGCCTGCTGCGCTCGGGCCGGCTGGCCCCGGCGCTCGGCTGGGCTCGCCGCCGCCGCCGGCCGGTCACCGTCGCCTGCCACGACCGCGCCGCCCTGGCGATGGCTGGGCGGCTGGGCCTGGCTGCCGCTCTGCTGTCGCCGGTCTTTCCCACCGCCAGCCATCCCGGCGCCACCGTCCTGGGGCCGTTGCGCTTCGCCCGCCTGTGCCACGCCGCCCGCTTGCCGGTCTATGCCCTGGGCGGCGTCGGCCCGGCCACCCTGGGCCGCCTGGCCGGGAGCGGGGCCGCCGGCATCGCTGGCGTGGGGGCTTTCGCCTGATCGACCCCTGGGTCACCGAAAGGCAATTTTAGTGGCGACGCTGAAAGTGCGATCCTATCATACCTCCTGGTGGCCTATGGACATTCGGCCGGGCCTTTTCCAGGAGATTTGCCCAGATGTCGTTCGTTCCGGCAGCCGGGGACAAAGGTGAGGCCAAGCCCGCCGCCACGGCGGCCGGTCCCGAAATTCGCATCCTCCTGATCGAGGACGACGGGGAAATCGCCGAGGAGATCATCGACGACCTGACCGACCGCGGCTACGAGGTGATCCACGTCGCCGACGGGGTCCAGGGTCTGGAACGCGCCCGCGGCGGCGATCTCAGCCTGCTGATCGTCGACCGCCTGTTGCCCGGCCTGGACGGGCTGGCCATCCTGGAAACCCTGCGGCGCGAGAAGGTGCCGACGCCGGCCCTGGTGCTCAGCGCGCTGGGCGATGTGGACGACCGGGTCAGCGGCCTGAAGGCCGGCGGCGACGATTATCTGGCCAAGCCCTTCGCCTTCGTCGAACTGGCGGCGCGGATCGAGGCGCTGTTGCGCCGCCCGGTGCTGGGACGCGAGACCGTGCTGCGCGTCGGGCCGCTGGAACTGGATCTGGTGGATCGTACGGTGTTCCGCGCCGGAAGGGCCATCGAACTGCTGCCGCGCGAATTCAAGCTGCTGGAATACCTGATGCGGCGCCCCGGCCAGGTAATGACCCGCGCCATGCTGCTGGGCGATGTGTGGAACTACCGCTTCGTCACGGTGACCAATCTGGTGGACGTCCATATCGGCAAGCTGCGCCGCAAGATCGATGGCCCGGACGAGCCCCAGATGATCCACACCATCCGCGGCGCGGGCTTCATGCTCAGCGCGCCGCAGTGAGGGGCGGACGCCACGCCGGGGTTCGGCTGGCGCTGACCGCGGCGGTGACCTTTTCGCTGTTCACCTCGTTGCTGTTCGGCTTCATCTACTGGCGGACCGCGGTGGTCGAACTGCGCCGCGTCGACAATGGGGTGGAGCGCGACGCACGCGCCCTGGCCGAGTCCACGCCCGAGGGCCTGCTGCGGTCGATCCGCATCCGGATGGCGGCTGATTTTCACCGCATCACCTTCGCCGCGGTGCTGGATGCCGATGGCCGCCCGCTGGAAGGCAATCTGGAGCGCCTGCCGCCCGGCCTGACGGTGGACGGCCAGGCCCATCGCACCGAGATGGCGGTGCCCGGCGCGGGGACCGAGGACGTGGTGATGGTCGGCCGCCGGCTGACCGATGGCCGCCTCCTGGTGCTGGGCCGCAGTATCGACAGTCTCGCCAACCTGCATGCCGCGCTCATCCGCGCCCTGGAACTGGCCATCCTGCCGGCGGTGCTGCTGTCGCTGGTGGCCGGCGCCGTGATGAGCCGGCCGCTGCAATCGCAGATTCGGGCGATCCAGTTGGCTACCCGGCGCATCATCCAGGGCGACCTGTCGGGGCGGCTGGCCCTGAGCGGCAGCGGCGATCAGTTCGACCGGTTGGCCAGCAGCGTCAATTTCATGCTGGACGAGATCGCCCGGCTGCTGCACCAGGCGCAATCCACCGCCGACAACATCGCCCACGACCTGCGCACCCCTCTGACCCGAGTGCGTACCCATCTGGAACGTGGGCGGGCGCCCGGCAAGACGCATGCCGATTTGCAGGAGGCGGTGGATCGAGCCATCGTCGGCCTGGACCAGGCCCTCAGGGTGATCACCGCCCTCCTGCGCATCGGCCATGTCGAACGCGGCCACCGGCGGGCCAATTTCGTCGCCGTCGATCTGGGGACCGTCGTCACCGAGATCGCCGATCTGTTCGAGCCTTTCGCCGAGGAAAAGGGGTTGCGCCTGCGGGTGGACATCGCCGCCCCCGCCAGCATCCACGGCGACCGCGACCTGCTGTGCGAGGCGGTAGCCAATCTGGTGGATAACGCCGTCAAGTTCACCCCGTCGGGCGGCACGGTGACATTGGGTCTTCACCGGCGGGACGGCGTGCCGGTTATCGTCGTCGCCGACACCGGTCCCGGCATTCCGGTCGAGGAGCGGGCGGCGGTCATGGGCCGCTTCTATCGGTCGGACATGAGCCGGCAGGTCGAAGGCTGCGGCCTGGGCCTGTCCCTGGTGGACGCCATCGTCACCCTGCACGGTTTTCGCCTGGCGATCGGCGACGGCCATCCCGGCTGCGTCGTCGAGATGGCCTGTGCCGCCGCCCCGGTACGGGCCTTGGACCCGGCCGCCAGCCATTAAGGGCTTCTTTAGTGGCCCCCGGCCGTTTCGGCACCAGATGGCGTGTAATCCGAATCCCTGCCCGCCGGCCCCGCCGGCACGGCAGCGTCTGCCCGCCCTGGCCTTGACGAGCGGAGTGTCAATTCTCACCCTTCAACGCATGGCCCCGTCCGACCGGCAGGGGCGAAAAACCGGTGCGCGAGCATTAGTACTCGTTTATCCTAATTAGGGTTGGATCGGCGGTTTCCGGCCCCGCGAGGGGCGGGGCATTGGTCGCCACCCGCGGCCAGGACGGGCGACGCGTTCCACCATGGGGGCGGTGCATGTCGGTTGTCGGATTCGTGCTTAAGCGGCCCTACACGGTCGTCTCCGTCCTCATTCTCATCTGTCTCTTGGGGGCCGGCGCCGCAACGCGCATGCCGGTCGACATCTTTCCCGAGATCAACATCCCGGTGGTCGCCGTCGTCTGGACCTACAACGGCATGAGCGCCGAGGACGTCCAGAACCGCATCCTGTCGTTGCATGAACGCCAGTTGGCTTCGCTGGTGGACGACATCTCGCGGATCGAGGCCAACAGCTACGAGGGCGTGGGCGTCGAGAAGATCTTTCTGCACCCGGGCGCCAATGTGAACCGGGCGGTCGCGCAGGTGGCGAGCAGTGCCCTGGTGGTGCTGAAATACATGCCGCCCAACATTACCCCGCCGCTGGTGCTGCGCTACGGTGCCACCGACGTGCCGATCATCCAGCTCAGTCTGTCGAGCGATTCCCTGCCCGACACCAAGCTCAACGACCTGGGCCAGAATGTCATCCGCCCCGACTTGGCGGTGGTCCACGGCGCCGACGTGCCGCAGCCCTATGGGGGCAAGCCGCGGGTGATCATGGTCGATCTGGACCCCAAGGCCATGGCGGCGCGCGGCCTGTCGCCGACCGATGTCAGCGCCGCCCTTCTGCGCCAGAACGTCATCCTGCCGGCCGGCGACGTGAAGATCGGCAGCAAGGATTACAATCTGGATATGAACAACAGTCCGGACGTCATCGACCGGATCAATTCCTTCCCGATTAAGGTGGTGAACGGACAGACGGTCTTCGTGCGCGACGTCGCGCATGTGCACGACGGCTACCAGGTTCAGACCAATTCGGTGGCGGTGGACGGAAGGCCCGGCGCGCTGATCACCATCCGCAAGACCGGCAACGTCTCGACCCTGGCGGTGATCGACGGCGTGCGCAAGGCGCTGCCGGACATCGAAAAGGTTTTGCCCAAGGGCGTTCACATCAAGCCGCTGTTCGACCAGTCGGTGTTCGTCAAGGCTTCGCTCAACAGCGTCAAGATGGGCGGCATGATGGCGGCCGGCCTGACCGCCCTGATGATCCTGCTGTTTCTGGGCAACTGGCGGCTGACGCTGATCATCCTGGCGGCAATTCCGCTGTCGATCATCACCGCCGTGCTGGTGATGTATATGGGCGGCCAGACCCTCAACACCATGACGCTGGGCGGCTTCGCCCTGGCGGTCGGCATCCTGGTGGACAACGGCACGGTGGTGATCGAGAACATCGAACGCCATGTCGGCCTGGGCGAACCGCTGGAGCGCGCCATCCTGCGCGGCGCCGGCGAGGTCGGCACCCCCACCTTCCTGTCCACCCTGTGCATCTGCATCGTCTTCGTGCCGGTCTTCCTGTTGCAAGGAACGGCCAAATATCTGTTCTCGCCGCTGTCCCTGTCGGTGATCGTGGCGCTGGCCGCCAGCCTCGCCCTGTCCTTCACCATGGTCCCCGTGCTGTTCAAGTACCTGATGCGGAGGGTCGTCGGGGGCCACGGGGCCGGCCACGGCGGCGACGGCCACCCGCCGGCCGGGGCGGCCTGGGCCGCGCCTTTCGTCGCCATCCATCTGGGCTTCGAACGGGGGTTCCACGCCTTCCGCGAGGCGTACCGCAACAACCTGGCCTGGGTGCTCGACCATCCGCTGCCCACCACCGGGTTCTTCATCGGCCTGATGGCGGCCTCGCTCACCCTGTTCCCTTCCCTGGGGCGCGATTTCTTCCCCGAGGTGGATGCTGGCCAGATGCGGCTGCACGTCCGCACCCCGCCGGGCACCCGCATCGAACAGACCCAGGCGGACTTCGCCGAGGTCGAGGGGGCGATTCGCCAGATCGTCGGCGCCGACCAGATCGACACCATCCTCGACAATATCGGCCTGCCCTACAGCGGCATGAACATCGCACTGAGCGATTCGGCAACCATCGGCCCCATGGACGGCGAGATCCTGATCTCGCTCAAGCCGAAGCACCGGCCGACCGCCGCCTTCGTCGCCGAGTTGCGCCGCGACCTGCCCGAACGCTTTCCCGACCTGCAATTCTTCCTCCAGCCGGCCGATATCGTCGACCAGGTGCTGAATTTCGGCCTGCCGGCGCCCATCGACATCCGCATCGTGGGCCCCGACAGCGCCAAGGCCTATGCCCTGGCCGCCAAGCTGGCCCGCGACATCAAGGCGGTGCCCGGCCTGGTGGATTCCCATGTCTTCCAGGTCCCCGATGCGCCGTTTCTGACCCTTGACGTCGACCGCGACCTGGCCGGCGAGCTGGGGCTGGACCAGCGCACCGTCGCCAACGACGTGCTGATCACCACCAACGGCAGCGCCCAAAGCGCCCCCAATTTTTGGGTCGACCCCCATAACGGAGTCAGCTACCCCCTGGTGGTGCAGCAACCCACCTACCACATCAATTCGACCTATGACCTGTGGACCCTGCCGGTGTCGCCGAGCGGCGGGCTGGGACCGCAGCAATTGCTGATGAACCTGTCCCGGTTCGGCCGGAACACCAAGCCGCTGGTGGTGTCCCAGTTCAACCTGAGTCCGGTCTTCGACGTTGACGCCAACATCCAGGGCCGCGATCTGAATTCGGTCGCCGCCGACATCGACAAGGTGATCAAGGCCGACCGCCCGCCCCCCTCCGAGGCCATCCACGTG
Organism: Pseudomonadota bacterium; assembly: GCA_021818185.1. GTDB lineage: Bacteria > Pseudomonadota > Alphaproteobacteria > Rhodospirillales > Magnetospirillaceae > JAKAFA01. The sequence goes on along the minus strand of JAKAFA010000102.1, from coordinate 2,149 downwards.
ATCCTGAGCGGCCAGGTGGAAACCATGCGCCAGAGCTATGCCGGGCTGTTCGGCGGCATGGCGCTGGCGGTGGTGCTGGTCTATCTGTTCCTGGTGATCAACTTTCAAAGCTGGCTCGACCCGCTGATCGTGCTGACCGCCGTGCCGTTCGCCCTGAGCGGCGTGATGTGGATGCTTTTTCTGACCGGCACCCATCTCAGCGTGCCGGCCCTGATGGGGACCCTGATGGTCATTGGCCTGACCACCGCCAACTCGATCCTGGTGGTGACCTTCGCCAACCAGCGGATGGCCGAGGGTGACGATCCCCAGGCTGCGGCCGGCACCGCCGGCTATACCCGCCTGCGGGCGGTGCTGATGACCGCCGGCGCCATGGTCCTGGGCATGATCCCCATGGCGCTGGGCGTCGGCGAGGGCGGCGAACAGAACGCCCCGCTGGCGCGGGCGGTGATCGGCGGCCTGCTGTTCGCGACCTTCGCCACCCTGGTGTTCGTGCCGACCATGTACCGGCTGCTCCGCCGCCGGCCCGCCGTTGCCCGTTCGCCGTCTTCGGAGGGGGACCCCCTTGCAAGCCCATGACCAAGCCTCGCGCGGGACTGGCGCGACCAGCCACAATCCGGGACAGCTGCAACCGCATCCCGGCCCGGCGCAGCATGCCGTGCAGAGAACCGGGCGGCGGCTGAAGATCGCCGTCGGGGCCGTCATCGGATTCCTGGCCGTCGCCTATGCCGGAACCCAGGCCGTGCGCCACCACGAGTCCCATCAGCTGGCGAAGTCCGCCGCCGAGGCGGCCGCCGCGCCGCCGCTGGTCAAGGTCTTCACCATCGGCAAGGTGGCGCCGGCCCGCCCGCTGGTCCTGCCCGGCGAAACCGCCGCCTGGTACCAGAGCAGCATCTATTCGCGGGTCGACGGCTATGTCGCCACCTGGATGGTTGATATCGGCGACCGGGTCCGCAAGGGCCAGGTGCTGGCCACCATCGACACGCCGGAACTGGATGCGCAGCTGACGGCGGCCAAGGCGCGGTTCGCCGCCTCGCTGTCCCAGATCAAGGTATGGGAGGCAAAGGTCGCCTTCGCCAACAGCACCTATGCCCGCTGGCGTGACGCCCCCAAGGGGGTGGTGTCGGAACAGGAGCGTGAAGACAAGCAGGCCGGCTACAAGACGGCCGTCGCCGAGTTGGCCTCGGCCCAGGCCAAATCCAAGCTGGACGAAGCCGATGTCGACCGGCTGGAGGCCTTCGAGCAGTTCAAAAGGGTGGTGGCGCCCTATTCCGGCGTCATCATCCAGCGGCGCATCGACATCGGCGACCTGGTGAACGCCGGCAGCTCGGCCAATACCCATCCGCTGTACCGCATGTCCAAGGACGACCCCATCCGGGTGTTCGTCGACGTGCCGCAGGGCGCCGCTCCCGACCTGATGAAGAACGGGGTATCCGCCCAGATCGCCGTGGCGGGGCGGGCCGACCCCATCGAGGGGCGGATCACCCGCACCTCGGAGGCCATCGATCCGCGCTCCCGCACCTTCCGCGCGGAACTGGACATCCCCAATCCCGACGGCAGCCTGGTCCCCGGCCTCTACGTCAAGGTCGGCTTCCAGTTGCCGAGCAAGGGCTACCTGGAGGTACCGGCCGCTGCCCTGCTCTTCCGGCCGAGCGGGCCGGCGGTGGCGGTGGTCGCCGCCGATGGCATCGTGCATTTCAGTCCGGTGGCCATCGGCCGCGACGACGGCAATGTGGTCGAGTTGAGTTCGGGAGTCGCGCCAGGCGAGCGGGTGGTGCTCAACCTCAGCGCCCAGGTGACCGAGGGCTCCAAGGTCCGGGTGATCAATCCCGGGCGGGCAGGTGCCGATGACCAGCCCGTCAAGTGACGCCGGCGGTCCGGTGACCGCCTTCAGACCCTGGTATGCCCTGGCCATCGTGCCGTGGCTGACGGGGTGCGCCGTCGGCCCCGATTACCACGCTCCGCGAACCGTGGTGCCCGCCGCCTATGCCGCCGCCCAGCCGGTGGCCGAGGGCGGGAAAGGAGCCGCCATCGATTTCAGCCGGTGGTGGCAGTCGTTGAAGGATCCGGTGCTGAATGCCCTGGTCGAGCAGGCGGTCAAATCCAATCTCGACATCGAGATCGCCCTCGATCGCTTGCAGGAGGCGCGGAC
>JAKAFA010000101.1 GCA_021818185.1 Pseudomonadota bacterium | reverse complement strand
GCACCAGCGAGGGCAGCGGCAAGGTCTTGTGGGCGGCGGTGACGGCGTTCTGGTCGAACACTTCGCCGTTGGCGGTCAGCCGGCCGTGGAAGTCGGGCCCGTACCACGAGGCAAGGCCCGTCTGGTCGTAATCGTAATCCTCACGCGGGTAATACCACACGCCCTGGATCTGATAGGGCTTGCCGATCTTGTAGACGCCCCCGGTGGTCGCCGTATCGGGCGGCGGATGGTCGTAGCCGGCGGGCCGGGCCGGGCCGGATGAGGCGAAAGGATTGAGGTCGGCACACCCGGACAGGAGCGCGGCCGCCGTCATCAGCGCGGCCAAGCGAATGCGCGCCGGCGCATTCCGCATCATCTGGTGCCCCCTTCCGGTCATCGCCCAAAGATCTGGTAGTCTAACGATGGGCGATCTTATCCGCAAGATGTCCGGCGGCCAAGGCGAAGAAGGTCGAGCGGTTCCATTTCATCACGGCGCGGAAATTGTCGTAGACCAGGAAGACCGGGCCGTGGTCGCCTTCGGCCCGCACCAGCGAGGCCTGCATGTCGCGGCGCCGGGGCACCGGCCGCCCGTCGGCCGTCCTCACCCCCAGCCGGCGCCACTCGGCCAGGGATTTGCGGGTGTCCAGGCCGATCAGACGGGCGGGAAAACGGCGGGGCAGCCGCACGGCGCGGCCCCAGGTCTCGTCGCCCTTCCACCCCAGATGCGACAGGTAGTTGGCGGCCGAGGCCAGGACGTCGGCCCGGTCGCTCCACAGGTCGCGGCGGCCGTCGCCGTCAAAATCCTGGGCGTATTTCAGGAAGGTCGACGGCATGAACTGGCACTGGCCCATGGCGCCGGCCCACGAGCCGATCATGGCGTCCGGCTGGACATGGCCCTGGTCAAGGATGCGCAGCGCATCCAGCAGCTCGCCGCGGAAATAGGCCGAGCGGCGGCCGTCCCAGGCCAGGGTGGCCAGCGACCCGACGATCGGGAAGGTGCCCATCAGGCGGCCGTAATCGCTCTCGATGCCCCACAGCGCCACGACGAAGCGCGGCTGCACGCCGTAGCGGCGGTGGATGCGGGCCAGCAGGGCGCGGTTTTCCGCCATCATCTTGCGGCCCTCCGCCACCTTGCGGGGCGAGACGACATGGGCAAGGTATTGCGCGAACGTCAGGGTGAATTCCGGCTGCTTGCGGTCCAGCGCCACCACCCGGTCCAGGGGATGCAGGCCGTCCAGGGCGCGGGTGCCCGCCGGGCCGATGCCCTTGGCCGCCGCTTCGGCCCGGACGCCGGCCAGGAAGGCGGCGAAATCGCCCGGCGTCGGCGCCACCGGGGCCGTGGCGGGCGCCGCCGCGGGGGCATTTCCACCGGCGGCCGAAGCCGGCATCACCCAGGCCAGAACAACCGCCGTCAGGCCGGCCGCAACCGCATCCAGCAAACGTCCCCGCCTCGCCATGGTCCCCAGCCCCGCTCCACGCCAACCCGTTCCGCGCCGGCCCGTTCCGCCGCGCGGGGCTCGTTCTGCCACATCGTCCGGGCCGGCCGCAATGGCCGGCGCAGCATTGCCACAGCCGGTCAGGGTGCCGGCAGCAGCGTCTTCGTCCATCCGCGCAGGCGGTAATAGGCCAACCCCTCCCATTCATGGGTGACGGCGCGGACCAGAGCCGGCTCGCCGTCGGGCGCCAGCACGTCGATCTCCCGGCCCGAGGTGAGGTAATCGACCGGATAGGGCACCACCGTCCAGCCGGCGGCGCGGAACACGCCGACGGCGCGGGGCATGTGCAGGGCCGAGGTTACCAGCAGCCAGACCTGGCCGGGGCGCGGATGCACCAGGTCGCGGGTGAACACGGCGTTCTCGTAGGTATTGCGCGACCGGCCCTCGAAAGCCACGCGGGCGGTATCGCAGCCCATTCCGGTCAACAGTTGCCTGACTACCGGCGCTTCGGCCGCCTCGGGATGCACCACGCTGCCCGATCCGCCGGTGAACACCACTTCGGCATCGGGATAACGGCGGGCCAGGGTCACCATGGCGAACAGCCGGTCGGCGGCGCCGGAGACGATGGGTTGGCCACGCGCCGCCGACAGTATCGGGTCCACCGAGCCGCCCAGCACCACGATTCCGTCGACATGGGCCGGCAGCGGGCGTGGCGGCGGAAAGCGGTTCTCCAGGACACCGGCCAGCCAACTGCCGACCGGCAGGATGGTGCAGACGACCAGCAGCAGGGCACCGCCCGCCGTCAGGCGGCGGCCCAGCCGCCAACGCCGGGTGAACAGCAGCAGCGCGCCGGCCACCGTCGCGGCCATCGCCACGTTGAACGGCTGGCCCATCAGACCGAGAAGCTTGGAAAGCACGAACATGGCGGCACATCCCCCTGCATGTGTCCCATAGATGCCATTTTTGCATTGCACTGTCAGGTCCGTTTGCGGGGTGCCCGCCAGGCCGGATCGTGGTAAAGGAGAGCTCCGATCGCCAGTCCGGAGATTTCGCATGCAGAATTTGATCGACGGCTTCCGACGCTTCCGTGAAAGCTATTTCGCGGAGAATCGCACCTTGTTTTCTACGCTAGCGCGCGATGGCCAGGCCCCCAAGGTCTTGCTGATCGGCTGTAGCGATTCGCGGGTCGATCCGTCGCTGATCTTCGGCGTCCAGCCGGGCGAGCTGTTCGTGCTACGCAATGTCGCCAACCTGGTCCCGCCCTATTCCCCCGACCAGGGGCATCACGGCACCAGTGCCGCCGTGGAATTCGCCGTTCGCAACATCGAGGTCGAGCAGATCATCGTCCTGGGCCATTCCGGCTGCGGCGGGGTCAAGGCGCTGATCGAGGAACAGGGGGCCGAGGGCAGCGACTTCATCCGCGGCTGGATGGCCATCGCGCGCACCGCCCGCGACCGTTCGCTGGCCTTGACCCTGTCGGCCGGTCAGCCGCCCGAGGCGGCCCGGCGCATGTGCGAACAGGAAACGGTGGCCCTGTCCCTGGCCAACCTGATGACCTTCCCCTGGATCCTTGAACGGGTGCAGACCGGCCGCCTATCCCTGCATGGCTGGTGGTATAATTTGGAGACGGCCGAGTTGATGCGGCTGGACCCGACCACCAATAACTTCCAGCCGGTCTGATGCATGGCGGTTGAAAGACAACGATCCGTCATGGCATTTTTTGTTGATGGGACAGATCGATGAAGCGGCGGCCCGCGCCCTGTTCGCGCGGGCCTTTTCCTCCCTTGACGGCGCGGACCGGGTCGCCGTCATGGAGCGGGCTCTCGATCTCGTCTGTCAGATGCTGCGCCGCCAGAGTGATCAGCCGTTGCGCGAGCGGGCCGCCGGCCTGCTGGCCGGCCGCCTGGAGGGGGCCGGCCAGGGCGATGACTGGCGCGACGCAGCCGAGCAGGTGATCGCCATGGTGGCGGCCGAACGCGTTGCCAGCCCGCCGGCCCCGCCGCCGCCGGGAATTCCCGGACGCCGCGTCACCGACCCCTGACCGGGCGCTTCCGTCTTTCGGCCTGCCGGCCGGATGGCCGGGTTCAAGCGGACGGCGCCATGGCTCACCATGGCCGCCGCCCCGCCCCGCGCCAACGGTCGAGCCTTGGACGATCTCCTCTTCCTCTGTCATCGCATCCCTTATCCCCCGGACAAGGGCGACAAGATCCGCTCCTTCGCCATGCTGCGGCATCTGTCGCGGTCCTGGCGCGTCCATCTGGGCTGCTTCGTCGACGATCCAACCGACTGGCAGCATGTCGACGCATTGCGGCGGTACTGCGCCAGGTTGTGCTGCCTGCCGCTGGTCAAGTCCCGCGCCACGCTGCGGTCGGCCCTCGGCCTGTGGCGCGGCACCAGCCTGGGGGAAGCGTATTTCCGCGACCCGGTGCTGGCCGCCTGGACCGGCGACGTCCTGCGCAAGGTCCGACCGCGCGCCGCCTTCCTCTATTCCTCGGTGATGGCCCAATACCTGGCGGATGCCGGTCCGCTGCGCCCCGACCGCGTGGTCATGGACTTCGTCGATGTCGACTCCGACAAGTGGCGCCAATACGCCGCGTCCGCACGGGGGCCGGCGCGCTGGCTCTATCGCCGGGAAAGCCGCCGCCTGCTGGAGGCCGAGCGGCGCATTGCGCTGTGGGCCGAGGCCAGCGTCCTGGTCTCGCCGGCCGAAGCCGAACTGTTCCGCCGCCTGGCGCCGGCCGCCGCCGGCCGCATCCACGCCGTTTCCAACGGCATCGACCATGCGTTCTTCGCGCCGGCGCCCGGCCTGCCCGATCCCTTCGCCCCTGGCGAGCGGGCGTTGGTATTCACCGGCGCCATGGATTACCGGCCGAACATCGACGCGGTGACGTGGTTCGCCCATGACGTCTTCCCCTCGATCCGCGCCGCCCATGCCGCCGCGCGGTTCGTCGTGGTCGGCTCCAATCCCGCCCCCGAAGTGCGCCGGCTGGCCGGCCTGCCCGGCCTGCGGGTCACCGGCCGGGTACCCGACGTGCGGCCCTACCTGGCCCATGCCGCGGTGGCGGTGGCGCCGCTGCGGCTGGCCCGCGGGCTCCAGAACAAGGTGCTGGAAGCCATGGCCATGGGCTGCGCGGTGGTGACCACGCCCCAGGGGTTGGAGGGCATCGACGCGCAGCCGGGACGCGACCTGCTGGTGGCCGCGACCGCGCCCCGCCTCGCCGAGATGGCCGGCGGATTGCTGGCCGACCCGAAGGCGGCGCGGGCGATGGGCGAAGCGGCACGCCGGCGCATCCTGGAAGGCTACGGCTGGGCCGACAAGCTGGCCGCCGTCGCCGGCCTGCTGTCAGGTTAGGGGGTCGCGACCCGCGGGCGGGAACACCCGGTCCAGGCGGTCCCAGGCGTGATCGGCCAGCAGCCGCCGCAATCGGCCTTCGGTGCGGCCGAGATTGACGTAATGGCGGAAGCGCGCCTTCCAGTGCGGCACCGGCAGGCGCGGCTGGCCCGGGTCGATTTCCCAGGGATGGACATAGAAGATGGCGGGTTGGCGGTCGCGGGCATTGACCCGTGCCAGGCCGGCGCGGCTGACGGCATAGGGCAGCAGGCGGAAGAACCCGCCCCCGGCGCACGGCAGGTTGCGTCCCCACAGGCGCACGGTGGTCAGCGGATATTCATCGATGCCGGCCGCCGTGCGGAAAGCGAATCGCGGCGCCTCGGGCATGCCGTAGGTGTCATGCCGCACCGGGTAAATGCTGGACGAATAGGCGTAGCCGGCCTCGGCCAGCACGTCGAAGGCCCAGGGATTGGCCGCCCCGATGGAGAAGGTCGGGGCGCGGTAGCCCCGAACGGCGACCCCGCCCACCTCCTCCAGGATCTGCCTGGAGCGGGCCAGATCCTGGCGCAAGGCATCACGGGTCTGGCAATCGGCCCGCCGGTGCTCGCAGCCATGGCTGGCCAGTTCATGGCCGGCAGCCACGATGCGGCGGATCAACCCGCGATGGCGCTCGGCCACCCAGGCCAGGGTGAAAAAGGTGCCATGCACGCCGGCCGCCTCGAGCAGGTCGAGGATGCGATGGGTGTTGCGCTCCACCCGGCGCGGCTGACGCTCCCAGTGGGTGCGGTCCACGCCCAGCGCCTGGGCGTGGAAATAGTCTTCCACGTCGACGGTCATGGCGTTGACGATGGGTCCACCCTCGGGGGGGGCGGAAACAATGGGATTCGCGGTGACGGAGGTCATGGCGGTTCCCGGGTTTCAGCCGCAATCGGTGAGGCGGGGCATCAGCCGTTCCGCCACCGGGGCCAAGAACTCCAACGCCTTGCCGTGCCGGGCCACCGTCTGTTCCAGGCGCGTCAGACGGCCGGCCAGCCCCCCCTCGCCGTCGGCCGGCGCCAGCCCGACAGTCTCCTCGGCCTGGATGCCCTCGCGGCGGAGATCGTCGGCGACCAGCGCGACCGCCTCGCCGTCCAGCCGATGGCGCCCCTCCAGGAACCCGAACAGCAGCAGGCGCGAGCACAGCAGATTGATCCGCCGCGGCACGCCGCCGGCCTGGGCGAACAGGCGGTCGAAGGCCTCTTCGCTGATCTCGGGATCGTTGCGCCAGCCCGCCACTCCCAGGCGATGGAGGACGTAGTCGCGGCTTTCCTCGCGGCTCAGGCTGCCCAGGTGGTACGAGGCGATGATCCGCTGGCGGAGCTGTTCCAGGCCGGGGGCTGCCAGACGCTGGCGGAACTCCGGTTGGCCCAGCAGGAAGCTTTGCAGCGGCGCCTTGGCCCCGACCTGGAAATTGGACAGCATGCGCAACTCCTCCAGGGCTGCCGGCGTCAGGTTCTGCGCCTCGTCGATCAGCAGCAGGGTGCGCAGGCCGCGCCCGTGATTGGCCAGCAGGAACGCCTCGATAGCGCGCAGCAGGGCGGCCTTGTCGCGCCCCTCGAAGGCCAGGCCGAAGGCGGCCGCCACGCTGCGCAGCAAATCGTCGGCATCCAGCCCGGTGCTGACCAGCTTGGCGGCCACCACCAGGGCGGGATCGAGGTTTTCCAGCAGGTGGCCAAGAACCGTGGTCTTGCCGGCGCCGATATCGCCGGTGACGACGATAAAGCCCTCGCCCTGGTCCAGCCCGAACAGCAGATGGGCCACCGCCCGGCGGTGAATGCTGCTTTCGAAAAAGAACCGGGGATCGGGGGTCAGCTGGAATGGAAACGCCGACAGCCCGTAGAATTCAGTGTACATCTGCCCCTGCAAGCAACGCCGCGGTCGGTTTCAGGAAATAGCATGGCCGCCGCCGGCGCCGCGCCTGGGCAGGCTGCGTACCGGCGACGGTCCTAGCCATAGCCTGCACACTCCCCGTGGGACTGGCCCATCGCCGGAGTGGCCATGTTCAAGACGCATTTGATGCTGGGGCCCGGTCCAAGCCGCCTCAGCGCCAGGTCGAGGGCACGCCGGGTGGTCCTGTCCTTTTCGACGACGATCACCACCTGCCCCACATAGGCCGACAGGATAGCCGCCTCGCTGGACACCAGCAGGGGGGCGGTATCGATCAGGATCACCCGGTCCTTGTAGCGCCGGCCGATCTCGCGCAGGGCGGTTCCGGCCTGCCGGCTGGCCAGCATCTCGGGCCCCAGGGGATCGTGGGCGCCGGCCGGAAGAATCGCCAGGTTGCGAATCGAGCTGCGCAGCAGGACGTCGGGCGGCAAGACGCGGCCCGCCACCAGCTCCATCAGCCCGGGCCGGTCGCCGACGCCCAGATGGTTTCCCAGGCTGCGCCGGCGGCTGTCGCCGTCGATGGCCAGGACGTGGAGGTCGCGTTCGGCGCTGAGCAGCAGCGCCAGGTTCAGCGCCAGGGTGGTCTTGCCCTCCCCGGCCACGGCGCTGGTCACCAGGATGAGGTTGCCGCCGTCGCCGCGGAAGGCCTCCTCCAGCAGATGCCGCTTGATCAGGCGCAGTTCCTCGGCGACCGGGCCGAGCGGCGCGTCGGGCGTGAGGAAACCCTCGGCCCGCAGCCGGGCAAGGTCCAGCGGCACCGCAGGCTGGACCTTGGCGGCCGGACGGGGCGGTTCCGGATCAGGCGGCGGCGCGGCGGTCGGGGACGGCCGGGGGGCGGGCGCCGTCCGGCCGCGGCGCAGGCGTTCGGCGGCCCGTTCCACCAGCGATGCCGCGGGGGCGGAGGGGATGGCGTCCGGCATGGATCTGGATCCTTCCGTTGGGCGCGGAAGCCGCCGGCTTCCGCGGGGCTCAGTCGCCGCTCAGGAAAGCGGGGAGATCAGGGCATGGACCAGGGCATGGGCGGGTCGGGCCAGCAGCACGGCCACCAGATAAGCCGCCATCAGGCTGCCCGCCGCCAGGCCGAAATACCGCAGGCTGCGCCGCCGCTCGGCCCCCCGCACCGCATTGTCCACCCGCGGCACGCAGCCGATGACCGGCAGGTCGAACAGGGTGGCGAGGGTCTCGGCGGAGCCAATGGTGTCGTCGATCTGATGCAGCGCGAAGGCCAGCGCCACCCCCGCCCCGACCGCCAGGACCAGCACGCCGGTCAGGAACAAAGGGCGGTTGGGCCAAGCCGGCAGCGTCGCCACCTGAGGTGCGTCGATGACGCGGAACTGCACCTTGTCGCCGCTGCTCTCCACCGCTTCGCTGATGCGGGCCGATTCCCGCCGCCCCAGCAATTCGTCGTATTTGGCCTTGAGCACACCGTATTCACGGTTGATGTCGGCCATGCCCGCCTCGACATTCGGGGCGATTTCCGCCAACTGGGCGAGGCGGCGCACATTCTCTTCCGCCGCCTGGTAATGGCTGCGGGCCGTGGCGACATCGGCCTCGGCCTGAGCCAACCGCAGGCGGAGCTGTTCATAGACCACGTTGGGCAGGCGGCTGCGCGGCGCATCGGGCGTGGCGCCGGAACCGCCGGCCACCGCCGCCGCCTCGGCGCGGGCGGCTGCCAGTTCGCGCTCGGTGGTGATGACATCGGGGTAACGCTCGGTATAGCGGGCCCGCAGCTGCTGCAATTGTTGCTCCAGCTGCTGCACCCGGGCGGCCGGCCCGGCGGCGGCGCCCGCCCCGGCGATGACGATTTGCGTAGGGGCATCCACGTCCAGGTATTGCGGCACGCTGGCCAACTGCCGGCTGGCCTGGTCGCGCAACAGGACGGAATCGTCCAGCTTCAGCTTGGCGGCGGCCAACTCGCCGCGCGCCCCGTCCAGCCGTGCCCCGAAGGCGGTGCCGCCGGCCTCCAGCACGTCCATGTGCTGGGCCTTGTAGGCGGCCTGGCGGCCCTCCGCATCCTTCAGCTTGCGCTCGTATTCGGCGATCTGCGCCTCGATGAAGGTGCGGGCGTTCGCCATGTCCGAGCGGCTCTGGCCGATATTGGTTTCCACCAGGATGGTGAGCAGCGCGGCCACCACCCGCTTGGCCAGGGCGGGATCGGCATTGCGGTAGGTGACGGTGAACACGTTGTGGCCGTCGGTCTTGACCACGATGTTCTTTTCAAGGTCGCGGTACAGCGCCTCCAATTCCGCCTCGCCGTGAGCCCCGTGGTCCAGGCCGGTGGCATGGATGACCCGGCTTAGGTTCTTGCGGCTGAGCAGCGTGCTGTGCATCACGTCCAGCTGCTTCTGCAAATCGGCCTGGATGGCGATGTCGCGCAGCAGCGGCGCCAGCATGGTGTCGGTTTCCACATAGATGCTGGTCATCGCCTCGAAGCGGTCGGGCAGCGCCGCCACCCCCAGCCACCCCAGCACGAACACCGCCCAGGCGGTTCCCAGCACGATCCGGCGGCGGCGCCAATAGGGGCGCAGCCGGTCATTGAAGGCGACGGGCAGGACGGAAGACAGCGAGATCACGGGCCCACCCCCTCGGTCGGGACGGTCAATGGCAATGCGGGATCCGGGAGTCAGAACCAGTTCTGGGGAATCAGCAGCAGGTCGCCGGGCGCAACCGGAACGTTGGCGTGCAGGTCGCCGCCCTCGATCAGGTCGGCCAGGCGCACGCGGTAGCTGGTCTGATGGCGGTCCCGGGTCCGGACGAGCGTCGCCCCGTTGCCGTCGGCGAAACGGGTCAGGCCGCCGGCCGCGATCACGACGTCCAGGACCGTCATGCCCTGGCGGTAGGGAATGGCTTGCGGCTTGGCGGCCTCGCCGACCACCCGGATCTGGCGGTCGAAGCGGCCGATGAAATCCTGGACGATGACGTTGACCTTGGGGTCATTGACGTATTCCGCCAGCCTCGCTTCCAACTCGCGGGCCACCGCCGTCGGCGTCTTGCCGCCGACCGCCACGTCGTTGGCCAGGGGCACCGAAATCAGCCCATCGGGCCGCACGCGCACGGTGGTGGTCAGTTCGGGGCTATGCCAGACGAAAACGTGCAGCGTATCGCCCGCGCCGATCAGGTATTCCGCCGGCGCGGCGCTGGCCGTGTCGAGGGTGGCCGGCGCCTCGGGCAGGGAGTTGTCGGCGCAGGCCGAAAGCCCGCCGGCGGCCAGGACCATCGCCGCGAAAAGACAGGGAATGCGTACCACCGGGGCCTCGCCATAGAGGGAAAACGGGCGAAGCAGAGAAATACCCAAGCCGCGGAAGGCAAACAACGGGGCGTCGGCATGGGCCGTCCCCGCAAGTCGGCTTATGAACACCGGCCGGGCTCCCCGTGGGCATAGGGCGGCTGGATGGATGGATTTAGAGGGGTGGACGGCGAAAATCATCGGCGTACAGCGGAGACCATTCCGTGGAAGCCCTTCTGATTCTTGCTAATTTCATTTTCATGTTCCTTGCGCTGCGCTGGAGCCTTGCCGCCGAGCGCGGCGGCCCCGAGGCGGCGCGAAAGGGGCTGTTCGCCTATCGCGACGGCGAGGGCGAGGGCGAGGGCGACACCGCCCTGCCGCCTTCCCCTTCCGCTCGCCGGCGGTAGCATCCGGTGCGCGATCTGGTCTTCACCTCGCTGTTCCTGGTGATGCTGGGGATGGCGCTCCGCCGCGCCCATCTCGGCCTGATGCTGTGGGCCTGGTCGGCACTGTTCCCCCCCAACGATTTCCTTTACGGGTTCGCGCGCGGCCTGCCGTTCAACAAGCTCAGCGTCGCCTGCACCCTGGCGGCGCTGTTGGCCGACCGCCGCCGCGACGTCTCGCTCGATCCCCTGATGGTCCTGCTGCTGCTGTTCGTGGCCTATGTCTCGCTGGCCTTCGCGGCATCGGAGGCCCCATCCGGCTGGGGCGACGACCTGTATTGGCGTCTGGTCAAGGTGGCGATCGCCAGCCTGTTCATCCGGTTCATCGCCGTCGACCGGCTGCGGCTCTATTCGCTGATCATGGCCATGGGGCTGGCGGTGGGAACCGGCGCGGTGGACGAGGGGCTGAAGTTCCTGGTCACCGCCGGCGGCCATCACAGCAAGGGCCCGCAATCCTGGGGCGACGAGAACATCACCGCCGCCATCGTCCTGATGGTCATCCCGCTGCTGATCTATCTGCGCCGCTATCTGGCCCTGCCACTGTTGCGCCATACCGTGCTGGCGGTCAGCGTCATCACGGTGGCGGCGGTGATCGGGACCTATTCCCGCGGCGGCTTCATCGGGCTGCTGACCTTGGGCGGGCTGGGCTTCATCACCGCACGGCGCAAGCTGCTGGTCCTGGCGGTGATCGCGGCGGGCGCGGTGGTCCTGGTCGAGGCGTCGCCGGCCAGCTGGTTCCAGCGCATCGAGAGCACCGGCCATGCCGAGCAGGACAGCTCGTTCATGGGGCGGGTCATCCAGTGGAAGATCCTGACCCTGATGGCCCTGGACCATCCCCTCCTGGGAGGTGGAATCCTGGCCAACACCTATCCGCCCGTCTGGCAATCCTATGCGGACCGGCTGGGCTCGGAGCTGACCTTCATCCCCACGCCGCCGCCGACCAAGCCCTACGCCTCCCACAGCATCTTCTTCCAGGTCCTTGGGGAAAACGGCTTTCCCGGCCTGGCCCTGTACCTGGCGGTATTGTGGACGGCGTTCCGCACCACCCGGCGCGTCCAGGCCAAGGCCCGGCTTTCCCCATCCACGCTGTGGGCGGCCGATCTGGCGGCGGCGCTGCGGGTCAGCCTGCTGCTCTATTGCGTGACCGGCGCCGCCCTGCCCATCCCCTACCTGGAATTTCCCTACCTGCTGCTGGGCTGCGTTTCAGCCCTGGCCCGCATCCAGGCGGCGGAAAGCCGGAAGGCGCCACGGCGATCGCCCCTTGGCCCCGCCCCCATCCCCCCCACCTCGATCTGAAGGAGACCGCGCGTGTCCGTTCCCGTCGCGCCCGCGTCAGCCATTTCCCGGGATGAGACCACGGGCGGGCGGGTGGTCCGCCTGCTGACCCTGTCGACGCTGTTCCCCAACCCCTGTCAGCCGGTCCATGGGATCTTCGTGGAAACCCGCCTGCGCCACCTGCTGGCCAGCGGCCGGGCGACGGCGCGGGTGGTGGCGCCGGTGCCGTGGTTCCCGTCGGGCCGCGCCTGTTTCGGCCGCTGGGCGACCTATGCCGGCGTGCCGGCGCGCGAGGCCCGTGATGGTCTGGCCATCTGGCATCCCCGCTACCCGGCCATTCCCCGATTCGGCATGAGCGTAGCCCCCGCCTTGCTCTACCTCCGCCTGCGCCCGGTTCTCCGCCGCCTGCTGGACGCGGCGCCGGCCGATCTGATCGACGCCCATTACTTCTATCCCGATGGCGTTGCCGCTGCCCTGCTGGGCCGGGAATTCGGCCTGCCGGTGGTCATCACCGCCCGCGGCACCGACCTCAACCTGATTCCCGCCCATCCCCTGCCCCGCGCCCAGATCGCCTGGGCTGCGCGGCAGGCGGCGGCCTGCATCACCGTCTGCGCTGCCCTGGCCGAACCGCTGCGGGCGCTGGGGGTGCCCGAATCCAAGCTGATCGTGCTGCGCAACGGCGTCGACCTTGCCCGCTTCCGGCCGCAGGACCGGACGGCGGCGCGGGCCGGGCTGGGGCTGGCGGGGCCGACCCTGCTGTCGGCCGGCCAACTGATCGAGCGCAAAGGCCATCACCTGATCATCGACGCCCTGGCGGCGCTGCCCGGATTCCGCCTGCTGATCGCCGGCGGCGGCCCGGACCGCGAGGCGCTGGCGGCGCGCGCCGACCGCGCCGGCGTAGCCGACCGTGTGCGGTTCCTCGGCGAATTGCCCCAGGCCGATCTGCCGCGGGTCTATTCGGCGGCCGACGCCCTGGTCCTGGCCTCCAGCCGCGAGGGCTGGGCCAATGTCCTGCTGGAATCCATGGCCTGCGGCACGCCGGTGGTGGCGACCAATGTCTGGGGTACCGCCGAAGCGGTCACCGCCCCCGCCGCCGGCCTGCTGGTCGGCGAGCGTTCGGCCGCCTCCCTGGCCGACGGCATCGCCCGGCTGTTCGCCGCCCTGCCCGACCGCGCCGCCACCCGGCGCTACGCTGAAGGTTTCAGCTGGCAGGATCGGA
>JAKAFA010000353.1 GCA_021818185.1 Pseudomonadota bacterium | reverse complement strand
GGTGCGGATCGGGGCCGCCGGCGTGACCCGGTCGGTGGTGCTGGAAGAGGGGGCGCGGCTGAGCGCCGACCAGGTGGTGCTTTCCGCGGACAACCAGATCCTGCTGCGAAGGGGCAGCGCCCTGGAGGCCGCGGGCGCCATCGGCGAGGTCCGATTGCTGACCCCCGGCGGGCAGGTGCGCATCGAAGAACAGGCCCGCGTGCATGCCGCCAACGGGGTGGTGCTCTCCACCAGCGACATGCAAATGGATGGGACCCTTTCCGCCGACAACAGCCTGTTGACCCTTGCCGGCGGCGATCTCTATGTCGTGGCCGACGACCATGCTCACACCGTGCCGGGCATCTACCTCACCCCGGGCTTGTGGGACAATTTTCAAGGGTTCGACAAAATCACACTCGTTGGAGAAAACGGCGTGCACTTTATGTACGGCGCCTCGCTGGCGGTGAGCGATACCCTGACCATCGACACCCCCGGTTTGACGGCCGAGGGCCTGACGGCCCAGGAGCAGGTAGTGCTCACGGCGGCCACGGTGCGGCTGAACAACAGTCACGCGCCGTCCCAGGCTTTGCCGGAGGGGGGCGATGGCCGTCTGCAAGTGACGGCCGGCCGGGTGGTGCTGGGCCCGGGCGATCTGAAAGTGAACGGCTTTGCCGAGGTGCGCCTCGATTCAAGGGAGGCCATGACCCTGCAGGGCCGGGGCAGCCTGCAAGCCGCCGCGACCCTGGATGTCACCGCCCCAGGTCTGGCGCTCCAGGCCTATGTGGCGTCTGCCGCCCGGGCCGATGGCACGACGGGGCTGACCTACCAGGCGGCTGATTATCACCTGGACGCCCAGGGTTATGCCATGACCCTGCAGGGCACCGGCGGCGGCAGTGACCCAGGGGAGAAAGGCAACCTGCGCCTCACGGCCGACCGGATCTCGGTGGCCACCGATATCGACGCCGCCGGCGGGCGGCTGGTTCTGGAGGCAGTGGGAACGGAGGCAACCGATGGCGTCGTGGTGGCCGCGGGCGGCCGGGTGCACAGCACGGGCCTCGTGAGCGGCGCCGCGGGCGGCGAAATCCTGCTTTCATCCGCAGGGGGGAGCATCGATCACCAGGAAGGGGCGCTGATGGATGTCTCCGGCAACGGCGCCGGCGATGCCGGCCGCATCACCCTGCGCGCGGCCCAGGGCCTCGTAGCCACCGCCGGCCGGATGGAAGGCCGCTCCACCGGTGGACGGGGCGGCAGCCTGGGCATCATTGCCCTGGAAGGTACCGACACTTCCAGCCAGATTGCGGCGGCCATGGCCGGCGGCTTCGACAACCGCTTCGACCTGGCCGTGCGCCAGGGCGATCTGGCCATTGCCGGGAGCGACACCCTTTCGGCCGGCACCATCAATCTATCGGCGGATCAGGGCAATCTGCTGATGGCCGGAACCTTGGCGGCCGAGGCGCCCACGGGCGGGCGGGTCAGCCTGTCCTCCGGCGGCGATCTGGATCTTCTGGGGAATATTCGCGCCACAGCCCTAACGGCGGGCGCCACGGGCGGGGCGGTGCGCTTGAACGCCCGGGGGACGATGCGCATGGGGTCGGAGGCCGCCATCGATGTGGCCGGCGGCGCCGGCGGTCAGGGGGGCAGTGTTCACTTCCGCGCCCCCCGGCAAGACAGCTCCATCGCCATGACCCTGGCCGGCCGAGTGAACGGCGCGGACCAGGTGGTGGTGGAGGCGGCCCGCGTCTACGAGAATGTCTCCTCGGTGAATGCCTCTTCCTTTGCCCAACTGGCCGGCGATGCCCAAACCTTCATGAGCGGTCTGACCTGGCAATCCGGCCTGCAGGGGGTGGCACCCGAGCGCCTGTCCGTCCGCCCGGGCATAGAGATCCGGAGCGCGGCCGACGGCGATCTGGCCACCAGCGGCACCCTGGACCTCACCAGCCTGCGCTTCGGCGGGGCGCCGGGCATCCTGACCCTGCGCTCGGCGGGCATTCTGACCATCGGCGGCGCCATCGGCGATCAACCCACGGCCGCCACCGCCATGATACCGGGCTATGCAGGCCCCGATACCTGGGACATCCAACTGGTGGCCGGTGCGGACCTGGCCGCCGCCGATCTCCTGCGGGTGAACAACGCCCAGGGGCATCTGAATGTGGGCGGCAACTCGGTCTACAGCGAGAACGGGACCCTGCGTATGGCGGTGGGCGGCAACTTAACCATCGGATCGCGCCCCGTCTCTTCACCGACCATCAACGACTTCATGGGCGCCAACCTGGCCACCTTCAGCGGCGACATCGAGGGCCGGGTCAACGGCAACCTGACCGTCACCGGCGGCGTCATCCAGAGCGCTACGGGCGACATTCGCCTGGACGTGGGCGGGAATCTGACCCTGAGCGCCGATGGCCAGGGCAACCGGGGTGCCATCCGAACGACCGGCCGCTATGCCCCTTCGGACGCGCGCCGGCAGCAGATCATGGCCGCGGCCATCGAGGCGGGGCTTTTTCCCGAGGGCTCGCAGGACTACGCCGCGCTTTGGGAAATATGGGGAAGTTCCGACTACTGGGACTATGCCGGGGGCGGCGACGTCCGCCTGTCGGTGGCCGGCGCGGTGAGTTCGCCGGTGGTCGGCCACACGGCCTGGGACGAGCAGTACCAGGATATCCTGGCCGATCCGGGGAACCTGGCCCAACTCAACCATTGGAGCGCCAGCTACGGCGGCGGCAGCGTTTATCCCACCGAGGGGCTGGCCACCATGGCCGGCGGCGACCTCGACGTGGTCTGCGGCGGCGATTTCT
>JAKAFA010000352.1 GCA_021818185.1 Pseudomonadota bacterium | reverse complement strand
CGGCGGCCGGCGCCTGGTACTGGCCGTACAGTTCCTTGGCGTCGAACGACATGTCGACGCTGACGTCCTGCAAGGTGCCGACGCGGGTCGGCGTCGGCGTGACGATGTCGGTCCGCACCAGGAACAGGGTCCCGGCGCCGAAATTGTACTGCTCCAGGGGCATGGGTGGGCTCCAGGGTTGAGAGTCTTGGGGAGAGACGGGTCGCTCAACCCCAGCGGGGACGCGAAAGCCGCGAACGAAACGGGCACATAGCGCCCTTGAAAAAAGTCAGAATAGTCGTATATTTCGACGATCCAGGAGGCGTCCCATGCGCGAGTTTTCCACCGTCGAACTTCTGCGCGACCTTAAGACCGTCACCCATGCGGCGGCGCGTGAGCCGGTCGCCATCACCCAGCACCGCAAGCAAAGGTTCGTGCTGATGGCCATCGAGGATTTCGAGAAGCTGAGTGCCCGGAACCCCGATCCGCGCAAGGCCTATGCCGCCGGGGAAACTCCGCCTGAACTGGCGGCGAAGCTGGCCGAAGGGCTGGACCGGATCATCGAAAGCGATGGCGATGACGCGTGAACTGCCACTGCAAGGATCGATCATCGAGTACCCCTATCTGTGGGTCTCGCAACGCGATGGGGGCGAGACGGAAGGCCGGAAGAGCCGTCCGGTCTGTCTCGTGCTGCGCATCGCCGATCCTGAGCAGGCGATACACCATCTCGTGCTGCTGGCGATTTCGAGCCAACCACCCCGGGAGGATCAGGCTGCCCTGGAGATTCCGGACACTGAAAGGCGGCGTGCCGGTCTTTCGCGCTATCCGCGAGCATGGATCGTGGTCAGCGAATACAATTACGACATCGCGGAGCGGTCCTGGTACCTCCAGCCCGGCAACCCGTCCCTGGGAAAATTCAGCAATCCCTTCCTTCGGGAGATCGCCCAGGCGTTCAAACCTACGCTGACCAAGAGGACCGCCAAGGTGGACCGCACGGTCTGACCCCCCTTCGACTACGGCACCAGCATCTTCACCGGAATGATCGCCTTGGCGATGCCGTCGAGCACGCCGGGGAACTGCTCGATCTCGCCCTCGATCCAGCAATGCGACACCAGGCCGCCGAGGGTCTGGGCGCCGCTGACGGGGGACGGCGCCAACACCGCCTCGACGGCGTCGATGATGTCGTTGAGCGCGGCTTCCGGGTTGGCGTTGGGGTCCTTGCCGACATCGGTGTAGACCCAGATCTCGGCCAGAATTGTGCGCTTCGGCGGCAGGCCGCGCACTTCGCGCGGCGGGTAATGGGTGCCGGCGGACTGGACGAACAGCGCCGGGAACGAGGCGACCTTGCTCCACAACTGCAAGCGCCGGCCGCTGGTGTTGAAGGGTGCCGCCATCAGCGCCAGTTGGAACAGCGCCGAAATGATCGTTTCACGGCTGGGTGTCATCGCCCAAAGCCCTCGCCTTCATGTCGATGACCGCCTTGAGGTCAGCCGCCGCTTCCGCCTCCATACCGGCCAGCCCGCCCCGCAGGTAGGCCCGCGCATCGAGATTGGCGATGCGGGAATAGGCGCCGACGTCGATGCGGGTGGAGGGAATGTCGCGGCCGAACGCCTCGGTGATGGTGCGGCTGTGGGCGCGCACCTTGAACCGTCCGCCCCGCCCGGGGGCGCCGTATTCCAGCGCCGCCGCCTTGGCGTATTCCGATCCCGGCAGGTCGCCGTCCAGGGTCACCACCCCCTTGATGCGCTGGGGATCGTCATAAAGGCGCGAGGTGATCTCGCTTTTCAGCTTGCCGGTGCGCTCCGGCGCCAGGGCGCGGACCCGCACTTCCAGGTCGGCGGTGAGCGCGCGGATGCGCTCCAGCAGGGCGTCGTGGAGTTCCGCCGGCCATTGCTCGAAACGGGCGACGACCCGGCGGTCGCCGGTGATGACGACGTCAATGTCCATGGGCATCCCCGCTCAAAGGGGGAGCGCCGGCAGGATGCCGGCGACCCAGATATACACGCCCAGCGAACCCAGCACGCTGCTGGCGGCGAGCAGGAGCAATGCCAGCAGCACGTCGTGAACCAAGTTCATGGCGACCTCCACGGTTCAGGCCAGCGCCGGCACACGGTACTTGTCCAGCACCGCCGCGATATCCGGTGGCAGCGGCCCGGTCTGGCCCGGCAGCGCGCCGATCCAGTACTGCTCCTGGCCGACGCCGGGCTCGCCCTGGGACTTGAGGAACGGGTCCCGCCCCCGCGCCTTGAAGCGGGCGGTGACCAGCCGCAGCACCGCCGTTTCGAGATCGGCGGGAAGCGACTGTGCCCCGGCCAGCGGCGGCTCACCGGGCAGCAGGTAGCCGGCCTCATAGGCCACCACCACGGTGACGGCATGCCAGGGGCGGACGCTGCCGTCATCATCGAGGCGGAGCAGCCGACCGGAGGCCGGATCGGCGAGGAAGTCGGCACCGGGATTCAGTGCCACCCCGTCCTCGGTCACCGACGACACCGCGACCAGCGGCCAGCGGGAAAGCTGGAGGGCCGGCAACCGCTGAAGGAGCATGTGCGGAGCGAGATCACGTTCCAGAAAGAACTGGTCCCGCACCGCCTCGATGGCGAAGACGCGGTTGCAGGTCCTGGCGACCAGCGCCGACTGCTCGGTGACGTAGCGGGCGAGCGTGGCATCGCTGGACGTGTCGCTGGCGGGAATGGCCAGATCGTCCTTGATGCTCGCCAGCGTGGTCAGGTCCAGGGCGGCGGCGGGGGTGACGATGGTGGTGAGGACGGTGGTCGCCATCAGGTCTTGGCCGGCTTGGGCGCGGGATCTTTCTTCGGCGCTTCGTCCGGAATGATCTCGACCAGCCCCTTGGC
>JAKAFA010000100.1 GCA_021818185.1 Pseudomonadota bacterium | reverse complement strand
GGCGGAAAAGTCGCTATGGCCGGGCGGCAGCAGCCGAGGCGGCGCCACCAGTTCGGCGTGGATCTCTTCGGCCATCTCGCGGGCGACCCGCACCAACTCGGCCGGCCAGGGCAGGTCGGTGCCCACCAGCAGGAAGCGGTTTCCCACTTGCTCGGCCAGCCAGGGAATCAGGTTCTTCAGGCTCTGTTGCGGCGTGGGGCCGCCGTGGATGACGTAGCCCGAACACTCGCCGCCGGGCGTCGGGGCGGGGTCCCAGAACAGGGATTGCCGTTCCTCGACCAGGCGCAGCATGTCGCTCCGCAGGTCGGCGGGGCATAGGCCGAAGATGCTGGCGGTTCGCGCCTCGCCGGTCAACTGGTCGAGGGCGCGGCAAAAGGCCCGGCGGTCGCCGGCACCGTCCAGGACCCGGACAGCCAACCGGTGGCGGCGGCCGGACCGGTTGACCTCGTCCACCGCCATCAGCGCCGTGTCGCGCAGGCCGGCCCCCCAATCGGCATCGGGGCCGGACAGCGGCAGCAGCAAGCCGATGGGGATCGCCGGCGTCGATGTCGCGGGCGGCGGCGAGGCCCGCCCCCGTCCGGCCGCCAGGAAGGCCCCCGCCGAGATCAGAAAGGTCCGTCGTTTCATATCCCAGCCTATCCGGCCCGGCCCGCCGGGAACCATCGGCCGGAGGGCGGGGAGGGGCGGGACGAAGGTCGCAAGACGGGGGTCACAAGACGGGGGTCACATGCCGGTGACGATGCCGTGCTTGTCCATCAGGCGGTAGAGGGTCACCCGCGAGATTCCCAGATGCTCGGCGGTGCGCTTGATGTTGTTGCGGTGGTCGGCCAGGGCCTGGCGGATCATCGTCTCTTCCATGCCGCGCCGGGCCTCCTCCAGCGACGAGGCGGTTGACGGCTCGGCCGGCAGGCCCAGATCCTCGGGCCGGATCTGCGTTCCGTCGGCCATCACCACGGCGCGGCGCATGGTGGCGATCAGTTCGCGGATGTTGCCCGGCCAGCGGTAGCGGCGGACCAGCGCCCTGGCTTCGGGCCCAAGGCCGCGGATGGGCTTGGCCATCTCCGCCGCGAACTTGGCGACGAAATGGACGGCCAGGATGTCGATGTCCTCGCCGCGGGCCCGGAGCGGCGGCATCTCGATGGTCAGCACGTTGAGGCGGAAGAACAGGTCCTCGCGGAATCGGCCTTCGGCCACCGCCTTGCGCAGCGGCACGTTGGTGGCGGCGATCACCCGCACGTCCACCTTGATGGGGTGGGTGCCGCCAATGCGGTCGATGGTGCCTTCCTGCAGGAAGCGCAGCAGATGTGCCTGAAGGTCGAGCGGCAGGTCGCCGATCTCGTCCAGGAACAGCGTGCCGGTGTCGGCACTCTGGATGCGGCCGATCCGCCGCTGGTCGGCGCCGGTGAAGGCGCCCTTTTCGTGGCCGAACAGCTCCGACGCGATCAGCGTCTTGGGCAGCGCGGCACAGTTGATGGGGGTGAAGGGGGCGGCGGCGCGCGGCGAATGCCGATGGATGGCCTGGGCGGCCAGTTCCTTGCCGGTGCCGCTTTCGCCGGTGATCAGCACCGGGGCGTCGACGGCGGCGACCTTGCGGATGGCGCCGATCAACGCCCGCATCGCCGGGCTGCTCCCCACCATCGCCGCCTCGCCCGGCGCGACCGGCATCAGGGCGGGCGGCGGCGGCGGGGCGGCGGCCAGCAGCGGCGCCAGCCGTTCGGCCATGGCCGGGTCGCGCTCGGCCTGTTCCAGCACGAGCGCCGCCAGGAGGTCGGCTCCCAGGCCGGCCAGCTTCTCCCGGCTCAGTTCAACTCCATTCCTGTCCCGACAATACATGAGTGCCTGCGACGGCTGTCTGATCCCGGCGCAGTGTTACCCCCGCGGACACTCTGTTTCACATCATCTTCCGGGGGGAGCCGTCCGTGCTTGCGGACGCGGCCGGGGCATCGGGCGGGCTCCGTCGGGCCGGCCGCCTGCCCCGGCCGGGCGCGTTTCTCCACGAAGATGGTGAGTATTCATCCAAATGAGATTGAATAGGTCATAGCGTACGCAAGTATTGCTGATGTTTGCCATATATGGCCGAAGAGAAAGACGCTCCTCGATGAAGGCGGGCTAATTTGCCTGCCATGCCGGGCCTCCCGCCCCGGCCCGGGTGTTCGACACGTCGAGGTGAGGCAGTGATCACAAGAACCCGACTTTGGGGGAGCGGTGCGGTGGCGGCGCTGCTGGCCGGTTCGCCCCATACGGCCCAGGCGCATCCATGGTGGCTGGTTCCGGCGGCCTTCACCGTGGCGCCCGCCCCCGAGGACGGTGCGGCTGCGGCGACGCCGGTGGACTCGCTGCCCACCCGCGACGTGGAGATTCCACCGCAGCCGCCCGCTTCCCCGCAGCCGACTGACCCGCCGGCCGACACCGACGGCACCTCGGCGCCGATCAATTACATGATTCCCGGCGTGCTGACCCATGAAGGAGTGCTGGTGCTGGAGCCGTCGATCCAGTACTTGCACGCCAGCCTCAACAACTTCGTGGCGGGCGGCGTTGCCATCCTGGACACGGTGCTGGTCGGCAATATCCAGGCCACCCAGACCAACCAGGACGCCGTCACCGGCACCGCCGGCTTCCGTTACGGCGTGACCAACCGGCTGGAGGTCGAGGCGCGCATTCCCTACATGGAACGCTCGCAGAGCACCACCAATACCCTGGTCAGCACCAACATGCCGCAATCGACCACCGACCTGCGCAACGACGCGCTCGGCGACATCGAAGGGGCGGTGCATTACCAGGTCAACGACGGCCGCGACGACTGGCCGATCTTCGTCGCCAACATGCGCATCAAGAGTAACAGCGGTCGCGGGCCCTTCGACGTTACCCGCGATTCCGCCGGGATCGAGACCCAGTTGCCGACCGGTTCGGGCTTCTGGGCGTTCGAACCCAGCGTCACCCTGGTCGCCCCCTCGGACCCCGCGGTGTTCTACGCCAATCTCGGCTACCTCTATAACCTGTCGGCCGATGAGAACCAGATGATCGGCAGCCAGTACCTGGGACGGGTCAATCCGGGCAACGCGGTGCGCATCGGCATGGGCATGGGCATCGCCCTGAACGAGAAGGTGTCCTTCTCGCTGGGCTATCAGCACGATTTCATCGGCGAGACCACCTTCCATTTCAGCAACGGCGAGTTCAAATCGCCGTCGCTGTCGGTGGGCGAGCTGAACATCGGCGTCAACTGGCAGATCAACCAGGATACCGCCCTCAACATCAACGTCGCGGTCGGCGTGACCCGCGACGCCCCCGATGTCGGGCTGATGGCCCGCATGCCGATCTCCGTCAAACTGTTCGATTGAACCGGGGCACGGTGCCCGGCACGAGATGCGGCACGCGGGATCGAGAGTTGGTTCCGTTGTGGACGGAACCAACTCCGGCACGGCGTCAGGGCCGCGCTTCCGTTTGCCCCTGGTCGCGCCCCCGCTCGGCCAGGGGATTGATGGCGTCGGTGGCGACGTGGCTGGACAGTTCCAACAGGCGGGTGCCCTCCTGCAGGAAGGTGTCCATGCTGTCCTTGAGGAAACTGCGCTGCACCTGGACGATGTCTTCGACCGAGCGGCAGGTCATCATCTCGTTGGCGGCCTGCAGGCCGAGGCGCAGGGAATTCTGGGTGTACTGCATCATTTCCCACCCCACTTCCTGCATGCCCCGCGCCAGGCGCGCGCCGCTCTGCATCAGGACATCGACGTCCCCACGCGAAAACGTGCTGAAATCGCGGTAGGCGCGGGCCGAGGCGCTGACCAGCGAGCGCATCTGCTCGCCGCCCCGCCGGCCCAGTTCGGTGGCCTGCGACAATCCCCGCTCGGCCACCCGGCTTCCGGCGTGGATGGCGTGCTCGCCGTCTCCGGCCGCCCGCCGCACCGACTGATGGGCAGTCTCGGCCGCCCGCTCGATCTCGTGCTCCTCGCGGCCGGGCTGTTCGCCCGCACCGGCCTCGGCCGGCCGATCGCCGGTGTCCCTTTCGTCTTTTCTGGTTGCCATCGTCTGCCCTGTCCTTCTGCTGCCTATCCCCTGCGGCGCGGCATTCCGCTTGCCGGCAGCCGGAGGATAGCGGAGGGGCCGACCGCCGGTCTTTATGCGAGACGGGGGAGGGCTTGGCCCAGGAGAGGCATTGCCATGGGAGGGGGCGGACGGGTGCGGTAGGCGGGGCGCGGTATCGAGGCCGGGCCCGAAAACGCAATCGCCCTGGCGGAGAGTCGCCAGGGCGATTTCAGGCGTCGCTGAGGGCGCAGCCGGTCAGGCTTCGCCGCTGCCGGTGCTGGTCAGGTACATGATGGTGGCCAGCCAGGTCGCCGTCAGGCCCAGGCCGACATAGATCATGAAGCGCATCGGGTTGACGCCGCCGAACATCCCGGCATTGGCGAGGGCGCCGAACACCGAGGCGCTGATATAAAGGGCAATGACCGCCACGCCGGCCACGGTCATCCCCAGAACTTTCCAAGTGACGCTCATCACAAGCTCCTTGCATTCCTGCCGGCGCGCGCCGGTCCCCTAGCGGAAGATATCTAGCAGATCGCTCGGGCCAGCGGAAGGTCAAATCCATGCTGGCGCTGGGGTCAAGCCGGCCCACCGGCTGTTCATCTCCGAAGGGGGACGTTGAATCCACCTCCCGCCGACGAAAGATCGCTGGGATGGACATCCGAGGGAGGTGCGGGTGCGGGGCGGACCCAGGCTGTACAACCTGTTTCCATCGGCGGTGGGGCCGGTTTCCGCCTGGGTGGCGGAACTGCCGCGAATCGCGGCCATGGGGTTCGACTGGGTCTATGTCAATCCGTTCCACTATCCCGGCTTTTCCGGCAGTCTGTACGCGGTCAAGGACTATCACCGCCTCAACCCGCTATTCGACGACGGTGCGCCCGCCGAGTTGCAGCTCGGCCGCTTCACCGCCGCCGCCCGCGCCGAGGGCCTGGCGGTGATGATGGATCTGGTGGTCAACCACACCGCCAGGGACGCCCTTCTGGTGTCAGAGCACCACGAATGGTACGCCCGCGCCGCCGACGGCGCCCTGATCTCGCCCGCCGCGATCGATCCCGACGACCCCACCCGTCGGATCGAATGGGGCGATCTGGCCCAACTCGACTACGGCAACCCGGCCCATCATCCCGACATGGTCGCCCATTGGCGCCGGCTGGTGGAGGATTACGTCCGGCTGGGGTTCACCGGCTTCCGCTGCGATGCCGCCTATCAGGTGCCGGCCGCGGTCTGGGCGGGGATCATCGGCGGGGTGCGCGGCGCCGCCCCCCAGGCGATTTTCGCCGCCGAAACCCTGGGCTGCGACACCGCCGCCATCGCCGCCTTGCACCAGGCGGGCTTCGACCTGCTGTTCAACAGCGCCAAATGGTGGGATTTCCACGCTCCCTGGCTGCTGGAGCAATACGACCTGCTGCGGGCGATCGCGCCGTCCATCGCCTTTCCCGAAAGCCACGACACGCCGCGCCTGTCCGCCGAGATCGAGGGCCGGGGCGACGTGGAGGCGTGGTACCGGCTGAGGGCCGCCTTCGCCGCGTTCTTTTCCGCCGGCTGGATGATGCCCATCGGCTACGAATGGGGGTGGAGCCGCAAGCTGGACGTGGTCAATACCCGGCCCGGCGACCGCGAGCCGCCGCGTTTCGACCTGTCGCCGTTCCTCGCCGCTCTCAACCGGCTGAAGGCGGGGACGCCGGTCTTGAACGACGAGGGGCCGCAGATGCGGCTGACCAGGCCCGGCCAGCCGGTGGTCGCCCTGCTGCGGCGCAGCCGCACCGGCGGCGAGGCTGCGTTGCTGGTGATGAACACCGATCCCCTTGCCGGCCATGGCGCCGACCCGGCCGGTCTGCTGGCCGCGGCGGGGTTGATGCCCGGCGACCTGGCCGATTGCACGCCCCTGGCTGGGTTGGGCGGGCCTCCCTCCGCCGGGGGGCTCCATCTGGACCCGCTGGGCTTCCGTCTGTACCGCACTCCGCCGGCCGGCGATGCGGCGGCGGTGGCGGGCGGCGTGCGCGCCCGCCGAGGCGATGCGGCGGGATCGGGCATCCTGATCCTGGCGGTGGAACCTTGCGTCGATTGCGGCCGCTGGCCGGTCAAGCGCGAGGAGGGCGATGTGCTGGAGGTCACCGCCGATATCCTGAGGCATGGGCACGACCGGCTGGCGGCGCGGGTGTTGTACCGCGCGGCGGGGGCCGAGGCCTGGGACGATGTCCCCATGCAGCCCCAGGATAACGACCGCTGGCTCGGCCGGGTGACGCTGCCCCGTCCGGGGCGGGTGGAATATCGGGTGGAAGCCTGGGTCGATGCCTATGAAAGCTGGCGCGACGACCTGGGCAAGAAGCGTGCCGCCGGCCAGGACGTCGCGGTCGAGATCGAGGAAGGGCGGCGGCTGGTGGCCGCCGCCCTGGCCCGGGTGGGCGCCGCCGACCGCGAGCGCCTGGAACGGGCCCTGGCCGAACCGGCGACGTTGGACGGGCCCGAGGTGGCGGCGGTGATGGCCCGCTGGCCCGACCGCGGCACGGCAATCCGGTCCGACCGGGTGCTGGAGGTGGTGGTCGAACGGGCGCGGGCCCGCTTCGGGGCGTGGTACGGCATGGTGGCCCGCAGCCAGGGCACCGAACCGGGGTGTTCGGCCAGCTTGCGCGATTGCGAGCGCCGCCTGCCCGACATCGCCCGCATGGGCTTCGATGTGGTCTATCTGCTGCCCATCCATCCCATCGGCCGAGTCCACCGCAAGGGCGCCGACAACGCCCTGGTCGCCGCCCCCGGCGAGCCGGGCAGCCCCTATGCCATCGGCAGCGTCGAGGGCGGGCACGATGCCGTCCACCCCGACCTGGGCACATTGGCGGATTTCCGCCATTTCGTCGCGGCGGCCTCCCGCCTGGGGATGGAGGTGGCGCTGGACTTCGCCATCCAATGCGCCCCCGACCATCCTTGGGTGCGCGAACATCCCGACTGGTTCTCGTGGCGTCCCGACGGCACCATTCGCTACGCCGAGAACCCGCCCAAGAAATACCAGGATATCGTCAACCTTGATTTCCAGTCGCCGGACGCTCCGGCCATCTGGCGGGAATTGCTCGACGTGGTGCTGTTCTGGCGCGACCAGGGGGTGCGCATCTTCCGGGTGGACAATCCCCACACCAAGCCGGTGCCGTTCTGGGAATGGCTGATCCGTTCGGTGCAGGAGCGCGATCCCGGCGTGATCTTCCTGTCGGAAGCCTTCACCCGGCCCAAGATGATGCGCGCCCTGGCCAAGGCCGGCTTTTCCCAATCCTATACCTATTTCACCTGGCGCAACTTCAAGCGCGAGATCGCCGCCTATGTCGAGGAACTGGCCCACGGCGAGGCGCGCGACTACTTGCGCCCCAATTTCTGGCCCAGCACGCCCGACATCCTGCCGCCGTTCCTGCAAACCGGCGGGCGGGCGGCCTTCCGCATCCGTCTGGTGCTGGCCGCCACGCTGTCGGCGTCGTGGGGCATGTACAACGGCTACGAGTTGTGCGAGGCCGAGGCGGTGCCAGGCCGCGAGGAATACCTCCATTCGGAGAAGTACCAGTACAAGCTCCGCGACTGGAACCTGCCGGGCAACATCAAGGACGAGGTGGCGCGCCTCAACGCCATCCGGCGTGACAACCCCGCCTTGCACGAGACCGAAAACCTCCGTTTCCACCCGGCCGAGGACGATTCCGTGCTGTTCTACGGCAAGGCGACGCTCGACCGCTCCAACCTGATCTTCGTGGCGGTCACCCTGGATCCCTTCGACGCGCACGACGCGGTGCTGCATTTCCCGCTGGCGGATATGGGGGTGGCGGAGGGGGAGACCTACGAGATGGAAGACCTGCTGACCGGACGCCGCCATCTGTGGCGCGGCGCGGTGCAGCGGTTGCGCCTGGATCCGGCGGTCAATCCGGCCGCCATCTTTCGGGTGACGGTATGGGCCAGCGTCGATTACCGCACCCCATGCCTGTGACGGGAGCACCGGAATGGACCCCCTGTGGTATCGCGACGCCGTCATCTATCAATTGCACGTCAAGGCCTATTTCGATGCCAATGACGACGGGATCGGCGACTTTATCGGCCTGACCGAAAAACTGGACCACATCGAAGCCCTGGGGGTCGACACGGTATGGCTGCTGCCGTTCTATCCCTCGCCCCTGCGCGACGACGGCTACGACATCGCCGATTACCGCGGCATCCATCCGGCCTACGGCACATTGAAGGATTTCCGGCTCTTCGTGCGCGAGGCGCATCGGCGCGGCCTCCGGGTCATCACCGAACTGGTCATCAACCACACCTCCGACCAGCATCCGTGGTTCCAGCGGGCGCGCCGCGCCCGCCCCGGCACTTCGGCCCGCGATTTCTACGTCTGGAGCACCACCAACCGGAAATACGCCGGCACCCGCATCATCTTCACCGACAGCGAGAAATCCAACTGGGCCTGGGACGACGAGGCCAGGGCCTATTACTGGCACCGGTTCTTCGCCCACCAGCCCGACCTCAATTTCGACAATCCGCGGGTGGTGCGCGAGGTGATCGCCATCATGCGCCACTGGCTGGACATCGGCGTGGACGGCATGCGCCTGGACGCCGTGCCCTATCTCTGCGAGCGGGAGGGAACCGGCAACGAGAATCTGCCGGAAACCCACGGAGTGCTGAAGCTGCTGCGCCGCGCCATGGACGAGAGCCATCCGGGGCGCATCTTCCTGGCCGAGGCCAACCAGTGGCCCGAGGACGTGCTGCCCTATTTCGGCGGCGGCGACGAATGCCACATGGCTTTCCACTTTCCCCTGATGCCGCGGATGTACATGGCCATTGCCCGCGAGGACCGCCATCCCATCACCGACATTCTGCGCCAGACGCCGGACATTCCCGCCAACTGCCAATGGGCCGTCTTTCTGCGCAATCATGACGAGCTGACCCTGGAGATGGTCACCGACCGCGAGCGGGATTACCTGTGGACCACCTATGCCGCCGACCGCCGGGCGCGGATCAATCTGGGCATTCGCCGCCGCCTGGCGCCGCTGATGGAGAACGACCGGCGCAAGATCGAGTTGATGAACAGCCTGCTGCTGTCCATGCCGGGCACGCCGGTCCTGTATTACGGCGACGAGATCGGCATGGGCGACAACGTCTTCCTGGGCGACCGCAACGGCGTGCGCACCCCGATGCAATGGACCGAGGACCGCAACGGCGGCTTTTCCCGCGCCAATCCGGCCAGCCTTTATCTGCCGCCGATCATGGATTCGATCTACGGCTACGGCGGGCTCAATGTCGAGGCCCAGGAACGCGATCCCTCGTCGCTGCTGAACTGGATGAAACGGATCATCGGCGTGCGGCGCGGCCATCACTGCTTCGGCCGCGGCCGGCTGGTGTTCCTCTATCCGGCCAACCGCAAGGTGCTGGCCTATCTGCGCGAACTGGACGGGGAAAGCGTGCTGTGCGTCGCCAACCTCGCCCGCTCGGCCCAGGGGGTGGAGCTGGACCTGGCGGCCTATCGTGGGCGGGTGCCGGTGGAGCTGACCGGCCAGTCCAGTTTTCCGCCCATCGGCGAGCTGCCCTATTTCCTGACCCTGCCGGGCTACGGCTTCTACTGGTTCCTGCTGGCGGCCGGCGCCGAGCCGCCGTCCTGGCATGTCGAGCCGGCCGGCATCCTGGCCGAGCCGGTGACCATCGTGGTGCGCGAGGGATTCAGCGACCTGGCGGCCGGCCGCTGCCGGCGGCTGCTGGAGCGCGACGTGCTGCCGCCCTGGCTGCGGCTGCAACGCTGGTTCGCCGAAGGCGGCACGGCCCCGGCCGAGGCCGAACTGCTGCGCTGGGCGCCGCTGGCCACCAGCCGCGGGGCCTGGCTGCTGGCCCTGGTGGGGGTGCGGCGGCCCGGTGGGGCGGTGGCGACCTATCAGGTGCCGCTGTCCATGGGCTGGGGCGACGGCGGGGGAGAGCAGGTGGGCGCCGAGCCCGCGGCCCTGGCCCGGCTGCGCCGCGGGCCGCGGGTCGGCCTGTTGTCGGATGCCATGGAGGATGGCGATTTCGTCCTCGCCCTGGTGGAGATGATGCGCGAGGGTGCGCGCCTGGCCGATTCCGCCGGGATGGTCATCGGCCACGCCACCCGCGCCCTGGCGGCGGTCACCCTGGCCCCCCGCGCGGCAGTGCGGCGGCTGGCCGGCGAGCAGTCCAACACCTCGGCGGTGGTGGGCGAGGCGCTGGTGGTCAAGCTGGTCCGCCGACCGTCCGCCGGCGCCAATCCCGAAGTGGAAATCGGCCGCTTTCTGACCGAAACCGCACCCTTCGCCAATACCCCGCCGCTGCTGGGGTGGATCGAGGCGGCCGATCCCGGCGCCGCCTCCACGGTACTGGCGGTGATGCACGGCTTCGTGCCCAACCAGGGCAATGCCTGGGAATGGACCCTGGCCCAACTCGACCGCTTCCTGGACGCCGCCAGCCTGTTGCCGCCCGGTGCGATGGCGGAGCGCCTGATGGGCGGCGAGATCGACGACGTCCTGGGTTTGGCGGTCACCCTGGGGCAACGCACCGCCGAGATGCACAAGGCGCTGGCGGTGGCCACCGGCGATCCCGATTTCGATCCCCTGGAGGTGAGCGGCGGGGATCTGGAGGATTGGCGCGACCGGGCCCTGGCCCAGGCTCGGGAGGCGCTGGCCGCCCTGGCCGGCCGCGACCTGCCCGAGGCCCGCGCCGTGGTTGCGCGCGGCGACGAACTGCTGTCGCTGATGGCCGGAATGGTGCCGGGCCGGCCCTTCGGCTTGCTGCTGCGCACCCACGGCGATTACCACCTGGGCCAGGTACTGATGGCGGCCGGCGACGTGCAGATCATCGATTTCGAGGGCGAGCCGGTGCGGGCTATCGCCCGCCGGCGGGCCAAGGATTCGCCCCTGCGCGACGTGGCCGGCATGCTGCGCTCGTTCGACTATGCCGCCCGCACCGCCCTGGCGCGCCTCGCCGCCGCCCGGCCCGACGCGCCACCCGCCCTGGACCCGGTGGTGGCCGCCTGGGGCGGGCGGGTGTCGCGGGCTTTCCTGTCGGCCTATATGGGCGCCGCCACCCGCGGGCCGGGGCTGCCGGTCGATCATCCCGACGCGCCCCGGCTGCTGGACCTGTTCGTCACCGAGAAGGCCTGCTACGAGATCGTCTACGACGCCGCCCACCGCCCGGCCTGCCTGGCCATCCCGGCCCGCGCCCTGCTGGCGCGGCTGGGGGCCGGGTGTGGGGCTTGAGGGGGGCCTGCGGTCACGCCATCGATTTCCCAACCACCCCATTCAACTCCACACAACTCCATATGATCGGCCGCTAGCTTGAAGCCTGGTTCGCGCGTCTGACGGCTGCCGCTCTACCGGCATTTCCACGGTCGATTTCCGCAGCCGAGGGTTCGGACCGACGATAACGACCGACGGGTGAATCATTTTGATCGCAAATCGCGTCAAGTCGTGGGCGACATTGGTCGCGACATCGCTGCCGCTGGCCTGGGGCCTCGAACGTGCGACCTTGCCGGCGGCATTCCTCCTTGGGCCGATGGTCGCTGCCATCGGCTTCGGCATCGGCGGAACCAGGCTGCGATCCCCCCCATGGGCGTTCGTCGGCGCGCAGGCCGTCATCGGCTGCCTTGTGGCGAGCGACATGAATGCTTCGATCCTGGCCACGGCATCGCACGATTGGATGACCATTCTCGTCGTGATTTCCGCGACCATTGCCGCCGGGGCGCTGGCGGGCTGGAGTCTGGCCAAGTTGAAGGTCCTGCCGGCCGCCACCGCCGCCTGGGGCTCGTTGCCCGGCGGGTCCAGCGCCATGGTGGCCATGTCCGAGGAATACGGGGCCGACGCCCGTCTGGTCGCATTCATGCAATATCTGCGGCTTACCATCGTCGTCTTCAGCGCATCCGTCATCTCACGCTTTCTGCCCCATCTCGGCGCGGCGACGGCGGCAACCCAGGCACTGCCGAACGTGGCGCCGGCCGCCGCCGCTTCGGTCAGGGAAATGCTCAAGACATTTGGCGTGGCCACTTTCGGCGGCGTGGCGGGCCGGCGCCTTCGCATTCCGGCGGGCCCCCTGCTCGTCTCCATGCTCGCCGGCGTCGTGCTTCAGGCGGATGGACTCGTCAGGATGACCTTGCCGCAATGGGCGCTGGGGGCGGCTTATACCGCGGTAGGGTGGCATATTGGCCTGGACTTCTCCCGTGACGTCATCACCCATGTATGGCGCGCTCTTCCACGGGTCCTGCTGGCTACCTTCATGCTCATCGGCCTTTGTGCGGCCTCCGCCTGGGTCCTGATCGAGATCCTCCACGTCGATCCGCTTACCGCCTACCTGGCCACCAGCCCCGGCGGTCTCGGCTCGATGGCGATCCTCGCCGTTTCCAGCCAGGTGAATATTTCTTTCGTCCTCGCCGTCCAGACCGTGCGTGTTTTCGCCGTGGTCTTGACCGGACCGCCGATCGCCAGGCTGATCACGTGGCTCGTGCATGCCGGCCCGTCCGGGCGTTTGAGATAGCCCACCTCTCGGTGCCGTCTCCCGCCTACATTCGATTGCTGACCTGTAGAGGAAATCGGCGACCATATGCCTTTCCGGGCCGCGGCTTTCACCCCGGCGTCACCAATTCCCCGTTGTCATCGGCGCCGCCGCGGGTGATTCTGCGCCCGGCAGCCGGATTCTCGGCGGCAATGGAGGCAGGTCCTATGGCGCAGAACCCCATCTCCCTGGTGGCGGCGGCGGAGGCCGGGGCGATCGCCGCCGGTACCCACGGCGACCCGTTCGCCGTCCTGGGGCCGCATCCGCTGGGGGGGGGCTGGGTGGTGCGCAGCTTCCAGCCGCGGGCCCGCCGGGCCTGGGTCTTCGGGCCGGATGGCGAGGTGGAAATGGCGCTGGTCCAGGCCGATGGCCTGTTCGCGGCGCGGGTTCCCCAATCCCTGGCCGAATCGTACCGGCTGCGCCTGGACCTGGGAGACGGGGCGGAAGAGGTGATCGATGATCCCTACCGGTTCCCGCCGGTACTGGGCGATCTCGATATCCATCTGCTGGTCGAGGGCACCCATCTGCGCACCTACGAGAAGCTGGGGGCCCACGGTGTCGAACTCGACGGCCTGTCCGGCGTGCATTTTGCGGTGTGGGCGCCCAATGCGCGGCGGGTTTCGGTGGTGGGCGACTTCAATCACTGGGATGGGCGCCGCCATCCCATGCGCTTGCGCCACGATGCCGGGGTGTGGGAATTGTTTATTCCCGGCCTGGGGCGGGGCACCCTCTACAAATACGAAATCCTGGGGGCGCACGGCCACCTTCTGCCGCTGAAGGCCGATCCCT
>JAKAFA010000099.1 GCA_021818185.1 Pseudomonadota bacterium | reverse complement strand
CCCGGGCTGGGCCAGCAGGTGATTGAGCAGGGTGGTCTTGCCGCTGCCCAGGAAACCGGTCAGCACGGTGACGGGCAGGGTGTCGCTCATTTGCCGTACAGGTCCCCGGGCGCGATCCGGACTTCTTCGATCTCGACCATCCCCTCGGGGCGGGCGGCGGTGTAGAAGCAACTGCGCCGGCCGGTGTGGCAGGCCACCCCCAACTGGTCGACCAGCAGCAGGATGGTGTCGCCGTCGCAATCGATGCGGAAATCCTTGAGGGTCTGCTGCTGGCCCGAGGTTTCGCCCTTGCGCCACAGCGCGCGGCGCGAGCGCGACCAGTAGCATACCCGTCCGGTGGCCAGGGTCTCGGTCACCGCATCGCGGTTCATCCAGGCCATCATCAGCACCTCGCCGGTGTCGTATTGCTGAGCGATGGCCGGCACCAGCCCGTCGGCGTTGAAGCGGAGCGCGGCGAGAACGGCGGCGGGGTCGGTCATGGGCTTACTCCGTTGTGGCGAACAGCCCGGCCAGGGCGGCCGGCAGGTCGGCGAAGTCGTCGATCACCGCCTCGGCCCCCAGGTCGCCCACCGGGATGCGGGTATAGCCGAAGCTGACCAGCACGCAGGGCAGGCCGGCCGCATGGGCGGCGGTGACGTCGTTGTAGGAATCGCCGACGAAGGCGGCGGCATCCGGCGGGGTGCCGAGCAGGTCCAGCACGGCGGA
This sequence comes from Pseudomonadota bacterium, assembly GCA_021818185.1. Lineage (GTDB taxonomy): Bacteria > Pseudomonadota > Alphaproteobacteria > Rhodospirillales > Magnetospirillaceae > JAKAFA01. Next base: position 12,629 of record JAKAFA010000099.1, on the reverse strand, counting down.
AACGTGGCGGGGATCGGGCTTCAGGGCGGGCGCCTCGTCGCCGCCCACCACCGCCTCGAACAAATCGGTCAGGTCGAAGGCGGCCAGCACCTCGCGCGTGGCGCGGCTGGGTTTGTTGGTGGCCAGGCCCAGGCGGCAGCCCTGGCGGCGCAGTTGGCCCAGGGTGGCGGCCACGCCGGGGAACGGCCGGGTCAGTTCGGCCGAGCGCGGCTCGTATTCGGCGACGAAGCGGGCCAGGTAAGGATCGAGCGACGGGCCGGGCAAGCCGCCGCGCGCCGCGAACACCCGCTCCACCAGCCGGCCGGCTCCGTCGCCGATCATCGGGCGCACGTCGTCGGGGGCCAGCGGCGCGCGGCCTTCGGCGGCCAGCAGGCGGTTGGCCGCCGCGACGATGTCGGGCAGGCTGTCGATCAGGGTGCCGTCCAGGTCGAAAACGATGGCGGCGGGCAGGCGGGGCATGGCGGTCTCGCTGGTCGGAAGGGGGCCAAAGTCGGGCTTGGCCGTCGCCGGGGTTTTGTGGCACCTTCGCGCCGCTGGCGCAACAGCCTGCGTTCGGAGCCGCACATGGAAAATCTCGCCGTCGTCGTCCTGGCTGCCGGCATGGGCACCCGCATGAAGTCGGATCTGCCCAAGGTCATGCATCCCCTGGCCGGCCGGCCGATGATCCGGCATCTGCTGGAAACGGTGGCCCGGCTCGATCCCGCCCGCCTGGTGGTGGTGGTCGGTCCCGGCATGGAGGCGCTGGAAGCGGCGGTGGCGCCCCACCCGACGGTGGTGCAGCACGAGCGCCGCGGCACCGCCCATGCCGTGCGCCAGGCCCGCCAGGCGCTGGAGGGGTTCGAGGGCACCATCCTGGTGCTGTACGGCGACACGCCGCTGATCAGCGAAGCCACCCTGCGCCGCCTGCTGGCCGAGCGCGAAGGTCCCGACAACCCGGCGGTGGTGGTGCTGGGCTTCCGCCCCGAGGATCCGGCCCAGTACGGCCGCCTGGTGGTGGGCGGCGAGGGGCTGAAGGCCATCGTCGAGTGGAAGGACGCGACGCCGCAGCAGCGGGAAATCACCCTGTGCAACTCCGGGGTGCTGGCCCTGGACGGCCGGCGGGCCTGGTGCCTGCTGGATCGGGTGACCGACGACAACGCCAAGGGCGAATTCTACCTGACCGACGTGGTCGCCCTGGCCCGCGGCGACGGCGCCTCGTGTTCGTTCGTGTTGGGGGCCGAGGACGAATTGCTGGGCATCAATTCGCGGGCCGAGCTGGCGGCGGCTGAAGCCCTGGTCCAGGACGGCCTGCGTGCCCGGGCCATGGAAGGCGGCGCCACCCTGCTGGCGCCGGGGACCGTATGGTTCGCCTGGGATACCAGCATCGGGCGCGACGTGGTGATCTGGCCGCAGGTGGTGTTCGGCCCCGGTGTCGTCGTCGGCGACGGCGTGACCATCAAGGGCTTTTGCCATTTCGAGGGCTGCACCATCGCCGAAGGGGCCGATATCGGCCCCTATGCCCGGCTGCGTCCAGGGGCCGAGGTGGGCGGCGGCGCCCATATCGGCAATTTCGTCGAGATCAAGAAGGCGGTGGTCGAGGCCGGCGCCAAAGTCAACCACCTGACCTATATCGGCGACGCTCGGGTCGGCGCCGGGGCCAATATCGGGGCAGGAACCATCACCTGCAATTACGATGGCTTCAACAAGTCCTTCACCGATATCGGCGAGGGGGCGTTCATCGGCTCCAACTCGTCGCTGGTGGCGCCGGTGACGGTGGGGGCGGGGGCGGTGGTCGGTGCCGGTTCGGTGATCACCAAGAATGTCGGCGCCAACGCCCTCGCGGTGGCCCGCGGCGCCCAGATGGAACTGGCCGGCTGGGCGGAACGCTTCCGGGCCGCCAAGCGGGCGGCCAAGGCCAAGCCCGAATAGCCCCCTTCGCCACCCTCCGTTTCGTCATGCCCGGACCAAGCTTCCGGGCATGACGCGGAACGGGATGCTCGGCCGTCGGCGACGGCCGTCAGTGACTCTGGCCTACGCCCTTGAAGACGTCGGCCATGCTGGTGTACTCGGCTTCCGGCATCTGCTTGATGGCGTCGAGCACTTCCGGGTCGGCGTTGTTCTTCTGGGCGTAATCGACCAGTTTTTGCTTGTTGGCCGGGAAGTCGATGCCGGACAGCACCTGGGCGATGGTCGCCGTCGAATGGCTGGCGAGAGGCATTTGGCTTCTCCTCGTGTCGGTCGTACGGGGTGGCACCGCGCACGCGAGCGGCACCGGTCCTTCGCCAAACGTCCATCCCCGCGGCAAGGTTCGGCGCTTCGTCCCAACGCTCGCCGGCCTCAATCCTTAGCGTTTGGCGCCGGGGCTCAGCCGGTGCTCCACGCCCGCGGCCGCAGCATGCCGGCGATCTTGCAGGCCTGCTGGACATAGCCATAAGGGAACAGCTCGAATACCCGGTTGCGGTTGGCGCCGAATTGTTCGGCCAGATGGCGGCTGACGTGGCGCACGTCGGGCGCAACGCGGTGTTCTTCGAGATAGGCGCGCATGAAGCGCAGGACCGCCCAGTGTTCGTCGGTCAGGACGATCCCCTCGCGGCGGGCCAGTTCCACGGCGACATCTTCGGCCCAGTCGGACGGGTCGGTCAGATAGCCCTCGGTATCGGTGGCGACCATGCTCCTCCTCCCTCTTGATGCTTGTCACTACATTAGGGTCTGTGCATCCTCTGGCGATTGACGATGGTCAACCCGTCGGCAACGATCCGCAAGCCGGCCCGCGCGGTTTCGCGGGTTGCGCCGCCCGGCCATCGGCCTATAGTCATAGGCCTCTTCTCGGTTGGAGACGCCCTTGCCCCTGCGCCCCGTATCCGACGCCTTTGACATCCTGCTGGTCGAGGACAATCCGGGCGATGCCCGCCTCGCCCAGGAAGCGTTGAAGGAAGGACGCCTGTCCACCCGCCTGCGCGTGGTGGTCGACGGTGTCGAAGCGATGGCCTATTTGCGGCGCGAGGGCGAGTTCGCTACGGCGCCGCGGCCCCATCTGGTGCTGCTGGATCTCAATCTGCCGCGCAAGGACGGCCGCCAGGTCCTGGCCGAAATGAAGGCCGATTCCGACCTGCGCCGCATTCCGGTGGTGGTTCTGACCACCTCGCAGGCCGAGCAGGACATCCTGCGCAGCTACGACCTCCACGCCAATTGCTATATCACCAAGCCGGTCGACCTCGATCACTTTATTGCCGTGGTGCGGGCGATCGAGGAATATTGGTGCGCCGTGGCGACCCTGCCGCCCCGTTGAGGCCGCCGATGGGCGACGGCGTCCCTTCCTTCCCGCGGCTCCCTCTCCCCGGCACCGCCCCCCCCGGAACCGTCCTCGTCGTCGAGGACAATCCCGGCGATGCGCGCCTGGTGTCCATCTACCTGCAAGCCGAGGCGCCCGTCGCCTTCCGGGTGATGGAGGCGACCCGGTTGCGGCAGGCGCTGGACCTGCTGGCCGCCGTGCCGGTCGACGTGGTGCTCCTCGACCTGTCGCTTCCCGATTCCGCAGGCATGGAGACGCTGGACCGCCTGCGCGCCGCCGCACCCACGGTGGCGGTGGTGGTGCTGACCGGCACCGACGACCAGGGGTTGGCTCTGAAGGCTCTGCGCCAGGGGGCGCAGGATTATCTCGTCAAGGGCAGCGGCGATGGCGAGGTGGTGCGTCGCGCCGTGCGGTATGCCATCGAACGCTCGCGGGTGGATCTGGCCCTGCGCGGCAGCGAAGCGCGGTTCCGCGCGGTGTTCGCCAATGCCGGCATCGGCGTGGTGGTGGTGGAGCCGAGTGGTCGGCTGTCGGAAGTCAACCCCGCCTTCTGCGCCATGCTGGGCTACGATCAGGCGGCCGTGCAAGGCAAGCGGGTGGTCGAGTTCACCCATCCCGACGATGTGGCGCGCAGCGAGGCGGCGCTGGGCGACCTGGCCGCCGGCCACACGGACAATTATGAGATGGTCAAGCGCTATCTGGCCCGCGATGGCCGGGTGGTCTGGGCTCGCCTGACGGTGAGCGCGGTGCGCGAAACGCTGGGCGGGCCGGTGCGCTTCGCCGTGGCGGTGATCGAGGACGTGACCGAACGCAAGCGTCTGGAAGACCATATGCGTCTGGCGGTGACAGTGTTCGACAATACCGGCGACGGCCTGTTCATCACCGACGCCCAGCGGCGCATCGTCCAGGTCAACCGCGCTTTCACCGACATCACCGGCTACCAGGCGGGCGAGGTGCTGGGCAAGACTCCGGCCATCCTGTCCTCGGGGCGCCACGGCACCGAGTTCTATGAACAGATGTGGGAATCCCTTCGGACCGTCGGCCGCTGGCAGGGGGAGATCTGGGACCGCCGCCGCTCGGGCGAGATGTTCGCCGGCTGGCAATCCATCACCGCCGTACGCGGCGGCGAAGGCGAGGTGACCCATTACGTCGCGGTGATCAGCGACATCACCTCGCGCAAGGAGGTCGAGGAGCGGCTGTCCTATGCCGCCAATCATGATCCCTTGACCCGGCTGCCCAACCGCTCCCTGTTCCAGGAACGGCTGTCCCGCGCCCTGGCCCGCGCCCATCGCAACCAGGATGTGGTTGCGGTGCTGTTCATCGACCTGGATCGCTTCAAAGAGGTCAACGACACCCTGGGCCATCTGGCCGGCGACCTGCTGCTGCAGCAGGTTGCCGAGCGCATCGGGGTCCTGATCCGCCAGGGGGATACCCTGGCCCGGCTGTCTGGTGACGAATTCACGGTGATCCTGGAAGACATCCAGGACCCGCGCGACGCCGCCGTGGTCGCCCACAAGATCTTGCGGGTGCTGGGCGAGCCCTTCGACCTGGGGCCCGGCCAAACCGTCACCATCAGCGGGTCCATCGGCGTTGCGGTCTATCCCATGGATGCCGGCGATGCGCAGACGCTGGTCAAGCTGGCGGACGGGGCGATGTACCGGGCCAAGCGCCTGGGCCGCAACGGCTGCCAGTTCCATTCGGAGGCGGCCAACGTCGACGCCTTCCGGCGGCTGGTGCTGGAGGATTCCCTGCGCGGCGCCCTGGAACGCGGCGAGTTCCGGGTGTTCTACCAGCCGCTGTTCGACGCCCGCACCGGCCGGGTGGCGGCGGTCGAGGCGCTGTTGCGCTGGCAGCATGCCGAGATCGGCCTGGTGGAGCCCTTCCGGTTCCTGGCCCTGGCCGAGGAAATCGGCCTGGTGCTGCCCATCGGCCGCTGGGTGGTGGAGACCGCCTGCCGCCAGATGCGGGAATGGCACGCCATGGGCTTCCCCGACCTGGTGCTGGACGTCAACCTCTCGCCTCGCGAATTGCGCCAGCCGGAGGTGGCGAATTCGGTGGCCGAGATCCTGGAGAATAGCGGCCTGCCGCCGGCCAGCCTGACCCTGGAGTTGCCGGAAAGCGCCGTGGTGGACAAGGGGGCCGAACCGGGCGGGCCGTTCGCCCGGCTGGCCAAGCTGGGGGTGAGCCTGACCATCGACGAGTTCGGCGCCGGCTTTTCGTCCTTCACCTTCCTGCGCCGCCTGCCGGCCCGTGCCCTGAAGGTGAGTCAATCCTTTGTGCGCAACGTCACCGCCGGCACGGACGATGCCGAGATCGTCACCGCCATCGTCGCCGTCGCCCGCGGCCTGCATATGGCGGTGGTGGCGCCGGGCATCGAGACCGGCGAACAGCTGGCCTTTATGACCGCGGCCGGCTGCGACTTCCTCCAGGGATTCCTTCTCGCCCGGCCGATGCCGGCCGAGGCGATGGGCGAGTACCTCCGGGCCGGAACGGTGCCGGCCGCCCTGGCCGGGCGGAAGGCCTAACCCAGGTATCCCGCCAGCGTCAGGTTGCGGCGGATGCGCTCCTTGACCTTCTCCCCGGCGGCGGGGACGTCGAAGCGGCGTCCGGTGACCGTCTCGAACAGCGCGATGTATTTCTGGCTGAATTCCACCAGGGTGTCGTCGGGGATCGGCGGAATCGGCTGGGTGTAGGGGTCGCAGCGGGCGGCGATCCACAGGCGCAGGAATTCCTTGTCCAAGCTCTCCGGCTCCTCGCCGCGGGCGTGGCGGCCGGCGTAGCTGGCCGCCTTCCAGTAGCGGCTGGAATCCGGGGTCAGGATTTCGTCGGCCAGGGTAATGCGGCCCTGGGGATCGAGGCCGAACTCGAACTTGGTATCCACCAGGATCAGGCCGTTGCGCGCCGCGATCTCGCGGCCGCGGGCGAACAGGGCCAGGGACAGCTGCGCCAGTTCGTCCCACTGCGCCTGGGTCAGCAGGCCTTGGGCCACGATCTCGGCCGGGGTGATGGGGGCGTCGTGGGCGCCGATCGCCGCCTTGGTGGTGGGCGTCAGGATGGTGGCCGGCAGCTTGTCGTTCTTGCGCAGGCCGTCGGGGAAGGCCACCCCGTACATGGTGCGGTTGCCGGCCTTGTACATCGGCCACACCGAGGTGTCGGTCGAGCCGGTCAGGTAGTCGCGCACCACCATCTCCACCGGCAGCATGTCGAGGCGGCGGCCGAGCACCACGTTGGGATCGGGATAGTCCAGCACGTGGTTGGGGCAGATGTCGGCGGTGGCCTCGAACCAGAAGCGCGCCGTCTGGGTCAGCACCTCGCCTTTGAACGGCACCGCCGACAACACCTGGTCGAAGGCGCTCTGGCGGTCGGTGGAAATCAGGATGCGCCGCCCATCCGGCAGGTCGTAATTCTCGCGCACCTTGCCCTGGTAAAAGGCGGGCAGTTCGTCGAAGCGGGCTTCCGTCAGCACGTTGGGAATGGCGGCGCGGATGATCTCGGCAGACAGCATGAACTTCTTCCCGAAGGGCAGGTGTAGGCCCGTCTTATCGCATTGCCGGTCCCGGCGGGCAAGGATTGCTGAAGGCCGCCAGCGCCGCCGCTGCCTGCGCAATGGGGACGGTCCAGTCGCCGGGGCGCGGCTGGCGGAAGATGGTGAGCTGGGGATACCAAGGGGAATCGGTCCGCCCGCGCAGCCAACGCCAGCAATGGTCGAAGCGGTCCAGCAGCCAGACGGGCCGGCCCAGCGCCCCGGCCAGATGGGCGACCGCCGTATCGACCGTCACCACCAGGTCGAGACCGGCGACCACCGCCGCGGTGTCGGCGAAGTCGCGTACCGCGCCCATGGGATCGACCAGCGCCTCGCCGCCAGGGCGGTCGGGGGCGCCGGCGGCCGGACCGGCTTGCAGGCTGACCAGGGTGACGCCGGGGATTTCGCCCAGCGGCGCCAGGGCGGCAGGGGCGATGCTGCGCCGCCGGTCCACCAGCTGGGCGGCCGGGTCGCCGGGATAGGGATTGCCCGCCCAGGCCACCCCGACCTTGAGGCCCGCCCGCTCCAGGGCGGGCACCAGCCGGCGCATCCGCACGATGCGCGCCGGCTCGGCCGCCAGATAGGCGGGCTCGGCGGGTATGGTCGCCACGGTGGTGCCGAAGGCCCGTGGCAGGCTGAGTAACGGGCAATGCAGGTCGAAGGCGGGCAGGGGGCAACCGCGCGCCATCACCCGCACCCGGGGATCCAGCCCGGCCAGCAATTCCGCCAGGGCGGGCTGCACCTCCAGCACCACCCGCGCCCCGGCATCGGCCGCCAGGCGGGCGTAGCGGCAGAACTGGATTGTGTCGCCGAAGGCATGCTCGGCATGCAGGAACAGGGTCCGGCCCGCCAGAGGCTCGGCGCCCCGCCACGGGGGATGGGGAAAGCCGCGGTCGATGGCGCGGTAATAGGGGGTGCGCCAGCGGACCTCGAACCGCTGCCAGCCTTCGGCAAAGTCGCCCCGCCGCAGGGCGAGCAGCGCCTTGGCGCCGTTGGCCCGCAGATGGTCGGGGACGACCGCCAGGGCGGTGTCGAAGCAGGAGGCGGCCTCGTCGTCGCGGCCGGCGGCCGCGAGGACGCTGCCCAGGTCCACCAGAAGGTCGGCATCGCCCGGCCGCTCGGCCAGCAGGGCGCGGAAACAGGCCTCGGCGCCGGCCGGGTCGCCGGTAGCCTCCAGCGCCAGCCCCAGATGGCGGCGGGCTTCGGGGTGGTCGGGCGTGTCGCCGAGGGCGGCGCGCAGCCGCACCAGCCCGCCGGCCCAGTCGCCGCGGGCGAAATCGGCCAGCCAGGGAAGGGAGGGGACGCTCATCGGGATCGGGCTTTCACGGCACGAGACGAACCGGCGGACATGCGTCGGTTTTGCGGGCTTGCGGCGGCGTTGTCGAGAACGGAGATGATGGGGCTCCCGCCACGGTGCGCTCTTGACGGGCGCCCGTGGCAAATGCACCATCCTTCTATGCGTACAAACCCTTCCGATTGCAGGATTTCCACCCAGGTGACCGAGCATCTCCTGGCCCGCATCGCCTCGGGCGAGTGGGCGGTGGGGCAGCGGCTGCCGGGGGAACGTCAACTGGCCGAGCAGATGGGAGTCAGCCGGGTCTCGGTGCGGGCCGCCTTGCAGACCCTGAAGACCCAGGGTTTCCTGGACGCGGTCCAGGGCGGCGGCACCCGGGTGATCTCGAACGCCGACACCATGCATCCCGGCTTGGCCGAACTGGTGCGGGTCAGCCATGCCAACCTCCACGACCTGGCGGAAATGCGCGTCATCCTGGAGAGCTGGGCGGTCCGCCGCGCCGCCCAATCGGCCACCCCCGCCCAGATCGCCGAACTGGCCGACATCGTGGCGGCCGGCGCGGCCGACCTGGAGCGGGGCCTGCGCAAGGCCGAAAACGACATCGACTTCCATCTGGCGGTGGCCAAGGCCTCGGGTTCGGGGGTCTACATCCACCTGATGGGGTTGTTCCGCGGCATCCTGCAACAGGTGCTGGACTATCACCGCTACGAGCTGTTCACCGCGCCGGGCGATGACGCCACCATCCAGGATCACCATCAGGCCATCTTCGACGCCATCCGCGCCGGTGATGCGGATGCGGCGGCAGCGGCCATGCAGCGCCATCTGGGCTGGGTGCTGGTGCGCTACCGCACCGTCCACGCCCCGGCGCCCGGGGCTTAACTTCACCCATCCTTCGCTTTCCGACCCCAAGGAAGGATCCTAGTCTCCCCGAAGGGTTAGGGTGCACCCTCTCCGATCCCGGAGCGGTGTCGCGGCCGGCCGAACCTGCTATGGTTCGCCATCACCGACGGAAGGAACGGCCATGCGAAGAACAAGAAACGCCAAGATCATCGCCACCTTGGGTCCAGCCACCTCCAGCCCGCAGGCGATCGAGGGGCTGTTCCTGGCCGGCGCCGATGTCTTCCGGCTGAACTTCAGCCACGGCACCCACGCCGAGCACAAGGCCCGCTACGACATCATCCGCGACCTGGAGCACCGGATGCATCGCCCCATCGGGGTATTGTGCGACCTCCAGGGACCCAAGCTGCGGGTCGGCGATTTCGCCGAGGGCCGCATCCGGCTGGAAGCCGGCCATTCGTTCCGCCTGGATCTCGGCGGCGAGCCGGGATCGTCGGCGCGGGCCGGCCTGCCCCATCCGGAAGTGTTCGCCGCGCTGTCGGCCGGCACCGAATTGCTGCTGGACGACGGGCGTATCCGGCTGAAAGTGGAACGCCACGGCGTCGATTTCGCCGACACCATCGTTCTGGTGGGCGGCGAATTGTCCAACCACAAGGGGGTGAATGTGCCGGGCGCCGTGCTGCCCATCTCACCCCTGACCGGGAAGGACATCGCCGATCTGGAATTCGCCGTCGACATGGGCGCCGACTGGATCGCGCTCAGCTTCGTGCAACGGTCTTCGGACGTGGCCGAGGCCCGGCGGCGCATCGCGGCACGGGTCGGCAGCCGGGTGCAGCTGCTCTCCAAGCTGGAAAAGCCTTCGGCCATCGAGCACCTGGACGAGATCATCGAACTGTCCGACGCCATCATGGTGGCCCGCGGCGATTTGGGCGTGGAATGCCCGCCCGAGACGGTGCCGATCCTGCAAAAGCGCATCGTGCGGGCCTGCCGCGCCGCCGGCAAGCCGGTGGTGGTGGCCACCCAGATGCTGGATTCCATGGTCCATTCACCGTCGCCGACCCGCGCCGAGGCCTCGGACGTTGCCACCGCCATCTACGACGGCGCCGACGCGGTAATGCTGTCGGCCGAGACCGCGACCGGCGACTATCCGGTGGACGCGGTGACCATGATGAACCGCATCATCGCCCGGGTGGAGCAGGATGAGCATTACCGGGTCATCACCGCCGCGTCGCATACGCCGCCGGAAAGCACCACCCGCGACGCCATCTCGGCGGCGGCCCGCCAAGTGGCCCACACCCTGGGGGCGGCGGCCATCGTCACCTTCACCTCGTCGGGATCGACCACTCGCCGGGCGGCGCGCGAGCGGCCGGAACAGCCGATCATCAGCCTGACCTCGGATATCGAGGTGGCCCGCCAGCTTGCCCTGGTGTGGGGCGCCCATTCGGTGCAGACCAAGGAAGTGCGGAGCTTCGGCGAGATGGTCAGCAAGGCGTTGCTGATGGCCCAGCGGGAAGGGTTCGCCCGCCTGGGCGACCGGGTGGTGATCGCCGCCGGCGTGCCGTTCGGCTGTTCGGGCACCACCAACATCCTGCGGGTGGCCGAGATCGAGGACGGAATCGGATCCACCCATCACGGGGCTTGAGGCGGCGGGATGGCCGACGGGCCGACGCCGGAGCAGCAGGCCGATTACCTGGTGCGCCGGCTGGAACAGACCATCCGCGACAACCGCACGGTGCGCGGCATGTCCTTCGCCACCTGGCAGGCCATTGCCCGCGAGGAGATCGTCAACGCCCTGCGCGACGCCGAGCGCCGCCGCGCGGCCGCAGACCGGCAGGCCGCCGTCGGGCTGGTGGTGGCTGCCGCCGCCCTGGTCACCATCGGCTTCTGGGGGGCGGTGGTGGCGGTGGACCACGCCTGGGGCGGGGCGGCGGCCCTGGCCTCGCTGGGTGCCGGCCTCGCCCTGTTCGTGGTGGTGGCGCAATGGGCCGTCCGGCGGGCGGTGGCCGGCTGGGCGCGCTCGACCCGTGCCGAGCGGCTGGTCCGCATCGAGGATCTGGACCGCCGCATCAAGCGCATGGAGCAGGCCTTGCAGAAAAAGGCCGATCGCCTGAAGGAACGGATGGAGGAGGTGGGCGATCTGTGACCGCCGGCCGCGCGGCGGTTTGCTACGGTTGCGTGACATTTTCTTAGCCGACCCCTGGTGAATGGGCAACGGCATTGCGGATGATACGGCGACAGGCAAATTAAATTCCTGTTGTTGCAATGCAGCAAACATCGCCCTATATGGTGGCGCAAATGGAGTCCACCTTGGAGGGTGCGATGGTCATCACCATCGTCAGCGCCGCTGAATTCAGCGCTTTTGTTCCCAATGCCGCCACGGCGGTGCTGCGGATTTACGATCCCGTCGATGATTGGGAGGCCGATTCGGTCGCCCAGGCTGCCGCCGGTTGGGGCCGCTATACCGGGCTGGCGTTCTGGGATGTCGGGTTTGCCGGCCTCAGCCTGGCCGAGCGCGCTCTGATCCGCCTGCTGGGTCGTCACCGGTCCCTGTGCCTGACCCTCGGCCAGAAGCTGTTCGGCGACGAAATTCCCTGGCGTCCGTTCCTGCCGGCCGATGCTCTGGATATTCACGGCTTCGCCGACGGCTTGGCTTCGGCCGGGGTCCAGAACCTGATGGTGGTCTGTTCCAACGGCCGCAGCCGTGGCACCACGGTCGGGACCTGGATCGCCCGCTACCTCGGCCTGGACCGGCCGGCGCAGCGCGGCTGGCAGCGGGAAAGCGATACCATCGCCGCGATCCTGGCGCGGGTCTGCCCGGCCCGCCAGAAGCGGCCGGCCGGCGTGCCGACCCTGGCGACCTTCGCGCATTGACGTGGCCGGGGGGGCAGAGCCGCCCCCCACCTGGCCTATTTCGGCGCCCGGCCTACTTCGCCGCCGCCGGCAGCAGGACCGTATCGGGACAGCGGTCGCGGACCGTGCTCGGGCAGTCCTGAAATTTCAGCGATTTGTCCAGACAGAACCGGATGTCGTTCAGCGGCGCGCTGGTTGGCGGAGCGGCATCGGCGGCGTTCTGGCCGTGGCGCGGACGCGACATGTGGCAGGTCACCGCCACCGCATCCTCCGGCAGGCCGGGATTGGCCTCGACGAAAGCCTTGCGGATCTGGTCGGCGGTCATGGTGCGCGGCTGCTCGGCCGAGCGGAAAGCGGTCGGAATCTTGATGCGGTCATAGGCTGTTTTGGCCTTGGCGTAATACGTGGCGGGATCCTTCTCGACGCAGGCGCCGTGCATCTCCCATTCATGTTCGATCAGCTTGTGGCTGGGCATCATGGGCATCATCCGGTCCGCCACCTTGGCCGGCACCTCGGTGGCGGTCAGGCATTTGCGCCGGTGTTTCACGCCGCGGGGGTATTGCGGCCAGAGGCCGTGAACGACGAACGCATATTTCTTGTCGCCGCATTGTTCATGGTCGGCCCGACCCGGGCGCGTCGAGCACCTGGTCGTCGACCACGACAGCGACAGCACCAGCGAATCGTAGGCGGCGGGCATGTCCGCCTCCTGGGCGCGCGCCGCGGCGCTCCCGACCAGCAGCGCCGCGGCGGCGATGCATACCAATCTCCGCATGATCCATCCCCCTGCAACCGAAGATGCAGGATGCTCGCACAGACGCGGGCGTCGCGCAATCCCGTTTTGTTCTCGCGCGAAA
>JAKAFA010000351.1 GCA_021818185.1 Pseudomonadota bacterium | reverse complement strand
GCGGTGTCCTGGGCCGCCAGGTGGAAATGGTAGGCGCCGCCCCGCCAGCCATAGGGCAGGCGCACGCCGGCATAGGCATTCTCGGCGGAATGGGCGGCATCCAGCGCCTCGCTCCATCCGGCCGCCACCGGCCGGGCATCGGCCAGGCTGGCGCGGCCCCAGCGCGAGAAGATCGCCCCCTTGCCGCGGTAGCAGGGGCAATGGCCGTCCCAGATATCGGTCTGGAGGCCGAAATAGAAGCCGTTGCCGCCGATTTCGCCCCAGAGCGGTGCGACATAGAGGAAGTCGCCGGTTGCCGGGGTACCGGTCAGTTCCACGTCCATATCCAGGCTGTGGAACCGCGCGGCCGGAGGGATGCGGTAGGTGTGGTCGATCAGGTGCCAGGGCAGGGGGCGCCAATCGGTAGCGTCTGCCGCTGTGGCGGCAGCCGTGACGATCAGGGCGGCGAGGCCGGCGGCGATCCTCATGACGGGTCCACGCAATGCAGCCGGAAGGCATGGCGGCCCCGGACGAAGGTCACCGGCGCGCCCTCCATCTTCACGTCGTCGGAGCCGCATACGCCCCACTCGCTGGCGGCGGTCATCGCGGCGCGCAAGGCCAGGTCGCTGGAGATCTCACCGCCGCCTTCGGCGGTCACCATCATGTCGATGACGGTGGGCTCCATCCGCACCCACGAGACGTCCACGTCCTGGCCGTCGACCTCGACCGTGGTGATGGTGTCGTGGCGAAAGGTGGTATCCGAGCAGGCCGCCAGCGCCAGGGCGGCGATGGTGGCGGCCAGTGTCGTGCAGCGCCTCCTCATGACGGACCTCCGCTCTTGCCGGCCGGTGCCGGTCCAGACTTGGCCGCGGCTTTCGTACCGCCGCCCAGCGACTTGTACAGGGCGACGGCGGCGAGCAGCCGGTTGTAGCGGGCCAGCACGGCGTCGTCCTCGGCCCGCAACTGGGAGCGTTCGGTTTCCAGCACCGTCAGGTAGTCCACCATGCCGATGACGTACGAGCGGGCGCTGAGGTGGTGGGCGCGCTCGGCATTGTCCAGGGCCCGCTGGCGGGCCGCCTCCTCGATGCCGGTGTTGCGGACCGAGATCAACGCGTCCTGAACGTCGCGCAGCGCATTCAGCACCGCCAGCCGGTAGGCGTCGATCAGTTCGACCTGTTTGGCTTCGCTGTAGCGGATGCCGCTGCGCGTCTTGCCGTTGTCGAAGATGGTTCCCAGCAGGTTCGCGCCGGCCATGTAGACGAAATTGCCGGGGGTGATGAAATTGCTGAGGTAGAACGTGCCGAGGCCGGTGGTGCCGCTCAGGTTGAGCGATGGAAACAGCTGGGCGCGCGCCACGCCGATATTGGCGGTGGCCGCCTTGAGATTGGCTTCGGCGCGGCGGATGTCTGGCCGTCGCAGCAGCAGTTCCGACGGCATGCCCACGGAAATGTCGGGCAGGTGGAAGCCGGAAAGGTTGCCGCATTTGAGGGTCATGGCCTGGGGCGGCTTGCCGAGCAGGACGGCGAGGCGGTCTAGGGTCTGGTCCCGCTGGGTGTTCAGTACCGGCAGGGTCGCCTCGGCCTGGTCCAGGATGGTCCGCTGCTGGGCCAGTTCCAGCTTGGTGCCTTCGCCGATGGCGATGCGCCGGTTGATGTCGGCCAGCACGTCCTTCATGTTCCGGACGTTCTTTTCCGCGACGTCGGCCCGCTCGCACGAGGACAGATACTGGAAGTAGGCGGTGACCACGTCGGAGACCAGGGTGATGGCCACGGTCTCGCGGTCGAACATGCTGGCTTCGGCGGTGGCCAGGGCTGCATCCATGGTGGAGCGGTTCTTGCCCCACAGGTCGACTTCATAACTGGCGGTGATGCCGACCTGATATAGCCGCTCATACGAGCCGTCGGGAAGGGGGTACATGCTGGGCACCCCGCCCGGCGGGTTCGACATCGCGGCGCTATTGCTTCCCTGGATGAGCGGCGCCAGCGCGCCCGCCGCCACGCCGGCCACCGCCTCGGCCTGGGCGACGCGGCTGACCGCCATCTTGAGGTCGAGGTTGTTGGCCAGGGCGGTATCGACGAGATGGTCGAGTTCCTCCGAGCCGAAGCTCCGCCACCACTGCGAGGTGGGGGGCGTCAGCCGAACGTCGGCCGGAGTGTCGCGATAGCTGGCCGGCATGGGCACGGCCGGCCGGACGTAATCCGGTTCCTGTGAGCAGGAGGCGACCGCCACGGCCGCTATCAAAGCCCGGGCAACCGCCCGGGTGCGTCTGGTCCCCATCCCCTATTCCTTCTGTCCCGTCCCACCGCGCGCCAGCGACACTAGGTCGCCCCCCTCCTGGTCCAGCCAGCCGCATCGCAGCACGACTTCCCGCACCAGGGGATGGGCGAATTCCAGGGTCTTGCCGTCGCGCACTATGACGCCCGCCGCCACCGCCCGCGCGATCTCGGCTTCGGCGGCCGTCTCCCCGTGCTCTCCGTCGTCCCCGTGCCGGGCCAGCCGATGGAGCAGGCCGCGGTCGAGCCGGAGCCCGTCCAGGCGCGACTGGACCAGAACCGCCAGGGTAAGGGGCAAGCCGTTCTCCTCGGCCCCGCCCCGGCAGGCGGTCCGGGTCAATTCCACCGCGAACAGCGGTACGCCGCGGCTCAATCCTCGAATCCGGGACTGTTCCACCGCCGGCAGGCCGCCGCCGCCCCGTGCGGCGATCAGGGCGGCGATCTCCTTTTCCGCCATCCGGCCCAGGCGCGTGACCTGCGCCGCGGCCAGCGGGCCGTCCTCGGGCCAGGCGGCGGCGCGGCCGGCGGCAAGCAGGAAAAGCGTCCCGCCAGCCGCGATCCGGCCGGCCAGCCTCGCCAGCGCCGCCCATTAGGCGAGGAGGGCCACATGGA
>JAKAFA010000350.1 GCA_021818185.1 Pseudomonadota bacterium | reverse complement strand
CGGGGCGGGCGGCGCGGTGGACCGCCGCGAGTTGGGCAAGCGGGTGTTCGGCGACCCCGCCGCCCTGCGCCGACTGGAGGCCATCCTCCATCCCCTGGTGCGGCAGGCCGAGACCGCCTTCCTGCGGCGCCAGGCGCGGCGCCAGGCGCGGCTGGTGGTTCTCGATATCCCGTTGCTGCTGGAAACCGGCGGCGAGCGGCGGTGCGACGCGGTGGCGGTGGTGACCGCCCCGGCCTTCCTCCAGGCGCAGCGGGTGCTGCGCCGGCCGGGGATGACGCCCGAGCGCCTGGATCAGGTGCGGGCGCAGCAGATGCCCGATACGCTCAAGCGCCGATGCGCCGATTTCGTCATTCCCACCGGGACCGGCATGCGGCCGGCCTTGCGCCATCTGGCCCGCGCCGTCACAGTGATGCTGGCCCGGCCCGGACGTGGCCGCTATCCGTCGCCTCCTCGCCCCGGACTGACATGCGCGAAATCGTTCTCGATACCGAAACCACCGGCTTCGACCCCCTCTCCGGCCACCGTCTCGTCGAAATCGGCTGTGTCGAGCTGATCAACCATCTGCCGACCGGCGCCCATTTCCACCGCTACGTCAATCCCGAACGGGACATGCCCGAAGAAGCCTTCCGCGTGCATGGCCTGTCGGCGGAATTCCTGGCGGGGCACGGGGTTTTCGCCGAAGTGGTGGCCGACTTCCTGGAGTTCATCGGCGACGAGGCGCCGCTGATCATCCATAACGCCGAATTCGACATGCGGTTCATCAACGCCGAATTGGCGCGGCTGGGCTTTCCCGCCGTGCCCATGGCCCGCGCCGTCGACACCGTGTCCATCGCCCGCAAGCGTTTTCCCGGTGCCCAGGCCAACCTGGATGCCCTGTGCCGACGCTTCGGCATCGACAATACCCATCGCACCAAGCACGGCGCCCTGCTGGACGCCGAATTGCTGGCCGAGGTCTATCTTCAGCTGATCGGCGGTCGCCAGCCCGGCCTGGAACTGGCGGTGACCGCCGTGGCGACCGGCCCGGCGCTCAGCGTGGCGCGCCCCCACCGCCCGCCCCGCCCCCATGCGCCCAGCGCCGAGGAACTGGCGGCGCACGAGAAATTCCTCGGCAAGATCAAGAACGCCATCTGGCTGCGTTCGCCGGCCGCCGAAACCTGATCGGCTATCCTGCGTCGATGTCCACCAGCACCGGCACATGGTCGGAGGGCTGGTTCCAGGCGCGGCATTCGCGGGCCACCAGGACGGAGCGCAGCTTGGGGGCGAGAACCGGCGTCACCCAGACATGGTCCAGGCGGCGCCCGCGGTCGTTCCTGGCCCAATCGGGCGAGCGGTAGCTCCACCAAGT
Source organism: Pseudomonadota bacterium (assembly GCA_021818185.1). Classification (GTDB taxonomy): domain Bacteria; phylum Pseudomonadota; class Alphaproteobacteria; order Rhodospirillales; family Magnetospirillaceae; genus JAKAFA01. The sequence goes on along the minus strand of JAKAFA010000350.1, from coordinate 1,527 downwards.
ATAGAGCTTCTCCTCCGGCGGCACGAAGGCGCGCACCGCATCCACCCAGCCCAGCGATTTTTGAAGATCGTTCAGCAGCTCCACTTCAACCGGAGTATGGCTGACCACCTTCAGCAATTGGCGGTGCGACCACACGTCGGTGGGCAGTGGCGCCACGTTGAAATCGCCGGCTAGTACCGCCGGGCGGCCGGCCTCGCCGGCCTCGCGGTACCAGGTGGCGAGTTCGCGCAGGAAGTCGAGCTTGTGAGCGAACCGGGGATTGGCCTCGGGATCGGGAATGTCGCCGCCGGCCGGCACATACAGGCAATGGACCTCGACGCCGCCGGCCCTGGCGATCAGGTGGCGGCAATCGCTGCGGTCGCACCATCCGGGGGTCCGGATGTCGTCGAGCGGCAGGCGCGACAGGATGGCGACGCCGTTGTAGCCCTTCATGCCGTGGTGGGCGACGTGGGGAAAGCCCAGGTCGCGGCAGGCATCCAGCGGAAACAGCGGGTCGGGGACCTTGGTCTCCTGCAGACACAGCACGTCGGGGCGCAGGGCGGCGACGACCTCTGCCAGTAGCGGCAGCCGCAGGCGGAGGGAATTGATGTTCCAGGTGACTAGACGCACGGCGCAGGACCTTCGGCGGGGGGCAAGGCGTCCTGCATAAAGCAATTCGCCGCCGGACGGAACCGGCGGCGCAACGTCAAATGGGGATCCACAAGAACGGGCGCCCGGTCAGGGGGGTAACCGGGCGCCCTGTGCTCCTTGTGGAGCGTGGGGTCGGCAGGGGAAACCTACCCCACAGGTCGGGACCATTGCAGTTCCCGACCGTTCTGTCTGATCACATGGGGCGGCGGAGCCGGGTCCGCAGCCGGCACCGAAGTGTAATATACCTTAGTATGGGGTTAGTTTACGGCAGGCGCGTTGGGGTCCTCGAACTCGAACAGCGAGGGATCCAGCTTCACGCCCAGGAGTACGTTGTACAGCGACACCGTCGTGGTCTGTCCCTGGGCGTCCAGCACCCGCCATTGCCGCAGCTGAAACGGCCGCTCGCTGAACACCAGGGTCAGCTCGCCCTGGCCGGGATCGTCGGCCTGCTGCACGGTGACCTCCAGCACGCCGGGCTGGCGGGCGACGCGGGTCACCTTGAGGTCCGACCCGTCCAACTGGACATGGTCGCGCACCAGCACCCCGGCCGGTGTCTGGCCAAGGGGGATGTAGCTGGGATTGTCGACCGTCTTGTCCTGGACGATCAGAAAGGTGCCGTCGGCCACCACCAGCAGCGGGCTGGGCGGGTCGTATTGCAGGCGCAGCTTGCCCGGCCGGCTGAGATAGGCGGTGCCCTCGGCCTGGCCGCCGTTGCTGCCGATTTGCAGGAAGCGGGCCTTCAGGCTGGTGATGCTGTTGAGATAGTCCTGGGCCTGCTGAATATCGGCGCGGTCCCGGGCGGTGAACTGGCCCCGCACCTCCTGGCCGGCCACCGCCGGCCGGGCCGGCAGCGTCAGGGACGCGGGAGCGGCGGCCAGCAGCGCCGCCAGCAGAGAT
>JAKAFA010000098.1 GCA_021818185.1 Pseudomonadota bacterium | reverse complement strand
CCTCCATCTCGGCGCGGAAGTAATGGATCAGCCAGTCGTCATGCACCGCCAGGTGGTAGGGATAGACTTGGCGATCCACGAAGAGGAACCTGAACTTCCGGTGGTAGCCGTCCGGACTGCGGTAATCGACATAGGGGCTGACGAAAAAGGCGGGATGGGGGGTGCCGGCCAGATAGCGGGCCACCTCGGCCGCGGTATGAACCTTGACCAGATCGCGCCCGCCATGGGAGCCGACCGGCCGGACCAGCATCGGCTCCGCGGCGCCCGCCATCACCCCGGCCAGATCGGCGCGCGACACCCGCCGGGTGTCCGGCACCACCAGGCCGGGAATGCCGGCCAGCAGGGCCGGCAGCCGGTCGCGGGAAGTCGGCGGAATCCGCGCCGGCGGATTGAGGACGGGCAGCGCCAGCCGGGCCAGCACGGCGTCGGCCTGCGCCAGGAACGGATCGTCCGCCGCGCCGTCGCCCACGGCGTTGAACACGATGCCGCACCCCGCCGCACCGACGCCCGCCGTCCCGGACTCGCCATGGCCGGCCGGCGGAAGGTGGATGGTCACCGTTTCGAACCGCTCCGGATCGAACAGAAACCGTGTCGGCACGTTGCCGCCACCCGGCGCGCCCAGGATCAGAATCCGCGCCTGCGGCGGACCGGCGCGGCAGGGAACCAGGGTGGGGCCGCGCAGCCGGGCAGCGGTGGCGAACAGCCCGAGGGCCTCCGCCTGACGGCCGGCCCGTTCCAGGATGGCGGCAAGCTGGACATGGGCGTCGATGTCGGCGGGCGCCAGCGCCAGAGCGCGGCGGGCGGCCTCCTCGGCCTCGTCCAGGGCGTTGGTCTGCTCGCAGGCGGCAGCCAGATTGCACCAGGCGGTGGCCGCTTCGGGCGCCGCCGCCGCCGCCAGCCGGAAGGCGGCCGCCGCCTCGTCCCAGCGCCCGAGATCGGCCAGAACCTGCCCGCGGCGGCCGTGCACGGTCACCAGCCCGGGGTCGAGGGCCAGCGCCCGGTCGAAGGCGACCAGGGCGGCCGACCGCCGGCCCAGACCGTGCAACGCGGTGCCGAGATTGGCGAAGGCCGGCGCGAAGCCGGGATTCTGCGCCAGCGCCCGTTCGAACAGCGCTGCGGCGGCCAGCCGCTCGCCGCGGCCAAGATGCAGTTGGCCCAGATGATTGAGGGCCAGAAAGTTGTCGGGTGACAGCTCCAGGCAGCGGCGGAACAGGGTTTCGGCGGCCGCGACGTCCGCCCCCTCGCCTTCGGCCAGGATGATGCCCAGCATCAGCAAGGCGCCGAGGCGGTCGGGATTGCGCGCCAGAACCTGCCGAAACAGCATCCCGGCCTCGTCCCTGCGTCCGGCGCGATAGGCGCCGAAGGCCTCCTGCACCAGGTCTTCTTCCGACGCCGTCTGTTCCATGCTCCTGTTCTCCGCTAGCGGACCGCCAAGGGGACAAACCCTAAGGCATCGACGTATTGCCATGATGTCGCCGTCCGCCCGATCGTGTAACGTTCAAATGCCCGATTCGGCCAGGATTGGTAACGCTGTGTTTCTCCGGAGCGCAGCCCGCGGTCAATCTACGGTGAAAGCCGCGGTAACACTGGGGTTGGCCGTGGGCAGGCCCGCCCAACGGCCGCCGCAATGTGGGGCCAGGGTAGGCTTCTCTTTCGGACCACAGGAGGACCAGGGTCATGCGTCAAATCAAGCCGATGCTCGCCGCCGCCGCGCTCGCCGCCATGGGCTGCCTTGCCGTGCCCGCCTACGCGGCGGATCAGGCGCCGGCACCGGCCACTGCCACGGCGCCCCAGCATCATGCCCATGCCAAGCGCAATGTCGAGGCCAGGATCAAGGAGTTGCACGACAAGCTGCACGTCACCGACGCCCAGACCGCCCAGTGGAACGCGGTGGCCGCGGTGATGCGCGAGAATGCCAAGTCCTATGAGGACCTGGTCCGCAGCGAGCACATCAACCCGGCGACCATGACCGCCGTCGACGACCTGCATTTCTACGCCAAGCTGGCCGAGCATCATGCCGAAGGCGTCAAGAAACTGGAGACCGCCTTCGACAGCTTCTACGGCAGCCTGTCGCCCGAGCAGAAAAAAGCCGCCGACGAGGTGTTCCGCGCCCACAAGCGCCACCGCGGCAACCACCCCGCACCGTAAGCGGCGACATTCACGAGAAGGAAGCGTGTCATGAGCCTACGCACCATCGTCCGATCAGCCGCCATCGCCGCACTCCTTGCCGTCCCGGCCGCCGGCCCGGCGCTGGCCGACGGCTGGCACCACGACCGCGGCTGGGGAGGCGGCGGCTGGCGGGACCATCACGAATGGCGGCGGGACCACGAATGGCGGGGCTACGGCTACCAGCCGGGCTACTACGCGCCGCCGCCGGTGGTGATGGCGCCGCCGCAGGCCGCCTATGTGCCGCCACCGGTGGTGGTCGCCCCCCCGGTGGCCCCCGGTTTCAACCTGGTCCTGCCCATCAACATCCGCTGAGCGCGGCCGTCATCGGGACGGGCCGGACCCGCCGTCGCGGCGGTGCCGGCCCTGCCCCGGCGGCGGGCTGTCCGACGAGGACGGCGCCGCCTGGGCCTTGCACAGCGACGGCAGCGTATCGCGGCCGATGGTCCCGTCCGAACCGGCCAGCCGGTTGAAGGTCTCGCTGGCCTGGGCCATGAATTCCTCCGGCGTCACCTTGAAATCCAGGTCGGCATCCGCCGACATCACCGGGTCGCGGCCGCCGCCCGGCGGCATGCGGGTTCCCTTGCGATAAGGAGCGCGGTAGCGGTCCAGTTCCTCGGACGTCAGATAGCCGAAATGCTCCACGTCCATCCGGGCGAACTGAGCCCGGGCGTCGGCCAGGAATTCGTTGCGGTCGATGCGTCCGTCATGATTGGCGTCGACCCGGCCGAACCAGCCGGCCATCGCCGTTTCGCACGACGGATGGTCGAGCGGGCCGCCGTTCAACGGCTCGCCGTTGGGGCTATAGAAAAGCGGCGGCGGGGAAGGATGCCGGTGCCGGCCATGATGCGCGCAGGCGGATAATCCGGCGGCCAACAGCAACGCCGCCGCCAGGGGAAGCTTGGAAGAGAACGATCTGGCCATGCCCGGTCCCTCGGCTGGGCGATTCCGATGCCCATTCATAGCCAGCCGGCGCACGTCTGGATACTGCCCTTTTTTCCGGGCGGTTTCCCTGACGCCCGCGCCCCCTCTGCTTTCTGCCGAGAGGAAGCGGGCGGCCGTCTTCACGCCAGGGCCGCCGGGAACGTCGAGGCCATGCCGGCGGAATAGCCGCCCAGGGTGTTGAGCAGGTTCTGGTTCAGGGTATTGGCCGCATATTGCCCGGAATTGGCCGCGGTCTGTCCGGCCCATCCCATACCGCCCAGCCCGGAGAGCAGGTTGGCCACGTCGCCCTGCGACTGGCTGCCGTTCGCCCCCGGCATGCCGTTTCCACCATGGAAGTGATGGTGATGCGGAAAGCCCTGGGTCGAATCGGTGCCGGCAGCGACCTGCTGAACCGAGGATGCGGCCTGCGCCGTGGTGGCCGGCACGGCGGCCGCGGCCACGGCCGTAGCGCCGGCCGAAGATCCAACGCCGCTGGCCGCGCTCGCCGCACCGTTCTGTGCGTTGGACGACTGGTTGGGAACGACGGCGTCGGCGGCCAGTCCCTGCTGCATTTGCAGCAGCAACGCCTGGATCTGCGCGTTCAGCTGCTGAAACGGGCTGGTGACGTCGGACGAACTGCCCGTTGTGGGCGAGCTGCCCGTTGTGGACGAACTGGCGGTCGTGGTCGAAAGTCCCGTCGACGAGGCCGTCCCGGACGCCGCGGCGGAGCTTGCCGCCATGGACTGGCTGAAGCCCGACAGGCCGGCGGTGCCGGCGGCGGAGGTCGAGGCTGTCTGGCCGTTCCAGGTGAACCACTGGGCGTTGAGGCTGTTTACCCCTCCGGCGGTGTGGAACATGGGTGGTCTCCTTTCATGCACCGGGCGGAAGCAAGAAATCCGGCGCGCCCGCGAGCCTTGCAAGGCACGGGCCGCAAGACGAAACGGCAGGTTTCCCGGGCGGAAGCGAATAGCCGGGGGAAGAAAAATCTGCCCGGTGAACTTCTTGCCAGGCACAAATTGCCGGGTGGCGCCCGATGACCACGCCGTCGCCGGAGCAGCTGGCCGCCCAGGGCGATGCGCTGCTGGCCGCCGGGCGGGACGAGGCCGCGGCGACGGCGTTCCGCGCCGTCTTGGCGGCAATGCCCGGGCATGCCGGCGCCGCCAACGGCCTGGGGGTGATCGCCATCCGCCGGGGCCGGCTGGACGAGGCTGCTGGCCACTTCCGCCAGGCGGTCGCCACACGGCCGGATTCGGCGGGGCCGCTGGTCAACTGGGGCACGGTCCGGCATCTGCAGGGCGAGCCCGAGGCGGCGGCCCGACTGTTCGAAGCGGCCCTGGCATTGGCCCCCGGCCTGCCCGCCGCCCGCAACAATCTGGGCAATGCCCTCCACGACCCGGGCCGGTCCGGCGAAGCACTGGCCCAGTTCACCGCACTGCTGGCCGATCAGCCGGACTGGGCGGAGGCCTGGAACGGCATGGGTAACGTGCTGGGCGACCTGGGGCGTCTGGCCGAGGCGGAAGCCGCCCTCGGCCGGGCCATTGCCCTGGCTCCGGAAACGCCCCGCTACTACCGCAGCCTGGCGCAGATGGGCGGGATCCGGGCCGGCGACCGCCATGCCCTGGCCCTGGAAGAGCTGGCCGGCCGCCCCGGAGGCCTGGCCGAAGACGACCGGATCGACCTGCATTTCGCCCTGGCCAGGGTCCTGGACGACGGCGCCGAATACGACCGGGCCTTCGCCCACCTGGACGCCGGCAACGCCCTGAAGCGCCGCCGCACCGCTTACGACGAGGCGGCGGCCCTGGGCGCCCTTGACGCCCTGGCGGCCGCGGCGGTCCCGGCCGCGCCGCCCGCAGCCCGGACGGCACGGCCCGTCCCCATTTTCATCGTCGGCATGCCCCGTTCCGGCACCACCCTGGTCGAGCAGATCCTGGCCAGCCATCCGCGGGTGTTCGGAGCCGGTGAACTGGACTGGTTCGAGCGGGCGGTCGTCGCGGCTTGTCCCGATTTTCCCAGCGGAACGGCGGCGCTGGACGAGGCGGCGTGCCGGGAAATCGGCGCGGCTTATCTGCGCCGCCTCGCCCGTCTGGCGCCGCAGGCGGAGTGGATCACCGACAAGATGCCGGGCAACTTCCGCCTGGCCGGCCTGATCCTTGCCGCCCTGCCCGGGGCGCGCATCGTCCACGTCCGCCGCGACCCGCGCGATACCGGCCTGTCCTGCTATTTCCAGCTGTTCCGCGGCCACCAGCCCTACGCCTACGACCTGGGGGAACTGGGCCGCCACCTGCGCGCCTACGCCGCCGTGATGGCCCACTGGCGGCGGGTCTTGCCGGCCGGCGCCATGCTGGACATCGCCTACGAAAGCCTGGTGGCCGACCCCGAGGGCCAGGCCCGCCGGCTCCTCGCCTATTGCGGCCTGGACTGGGACCCGGTATGCCTGAATTTCCACACGGCGCACCGCGCCGTGCGCACGGCAAGCAACGCGCAGGTCCGCCGCCCGCTGTACCGGGGATCCGTCGGCCGCTGGCAGGCCTATGCCGCCCATCTTGGGCCGCTGATCGCCGCACTGGCGGGCTAGGAACGGCACGATGCTTGCATAGTAGGTGGGCGGGTTACCGTTCCCGGGCCGAAGGACCTCGACCATGACGATCTCCGGTGTCGCCACCTCCCTCTTGCAGACCGGCCTGCTCCAAGGCACGGGGACCACTGCGGCAACCACCTCGCAGACGGGGTCGTCGCAATCGACCGCGGCTTCGGCCTACGCCTCCAGCCCGGCCTACCAGTTGTCGCTGGGCCAGCAGCAAAGCGCCACCGGCCTGCTGGGCTACAGCCAGCTGGGGCGCCTGGTGGACCAGGCGGACAGCACGCTGGCGACCATGGACCAGAACAATCCGGCGGTCACCGCGCAATACGGCAACGGCACCACCCTGACCGAAAGCCATGTGGTGGACGTACAGCAACTGGCCCAGGCCCAGACCCTGACCAGCGGCGAATATTCCAGCGCCGACCAAAGCGTCCTGGGCACCGGCACCCTGACCATCCAGACCGGTAGCTTCGACGCTGCCAGCAACAGTTTCACCGCATCGGGCAACCCGATCACCGTGCAGGTCAGCGACGGCTCGCTCAACGGCGTGGCCGCCGCCATCAACGGCGCCAATGCCGGTCTGAGCGCGACGGTCGTCAAGACGGCGGGCGGCAGCTACGAACTTCAAGTCAGCGGCCAGAGCGGCGCCGCCAACGCCTTTCAGATCAGCGGCATCTCCGATCTATCCTACGACCCCTCCAGCCCGTCCTTCACCGGGATGCAGGCCACCCAGGCGGCGCAGGACGCCCAGTACACGGTGGACAACGGCGCGGTGCAGACCAGCGCGACCAACACCAACGTCCCGGTTGCCAGCGGCGTGGTCACCACGCTCACCGCCACCGGCAGCACCACGGTCAGCGTCCCCTTCGGCTACACCGAAGCGGCGGGCGCGGCGCAGAGCCTGATCAACAGCGTCAATACCCTGGTGACCGGCATCGCCGGCCTGACCGGCAGCGGCGATACCCTGGCCGGCGCCACCGGCACGGCCTCGACCCTGACCAAGACCATCGACCAGGCGCTCAGCCAGAGCTTCCAGGATTCCGGCAGCCTGACCAGCCTGTCCGACCTCGGCATCACGGTCCAGAGCGACGGCACCCTCGCCATCGACCAGAGCAAGCTGCAAAGCGCCTATGCCAGCGATCCCACCGGCACCCGCACGGTGCTTGACCAGGCGGCCAGCGCCGTGACGCAGGCCCTGTCGGGCAGCGGCGGGGCGAGCGACCAGATCCAGAGCCAGCTCAAGGACTATGTCAACGCCCTGATGGCCCAGATGCCGAGCCTGACCCAGATCCTGGCCGGCGGCAGCGGAACAAGCACCAGCCAAAGCGATTCACTGCTGTCGTCCCTGACCGGCATCGGCGGCGGCAACACCTCGACCAACGCTCTGCTCGCGAAACTGGGCGTCGCCGGCACGGGAACCTCGACCGGCTCGACCAGTTCCTCCGCCGACCCGCTGCTGGCCGCCCTCGACGGGATCACCGGCTCGGGATCGTCCACCTCGACCTCGGCGCTGCTGTCGCTGCTGGGGCAATCGTCCTCGTCTTCGACCGGGACCTCGACCGGGACCGGCAGCGGCACATCCTCTACGGCGACCGGTGCGACCGCTTCGGTGTCGGCTTAACGAAAGGCTCGGGCCATGGCGCTCACCCTCGCCCTCAACACCGCCCTGTCGGGCCTGCTGGCTTCGCAGAAGGCCCTCAACGTGGTGTCGCAGAACATCACCAACGTCAACACGCCGAATTACACCCGCGAGGTGGTGAACCTTCAGCCCGAAACCCTCGACGGCCAGGGGGCGGGTGTGACGGTCGGCGCCGTCAGCCGGCCGATCAACACCCAGTTGCAGCAGGAAATCCGCACCCAGAACAGCACGGTGGGGTCGCTGACCGCGCAGCAATCCTATTACCAGCAGATCGAGAACCTGTTCGGCCAGGTGGGCGACAGCACCTCGCTGTCGTCGACCATCGCCAACCTGGCGTCGAGCTTCAATTCCCTGGCCACCTCGGTCAACGATTCCTCGCAGCAATTCGCCACGGTGCAATCGGCGCTCGACGTCACCAATCAGATGAACTCGATGACCAGCACCTTGCAGAACATGCGTCTGCAAGCCGATCAGCAGGTCGCCAGCGGCGTCACCCAGGTCAATTCCGACCTGACCAACATTTCGAACCTGAATTCCGAGATCGTCAACGCGCTATCCACCAACACCGACGCCTCGGCCCTGGAGGACCAGCGGGACGCCGCCCTGAACGACCTGTCCACCTATATGAACGTTTCCTATTTCCAGGACGGCAACGGCGCCATCAACGTCTATACCGGCTCCGGCCAGGTCCTGGTCGATACCAGCCAGCTCAACCTGCTCAACCACTCGGCCACCTCGATCACCAGCGCCACCATGACCAAGGCGGCCGGCGATTTCGGCGGCATCACCGTCGGATCGTCGGGGACCGACATCACCAGTTCCATCACCTCGGGCCAGTTGTCGGCGCTGATCCAGATGCGCGACACCACGATCCCCAACCTGCAATCGGAACTGGACCAGGCGGCGCAGCAGCTGGAAAACAGCATCAATCAGGTGTCCAACCGGGGCACCACCCAGCCCACCCTGTCCAACAGCTACAGCGGCGCCACCGTGTTCGCCACCCAGGGCTCCATCACGCCGGACACCAGCGCCGAATCCAACGTCACCCTGACCTACGACCAGGGCACCCAGAAGGTCACCGACAACCTGACCTTTTCCTATTCGACCACCACCGGCCAGCCCACCGTGACCGGTTCCACCGCCAGCAGCCTGGCCGCGCTGACCGCCGGCACCACCTTTACCGTCGGCAGCGGGCCGAACGAAGGCACTTATACGGTGCTGCACAACGGCAATACCGACACCCCGCCCACCAACGTCCTGACCATTTCCCCGGCCAATCCGGTGCAAACCTTTTCCATCGCCAACGGCGCCGATGTCGCCATCAGCATCTTCGACACCAGCGGCAACCAGGTGGCCACCACCACCCTCAACACGGTGATGACCACCGATTACCAGGGCCAGCAGGGCTTGAGCGCCACCGATCCGCAGGCGGCGGCGCAGGCCAGCGGCGGGCCATGGTCGCTGGCCGCGTTCTCGAAACACATGCAGGCCTGGCTGCAAGGCCAGGGCTACAGCGGGGCCTCGGTCGGCTTGAATTCGGACGGGCAGATGCAGATCAGCCTGGGCAGCACGGCCCAGGCCTCGCTGGCCTTCCGCGACCAGACCTCCGGCACGCCCGGCGCCACCGCCCAGGACGCCACTATCAATTTCGACACCAACGGCGACGGCACCACCGACCAGACGGTGCAGGGCTTCGCCAATTTCTTTGGCCTCAACAACGTCTTCGTCAACTCCCAGGCCAATGCGGTGATGGAATCGGGCATCCTGCCCTCGACCTTCACCGAACCGCAAACCACGCCGCAACGCACGCTGCAATTCTTCGACACCAGCGGCCAGGTCGGCAGCAACATCACCATTCCGGCCGGCTCGACGTTGCAGGACATCGCCAACCTGATCAACAGCCGGACCCAGACCACCGAGTCCGCCCCTCAGACATCGACCAGCTTCGACCTGACCTCGACGGCGACGTTTTCCGTGCTCAACCCCACCGACGGCGTACTGGAATCCCAGAGTTTCGGCCCCGGCACCGTGTCGTTGCAGGACATCGCCACCAAGCTCACGTCGGGCACCGTCACCGCCCAGGTGGTACAAACCGGCGGCCAGTCCCAGTTGCGCCTGTTCAGCAGCGACGGCACGCCGCTGACCACCTCGATCACCGGCGGGGCGCTGTCGGGCAGCGCGTCGGCCACCCTGAGCAGCCAACTCGACATGACCACCCAGCAGCATATCACCGCCACGGTCATCCCCGAGGGCGGCGGCGAGCGGCTGCAGGTGGCCCAGAGCAGCGGCAAGACCATCTACGCCTCCGCCAACCAGGATTCCCAGGGCGACAGCATCTTCAGCGACCTGAATCTGGGCTACGCCGCCAGCGGCATCGCGGGAACCATTTCGGTGCGCCAGGATCTCCAGGGCAACCCGTCCAAACTGCCCACCGGCGCGGTCCAATGGAACACCGATACCGGGAAGTACTACCTGTCGGAAGGCGACAACACGTCGACATTGCAGATGGCGGCAGCGATGACGGCCAAGAACACCATGCAGGCGGCGGGCAACATCGGCAACGGGAGCTATTCGCTGACCGATTTCACCTCGTCATCCATCGCCCTGGTCTCCCAGGCGTCAAGCAACGTCACCAGTCAGCAGAGCTACCAATCGACCCTGCAAAGCAACCTGAAATACCAGTACACCTCGACCACCGGCGTCAACATCGACGAGGAGGTCAGCAACATGATGAACTACCAGCAGGCCTACGCGGCGTCGGCGCGGGTGATCAGCACGGTCAACGCCATGCTGTCCGACCTGATGGACCTGCTGAAATAGCTCAGCGCCGGCGCGAAATTGGCGCGCCAAACATTCAGCGTCGGCGTCGGCGGTCCAACAGGGCCCCGAAGGCCTGGCGGATGCGGGCCGCGTAGGGGGTCTTGTAGGGCTGGGCGGCGTTGTCGTCATGCACCAGCATAGTGGCGTTGGCCTCGAAGACCAAAAGGTCGCCCGCCGGGTCCAGCGCGCAATCGATCCCGAAGAAATCCAATCCGATCGCCGCCCGGACGGCATCCAGCGCCGCCATGCCCCGCGCCCCCAGCGCCGAAGCCGGGTCGGCCAGGAACGCCGCCTCCTCGGCCTGCATCCAGGCGTGACGGTCCATGGCGGTGCGAAAATAATGGACTTTCCACTGCTCGCCGATGGCCAGGTGGTAGGGCAGAATTTCATCTCCCACGAAGAACAGCCGGTATTTGCGGAAATAACCGTCCGGCGAGCGGTAGTCGACGTATTCGATGAGATAATGGTCGATGCCGGGGCGGCGGCCGACGAACGCGGCGAGCTGAGCGGGCGTAAACAGGCATGCGAAATCGTCGCCGCCATGGGTGCCGGCCGGCCGCGCCAGCAGCGGCCAGGGCCGGCCGGCCCACCACGCCGCCGCCTCGGAAGCAGCCAGGTCGCCGGCCACCAGCCGCTCGGTCAGGGGAACGCGGCAATGGGGAAGGCCGGCCAGGGCGTTTGCGATGGCCTCGCGCCCGGTGACCTGGATGCGGTCGGGCGGGTTGACCGTCGGCTTGCCCAGCCGCTCCACCAGGGCGGCGGCCGCGGGCAGGATGGCGCGGCCCTCGTCGGCGTCGGAAATCAGGTTGACCACCACCTCGCCATGGTGGCGCAACAGGTCGATGTCGGGTTCGAGTCCGGGCAGAAGGTTGACGAAATGGGCGTCGTAGGCGGCGCGGCCCACCAGATATTCCACCGGCGTATTGCCGGCTCCCGGCGCCGACAGCATCAAGGCGGTGAAGGCCGGCTTGCCCCCGACCGCCGGCCAGGTGATCAGCGGCCGCAGGCTCTGCGCCTGCCGGAAGCTGGCCTGGGCCTCGGCCCGGCGGCCGCAGGCTTGCAGCGTGTTGCCCAACTCGGCGTGGGCCGAGGCGTCGCCGGGCGCCAGGACGACGGCGCGTTCCAGCCAGGAAAGCGCCTCGGACGGCCGCCCATGCCGGGTCAGCACCCGCCCCAGGTTGCGCAAGGCCGGGGCGTAATCCCCGTCGACCGCCAGGCAGCGGCGATAGGCCGCCAGAGCCGGTTCGGCCTCGCCCAGTGCGGCATGGGCGTCGCCCAGGGCGCAGAGCGCCGCCAGGTGATCGGGCACCAGCCCCAGCAGGCGGGCGCAGACCTCGGCCGCCTCGCGGTGGCGGCCGGCATCCAGCAGCAGGGCCGCCAATTGGGCCAAGGCCGAAACGTGATCGGGCCGCAAGGCCAGGGCGGCGCGATAGCGGCCCTCGGCCGCATCGGCGGCGCCCCGGCCAAGGGCCAGACGCCCCAGGGCATGCTGTAGGTCGGCCGGCGCCAGGACCCTGGCCGCCACGCGGGCGAAGGTGGCGATTTCGGCGTCCGACGGGTCGCCCCCCATCCAGGCGGCGGCCAGGGCGCGATGCTCCGCGACCGGCGTCCCGGAGCCGGCGGCGCCGTCCGCCGCCAGCCGGCACAGATCCTCCGCGCGGTCCGGCACACGGCGCCACAACTCCCGGAATGCCGCGGCGGCGGCGGGATCGCCCTCGGCCAGCAGTTCCACCGCCAGATTGGCATGCAGTTCCGCCAGGTCGGGATCGAGCCCCAGGCCGCGGCGCCAGGCCGCCACGGCCTCCCCCCCCTTGCCGGCGGCCAGCAGGGCGTTACCCAGGTTGTTGTAGAGCACGGCATGGCCGGGGGCTGCCGCACCGGCCTCCACTGCCGCGACGGCACGGCGGAGCGGCGGCAGCGCCTCGGCCACCCGGCCGGTGGACAGCAGCAAGAGGCCCAGCAGATGCAGGGCGTTGACGTCGTCCGGGCGGTTGGCCAGGGCGTCGCGGTACAGGCCTTCGGCCGGCCCGTAATCGCCCGCCTGGTGCAGGGCGAAGGCCCGGGCGGTCAGGTCATCGGTCGGAGCGGAGCACATCGGCTGCACCATAACCGTCCGGACGGCCCGACGTCATCCTTGCCTGCGTGTCACCGCTGCTCGCGGCGCCAGCCGCGGTGGTGGGGATGATTGCCGAAGTGGCCGACCCGGTCGAGCACCGCCTTCTGCTCGGGCGTCAGGGACTGGTAGAGGGTCTGTAAGGCGGCGCGCGACGATTGGAGGGTCTGCAACCGGATGGTCAGCATGGTTTCCATCTGCGTCTCGCGGTCCAGGATGGTGGGGGGCTGGTTCGCCTTGGGAACCGCCGCCAGGCAGGCGTCACGCAGCTTGGTCGCCCCTTCCATCACCTGCTGGCGCCATTGGTCGAAGGCCGGGCGCTGCTGCGCCGTCAGGTTCAACTTGGCCTCCAGCTTGGCCAGATGGCCGGCCCGCTCGGCGTACATGTCGGTGCACATGGCCTTGTGCCGCGCCACAGGGTCGCCGGCCTGAGCCCATTGGGGGCGAGCGGCCGGCCCCATGGGCGGGGCCGACTGGGCCAGGGCGGCGGTGGACAGCGGCACCGCCAGGACGGCGGCCAGGGCGGCGGATTTCAGGACGGACATGAAAACCTCCATCGGGTGGGGAAATGCGATGAGGGCATGCTAAGGCCCTCGCGTATCGGGCGTTTTACGGCTTCCGGCGAATAGGGTAACGCAGTGTTTCGCCCCGCGGCGAGCCGGCGGAACGGAGGATGGCCGCCCCGACCCGACGAGACCATCGCCCTAAAACGCCAGCGGCAGCAGCCCCCCCCCCAGGACCAGCAGCGCGCCGACCGCCCGGGTCAGCCAGGCCAGGCGGGCGACGTACATCTCGGCCAGGACCAGAAGACCCACCGCCACCATCCAGGGCAGGCTCATGGCGCCGGCCACCAGCATCAGCGCCATCAGCAGCCAGCAGCAGCCGACGCAGTACAGGCCATGCTCGGCCCCCATGACCACCGCGCCGCGCCACCCATCGCGCCAGCGGGTCAGCAGGAAACTGGCCGGCGAGGCGCAATGGGTCAGACAGGCTTGCTTGAGCGGCGTCCACTGATACAGGCCCACCAGGGCCAGGGCGGCGCCAGCCGCCAGCGGATGGGCGAGGAAACGGCCGGCCACCAGGATGCCGCCCCGGGCCAGCCCCCATTGCAGGGCGGTGGCCGCCAGCCCGAAGGCCGACCATACCGCGGCATAGCCCATGAGGAAAAAAGCCGTCCGCCCGCCTTGGCGCCGGATGGCCAGCAGCCAGGGCAGCACCACCGGACCCATCATGGCGCCCAGCATGACCATCCACATGCCGAAGGTGGCGGCAAGCTCGGCGGCGCTCCAGGCGGCCCCGGCCGGCCGGCAGAT
>JAKAFA010000097.1 GCA_021818185.1 Pseudomonadota bacterium | reverse complement strand
CTCGCCGCGCCGGCGTGGGCGCGACTGGCCGCGCAGCCAGCGCAGCCGTCCATCGGTGCCGGCGATCCGCACGTCCTCGCGCACCGGCTCCAGGGTGCGCGACGAGGCCAGAAGCCCGTCCAGCACCCGGCGCCGGTCCTCATCGATCATGGCGTCGAACAGCAGCGAGCAATCGGCGACGATCGCGCTGGGCGGCAGTCCCAGGATCTCCTCGACGCCTTCGGAGACATAGGCGTAGGTGAACACTCCCTCGGTATCCATTTCGCGCTGGAAGACGATGCCCGGCAGATTGGCGGTGATGGTGCGCAGCCGGCGTTCGCTTTCCTCCAGCAGCGCCTCGGTGGTCTTGCGCCGGGTGATGTCGCGGCCGATGACGATCAGCGACAGCTTGCCGTCCGAGCGGACCTCGGAAACGGTCATCTCCATGGGGAAGACGGTGCCGTCGGCCCGCTGCGCCGTGACCTCGCGGCTGCCGCCCGAGGTGCCGAAATCGGGCGTCGCCAGGAACGTGCCGAACGGACGGCCGCTCATCTGATCGAGGGAGTGGCCGAAATGGCGCTCTCCCGCCGCATTGACCCAGTCGATGGTCCCATCGGCGTCCAAGGTCAGAATCAGGTCCTCGGCATGGTCCATTACCGTCTGGAACTGGCGTTCGGCCCGCATCCACGGCGAGATGTCGGTCCAGGCCCCCTCCCAGGTCACCCGGCCGTCGGCCATTTGCGTCGGCAGGGACGAGCCGCGGAACCAGCGGGTCTCGCCGCCGGCGGTGACGATGCGGAAGGCTTCGTGGCAGCGGGTCAGGTGGGCCGCCGAATGGCGGATGGCGCCGACATGGGTGTCGCGGTCGGCCCAATGGACGGCGTTGAGCGCCCCTTTGCTGGATACCGTCAGGTCCCGGGGGGAATAGCCGAGGATGGCGGTCACGTTGGGGGAAATCCACGGGTAGCGCACCTCGCCGCCGGGCAGCATCTCGCGGCGGAACAGCAGGCAGGCCAGGTCGGCGAGCAGGGAGACCAGCCGGGGCGGAAAGGGCATGTCCGGCGCATCGGCCCCGTCGGGCAAGGGCGGAGCGAGCTGGGGCATCGAAGCTCTCGTGCGATGGAAGGGGGTGACCCGGACGGCGGATAGTGTAGCATGGCGCCGGCTTGCGGGAGAACCAGCCATGTCGGGTGGAACACCCAGCGGCCGCGGCGCCCATGTCGTGGTCATCGGCAATGAAAAGGGCGGATGCGGCAAAACCACCGTCGCCATGCATCTGGCGGTCGGGCTGTTGCGCATGGGATTCCGGGTGGCCTGCCTGGACCTCGACCACCGGCAGCAATCCCTGGGGCGCTACGTCGCCAACCGCCAGGCCTGGATCGAACGCACCCGCGTGCCCCTGCCCATGCCGCAGCTGCGGGTGCTGTCGCCTTCCAAGGCGGAATTCCGCCGCCAGGCCGAGGCCGAGGAGCAGGCCGCCTTCGACGCCGCCCTGGCCGAAGCGGTCGAGGCCGCCGATTTCGTCGTGGTGGATTGCCCCGGCTCGGATGTGCCGCTGGCCCGCCACGCCCACACCCATGCCGATACCCTGATCACCCCCATCAATGACAGCCTGCTCGACCTCGACCTCCTGGGCCGCCTCGACCCGGTGACCTGGGACCTCAAGGCGGCCGGGGTCTATGCCAGCCTGGTCTGGGAGCTGCGCCAGCAGCGGCGGCGCGCCCACCGCTCGGGCATCGACTGGGTGGTGACCCGCTCGCGGCTGTCGGCTCTGGCCGACCGCAACAAGCTGAAGATGGCCGAGGTGTTGCCCAAGATGCAGAAGGTGCTGGGCTTTCGCCAGGCCGAGGGTTTCGGCGAGCGGGTGATCTACCGCTACCTGTTCCTGTGGGGCCTGACCGTGCTCGACCTCTCGCAATCGGGCATCGACATGGAGATGACCAAGTCGCACCAGGCGGCGCGGGCCGAGGTGACGGCGCTGCTCGCCAACCTGTGGTTGCCGCGGGTCAGCGAGCGCTTGGGGCGGATCTAGGTTGGATAGCCCTTCATATACGACTCATCATACCATTGCCGAGTCCGTTGCGACTTTTGGAAGCTTCTGCCCGCGCCCGGCTTTCTCCTAGTCTCATAGGGCAAGAACGAAGCCCAGGGAGGAGCAGGCATGGGACAGGCAGCGCTTCCGACCCGCGAGACGATTGCACGCAAGCTGGCGTCGTCCCTTGAAGAGGTCGCCGACCGGCTGGGCAGCGCGGCCAGTGTCGCGGAGTTCGTGGCGGCCTTGGACGACAATCGACTGGTGTGGGAGGGGCTGCGTCATGCGGTGGGGCGCTACGGCTGGTCGGTGCCGGCGCGCCAGATGGCCTTCGCCCTGGACTCGTCGGCGCGGGCGCGGGCCGGCCTGTCGGACCACGACGTCGAGGCGATGATCGCCCTCAACCGGCGCACCTCCTCGGCCCTGCGGGCCGACGACGCCGAAGCGCTCAGCCGGGCGAGCTGAGGCCGGCGGCGGCGGGGGGGCCATCCGGCGCGACGCAGCCGCGTTGACGGCCCCGGCGGAAATGTGAAAGATACCGCCGCACCGCCAGGAGGTTTTCCGTGCCCGTCCGCTTGCCGCTTCGCCTCGAACGCCCCAGGTCGCCATGACCGGGATGCCGCAGGGGGGGCGGGTCCGATCCGCCCTTAAGGTCGATACCATGCGGGCGGTGGATTACTGGGCGGGCGTGCCGTTGTGCGCGCTGTCCAGCCTGGTTCTGCGCCTGGTCCGTTGGCTGCGGCCGCTGCCCCCGCCGCAGGCGCCGCGCAACGTGCTGCTGATCGAGCTGTCGGAAATGGGCAGCGCCATCCTGGTCGATCCAGCCATGGAGGCGATGAAGGCCCGCGGCGCGCAACTCCACTTCGTCATCTTCAAGCACAACAAGGCCAGCCTGGGTCTGCTGAACACCGTCCCGGCCGACAACATCTTCTGCATCCGCGCCGACGGGCTGGTGCCGCTGGTGGTCGATACGCTGCGCTTCCTAGTGTGGACGCGGGTCCGGCGCATCGACACCGTCCTCGACCTGGAGCTGTTTTCGCGCTTCACCGCCCTGCTGGCCGCCTGGTGCGGCGCCACGCGTCTGGTCGGCTTCTATCGCTTCCACAATGAAGGCCTGTACCGCGGCGAGATGCTGACCGACCGGGTGATGTACAATCCCCATGTCCATATCACCCGCAACTTCTTTTCGCTGGTCCACGCCGCCTATGCCGGGCGCCGCGACTGGCCCGAGGCCAAGATCCGCACGCCCGAGGCGGAGATGGTCCTCAAGCGGGCGCCGGTTGCCGCGGAGGGGCTGGCCCGCGTGCAAGAGCGGCTGCGGGTGCGGACGGGATGGGATGGCACGCGGCCGCTGGTGCTGCTCAACGCCAATGCCAGCGACTTCCTGCCGCAGCGCCGCTGGCCGCAGGATCGCTTCGCCGCTCTGGCGCGGCGCATCCTGGAGCATCGCCCCGATGCCCTGGTGCTGCTGACCGGCGCGCCGGCCGAGCGCGAGGGGTTGGAGGACCTGGCCCGCCAGGTGGCCGATACCCGCTGCGTCAACTTCGCCGGCGAGGTGGATTTCGCCGATCTGGTGCCGCTCTACCATCTCGGCCTGGTGATGGTGACCAACGATTCCGGACCCGGCCATTTCGCTTCGGTTACCCGCATGCCCAGCATCGTGCTGTTCGGTCCCGAGACGCCGGCCCTTTACGGCGCGCTGGCCAATTCCGAGCCGGTGTTCGCCGGGCTGCACTGCTCGCCCTGCGTGTCGGCCTGGAACCACCGCAAGACGCCGTGCAGCGAACCGCAATGCCTGACCGCCATCGGGGTGGACGAGGTGTTCGTGCGGGTGCGCCGCCATCTCGACGCGGTCCCCGCCGGCCGCGCCTTGCCGGCCGAGTCATGACGCGGGCATCACCGCTGCCGCTACCCGCCGTCATCCTGCTGCTGGCGATGGTGGTTGTTTTCCAGGTGCTGTACAGCGCCACCGTGCCGCTGAGCGGCGATGAAGCCTATTACTGGGCGTGGTCCCACCATCTCCAGGCCGGCTACCACGATCATCCGCCGGGCATCGCGCTGCTGATCGCCGCCACGACCCGCCTGCTGGGCGACGGGGTCATGGGGGTGCGGCTGACCGCCGCCCTGTGCATGGCCGGAGCGCTGTTCTTCATCACCCTGACCGCCCGCGAGATGTTCGGCGAGCAGGTCGGCGCCGCGGCGTTCGGCCTGGGGCTGGTGCTGCCGGCGGTGCAGGTGGGATTTACCCTGGCGGTGCCGGACGCGCCGGTGGTGCTCTTCTGGGCGGCGGGGGTGCATTACGGCCGGCGGGCGGTGGCCGGCGAGGGCCGTTGGCGCGATTTCCTGCTGGCCGGGCTGGCGGCCGGTTTGGCGCTGGATTCCAAATACACCGGGGTGCTGCTGCCGGGGGCCATCGCGGTCTACGTCCTGGTGCGCCGGCCGCGTCTGTTGGCCGGCCCGCGCCTGTGGGCGGCGGTGGCTGTCGCGGCGGCGGCCTTCAGCCCGGTGGTGTGGTGGAATTGGCACCACGCCTTTGACAGCTTCGTCTTCCAGTTCAGCCACGGGGCCGGCCAGAGGGCGGGCGGCTGGCGCGGCGTGGGCGAGTTCGTCGGCGGCCAAACGGTGGTTTTGTCGCCGGTGCTGTTCGGCCTGTTGGTCTGGTGCCTGGGGGCGTGGCGCCGCTGGTGGGCCGAGGACGGGCGGCTGTTCCTGGTGACCTGCTGCCTGCTGCCGCTGGCGTTCTTCGTCTATAAGGCCCTTTCGGTGAAGGTTCAGCTCAACTGGGCGGTACCGGCCTTCGTATCGGCCGTCCCGTTGCTGGCCGAGTTCGTGGTGGCCCGCCGGTTGAGGCGCATCGCCTGGGTCGGCGTGGCCATCGCCCTGATCCTCGCTGCCGCCGTCAAATGGCCGCTGGCGTTCGGCCTGACCGGCAAGCTCAATCCGCAGAACCGGCTGTTCGGCCCCGACATCGCCGCAGCGGCGGTCGAAGGGCTGCGCCGGCCGGGCGACGCCATCTTCGCCGACCATCTGCAACGGGCCTCGCTGCTGGCCTTCTACCTGCCCGACCATCCCCCCGTCCATATCCCGACGGAATCGCGGTTCAGCGAATACACCCGCTGGGATTCCTGCCTGTACTTCCCGGCCATGCACGGCCTTTACCTGTCCGTCGACGACAAGCTGGGCGAACTGCTCCGCATTTTCCCCAGGGCCGACCTGGTGCAGGAGGTGGTGGCCCGCAAGCGGGGCTTCCGGCCGGAGCACTATTTCATCTACCGGGTAGGACCCGCCCTTACGGCCGGAAGCGCGCCGGGATAAGCCGGCGCAATACGCCGCCCGCCACGGCGCGGAAGCGCGGGCTGTGCAGGCCGACCCCGCCCACCAGGCCGACGATGCTGCCCAAGACGGTATCGACGAAGCGCGCCTGGATGAGGGCGGCCGGCGAGCCGTGGCCCAGGGTGGCGGCGTCGGCCAGCAGGATGGTCAGCGGCGTGATGAACACCACGGCAAAGGCGTAGTGGCGCACCACCGCGGTTTCGACGATGAAGGTCAGGATCATCATCGTCAGGGCGACGCTCCACTTGTCGAGCGGCAGCGCCAGCAGCCCCCACGACAGGGTCAGGCCGATGCCGGTCCCCAGGATGCGGTGCACCTGCTTGGTCCACACCGCCCGCAGCGACGCCCCCTGGATCACCGCCAGGCAACTGACCGGCACCCAATAGGCCTTTTCCATGTCAAGGATCTGGGCGCAGGCCAGCGACACGCCGACGCAGGCGCCGATCACCACCGAATCGAACACCACGAAGTCGAAGGTGGCGGGCGGCAGCGGCGCCACAGGCACCGGTGCCCGCAGCCGCAGCGTATGGACGCTGTAGAAGAAGGCGATCAGGCCGGCCAGTACCGTTCCCATGCTGATCAGGCCGACCATCAGCGGCACCTGTAGCATCTCGACGGGGGAATAGGCACCGATGGCGGCGGCCATGACGAAGAACAGGCTGCCGGGGATGCCCACCTGATAGAAGCGGCAGACCATGCTGACCAGCACGGCGATGAAGATGAGGACCGGCATCATCAGCGCGGCAATGAAATGGCTAAGCACGCCCAGGGCGTAGCAGGCGGTCATGCCGAAGGCCGAGGCCATCAGCGACACCATCCGGTGCGACAGCGGCGTGGGCGGCAGATAAAGGAACACCAGCCCGCCGAGGGATGACACCAAGCCGTAATTGAGGTGATCGAAATAGGCGCCGACCAGTAGCGGCAATCCCGAGGCCATGGCAGCGGCAAAAGGCATCTGCCACATGCGGTCGCTTGGGTTGATGGTGACGAGGTGCCGGACCTCATCTTTCAGCACCTGCTTCCAATCGATCCGGGTCTGCATCGCCTCTGCCGCGCCGCTCAGGTTTTTTTGTCGGGGCGGAGTATCGCATGGCGGCGGCGGCGAGTCGAAGGCCGGCGGCGGCCCGCATTGACCGGGGCGCGAAGAGTACGTTATGGAAGCGGCAGTCGCGGGGGTGTCCTGGGAGGGGGCGGGCATCCCGGCCGGGCTGCGGTCTTCGGAGACTACCGTTTGAACTGGGCGCCAGAATCCGGGACTTCGCCGCCGGCTTTCGACGAAGCCGCCTTCCTTGCGGCGTTGGCGCCGGTGCTGGGCGATCTGCTGGGCGGCGACGGCCGGGTCCGGGTCACGGACCGCATGGCCGGCAACATCAATCTGGTGCTCAAACTGGCCTATGGCGAGCGGGTGCTGGGGGCGCGGGTGGCGGTCAACGCCCACCGCTTCCGCTACGAGGCGGGTATCGTCAAAGAGGTCTTCGCTGGCCGGTTGCTGGCCTGTGGCGGCGGCCGGCCGGGCGATGCCCGCCTGCGTCGGATCGTCGACGCCGTGCTGGCCCGGCCGGTCGGCAGCCTTGCCGACCGGCACTGGTTTCGTCCGATCCTGTGGTACGACTGGTCGCACCGCGTCGTACCCCATTCGTTCTTCGTGTTCGACTGGGTCGAGGGCGAGCCGCTGTGGCGCCGCCCCTCGGCCGAACGCTATGCCCAGGCCGGGCGCGACCTTGCCGGGCTGCACCGTTTGGCCTTCGATCATTTCTACGAGGATATCTGCGCCATCCATCGCCGGCCGCTGGGCTGGGCCGAGCGTTTCCACGCCGCCTGGAGCAAGGAATTGGCCGAGGCGGCGCCGCGCCTTCCCGCCGCCCTGGCCGGCCGGCTGGCGGCCTTCGATTCCGCCACCCTGGTTCCCGGAGCGCCTTGTCTGGTGCATAACGACTACACCGGCGGCAATCTTCTGGTGGAGCCGGGCGGCAGGCTATGCCCCATCGACTGGGACAATTGGGTGGTGGATTGCGCCGAGCTGGATCTGGTGAAAATGAGGTATTGGACGGCGATCGGCCCCGACGGGATGCTGGGCCATCAACCCGACCTTTACGCCGCCTTCCGGCGGGGCTATGCCGAGGCGGCCGACCGGGACGTGGACGGCGGCCGTCTGATGGCCTATGAACGGCTGTGGCTGCTGCGCATCTTCAATTTCGAGAGCCGCCGGGGCGCCGGGCCGGCCGAATCGTGGCAGGCGGTCTACCCGCCAGCCGCCACCTATCGCCGCCACCTTGCAGACCTGGCCGAGCAGAGGAAGGATACCTGAATGGATATCGCCATCGTCATCCCCGCCCGCTACGGGTCCCGCCGGCTGCCGGGCAAGCCCATGGCGGAGATCCGCGGGCGGTCGCTGCTGGGCCGGGTGTGGAGCATCGCCAAGGCGGTGAGCGGGGTGGGGGCGGTTTATGTCGCCACCGACGACGAGCGGGTGGCCGCGCATGCGACCGGCATGGGCGCCGCGGTGATCATGACCGATCCCGCCTGCGAGAACGGTACCGAGCGGGTGTGGCAGGCCATGAGCCGGCTGCCGGGCAGGCGCCCCGACGCGGTGATCAATTTGCAGGGTGATGCCGTGCTGACGCCGCCGTGGGTGGTGCAGGGGCTGGTGGATGCCTTCCGCACCGATCCCGCCACCGCCATGGTGACGGCGGCAGTGCGTCTGACCTGGGCCACCTATGCCGACCTCTTGAAGCTGAAGCAGGTCAGCCCGACCAGCGGCACCACGGTAACTATGGACCGGTTCGGCCGCGCCCTGTACTTCTCGAAGGGGATCATTCCCCATCTGCGCAAGCCCGACGAGACCCGGCCGCCGCCGGTCCACCGCCATATCGGCATCTACGGCTATAGCCTGGAGGTGCTGGAGCAGATGGCCACCCTGCCGCCGACGCCGCTGGAAATGGCCGAGCAGTTGGAACAGTTGCGGGCCCTGGAAAACGGCATCCCCATCACGGTGGTGCTGGTGGATTACCGTGGCCGCACCCACGGCTCGGTGGATTCGCCGGAAGACATCCCCGAGGTCGAGGCGATCATCGACCGCGAAGGAGAATTGGTGCCATGACCGCGCCTGGACAGATCCTGTTCGCCCGCCACGGCAATACCTTCGGGCCGGGGGACAAGGTGATGTGGGTCGGGCGGGCCACCGACCTGCCGCTGGTGGAGCGCGGACTGGAGCAGGCGCATGCGGCGGCGGCGGCGCTGGCCCGGCTGGATCTGCGGCCGAGCCTGGTGGTGTCGGCCTCGTTGAGGCGTACCCGCGGCTTCGCCGAGATCGTTTGCCGCGACCTGGGCGTGGCCGAACATCGCATCGATGGCCGGCTGGACGAGATCGATTACGGCGCCTGGGAGGGCCTGTCCTCGGAAGAGATCGCCGCGCTGCCCGGCGGCGCCGCGGCGCAGGAGGCGTGGCAGAAGCGCGACGCCTGGCCCGAGGGCGCCGGCTGGGGCTCGACCCGCCAGGACATCCTGGCCGGGCTGGGCGGCGTCCTGGCCGATTTGGCGGCGGGGGCGGGTGGGGAGCGTCCCCTGGTGGTCAGCAGCAACGGCATCCTGCGCTTCGCCCCCGGCCTGCTTTCGGCGCCGACCTCGGGGCCCTTGCAGTTGAAGACGGGCGCGCTGGGCTGCGTCGACCGCGGGGACGATGGCTGGTCGGTGCGGTTCTGGGGGATGGTGCCCGATCCGGCATGAGAGGTCTGTGACTATCGCACAGACCGTCTCCGCCCCCGCCTGTAGAATAGGCGAACCTAATATGAGGGTTCGCAGGCGAGGGGATCATGAACAAGCGGGAGCAGCCGGCGGCGGTGCCGGTCATCGAGGCCGCGCGCGGCGACGTGCCGTTCTACAAGGAACACGGCTTCCACCATCCCAAGGCGGTGCATGGCCTCTTCCGCCGGGTCAAGTGGGCGGTGATGGCGGTGCTGCTGGCGGTCTGGCACCTGACGCCGTTCCTGCGCTGGGACCGTGGGCCGGGGGCGCCGGATCAGGCCATCCTGATCGACCTGCCGGCGCGGCGGGCCTATTTCTTCTTCATCGAGATCTGGCCGCAGGAGGTCTATTACCTGACCGGCTTGCTGTTGCTGGCCGGGCTGATGCTGTTCCTGATGAGTGCCCTGGCGGGGCGGGTGTGGTGCGGCTTCCTGTGCTGGCAGACGGTCTATACCGACCTGTTCCTGTCGGTCGAGCGGTTCTTCATGGGCGATCGGGCCCGGCACCTGCAACGCGACCGCCAGCCCTTGACCCTGGACAAGGTGGGGCGGGTGGTGGCGGTCAACGCCGTCTGGCTGGTGATCGCCGCCGCCAGCGGCATCAGCTTTACCCTGTATTTCGGCGATGCGTTCCAGATGCTGCGGGACATCGCCACCGGGCAGGCGGCGACCGCGACCTATGTCGCCATCCTGGTGGTGGCGGGCTTTTGCTTCCTGCTGGGCGGCTACGCCCGCGAGCGGGTCTGCGTCTACATGTGCCCCTATGCCCGCTTCCAGTCGGCAATGTTCGACGAGCATTCGCTGATCGTGTCCTACGAGGCCTGGCGCGGCGAGCCGCGCGCCCCGGTGTCCAAGACCCACGACTTCCAGGGCCGCGGCCATTGTGTCGATTGCGGCGCCTGTGTGCAGAGCTGCCCCACCGGCACCGATATCCGCTTTGGCAACCAGCTGTCCTGCATCGGCTGTGGCCTGTGCATCGACGCCTGCAACGCGGTGATGGACCGCTTCGGCCTGCCGCGCGGCCTGATCTCGTATGATTCCTCGTCCAACCTCCTGGCGCGCGAACAGGGGCGCACGCCCCGCTCCCGTCTGATCCGCCCGCGCACCCTGATCTACGTCGCCCTGGTGGCGGCGATCGGCGGGACCATGGCGCTCAAGCTGGCGTTCCGCAGTGACACCGAGGTCAACGTGTTGCACGAACGGGCCCCACTCTATGTCCAACTGGCCAGGGGCGGCATTCGCAACGGCTATTCTTACAAGATTCTCAACATGGCGGCCCAGGACCGGTCGTACCACCTGTCGGTCGAGGGGATTCCCGACGCCCGCCTGGAAGTGATCGGCGGCGATACCGGCGTGGCCTCGACCGAACTGCAAGCCGGGCGGGACAGCGTCGCCACCTACCGGATCTACGTCAGCGCACCGCCCGGCGCCAGCCACGGGGCGCGCACCGACCTCACCTTCGTGCTGAACGGGCCCAACGGCAAGGTGGTGCGCACCACCACGCTGTTTGCCGGTCCTGCCCAGTAAGCGTCCAATAGAAAAAGGCGGCCGCCCCCCGCAAAGGGGGCGGCCGTCATGGATCGCGGCTCCGGTCAGAAGGCGACGGGGATCACCAGATCGATGCCGGCGCTGAATTCGCCCTGGTTGTGGGCGATGCCTTGGCTGTTGTAGTTGAAGCCGTCGGCGCCGTTGAGGGTGTGGTCGTAGCGCACTTCCGGACGGACCATGGTGCCGTCCAGCATGGTGGGGGCCTCCGCCACCTTGATGTTGGCGCCGAGGGTCAGCGCGCCATAGGTCACGCCGGTGCGGGGGGCGGCACGGTTGTAGACCGGGTAGTCGGTGGTCATGCCGCGCTCGGCGTTGACCGGGTCGCGGTTGCCCTGGTAGCTGGACACGAACTGGCCCTCGGCGTCGTCGAACACCTCGGCGCGGCCGACCAGCGACACGGTCTTGCTCAGCGCGTAGATGCCGTACTGGGCGATGCCCCAGGCATGGGCCTCCAGCGCGTCGTCCTGGGTGTAGTTGGCCTCGGTCACCCAGGTCCACAGGTCGTCGGGCTTGTAGGTGGCGACGACGTCGTTGAGGTAGCGGCCCTTGTGCGAGGCGCCGGTGATGCCCGCCGGCTGGTCGCTGCGCAGTTCCGCGTCGGTCGGGCCGAAATGGGACAGCGCCAGGATGGTCAGCTTGCCGCCCAGCAGGTTGTTGAGGCCCACACCGGCGATGCCCGACATGCCGCCGTCGGGGTTGCCGCGCTGGCCATAGGTGGTTTGCAGGCCGGAATCCGTTCCCAGCCACAGGTCCACGGTGTCGTTGACATGGGTGGTGGTGATCACGCCGGCTTCCTTGAGCGGATCGGCGTAGTTGAAGATGTACGAGTGCGAATACAGGGGGTTGAGATTGGCCTGGATGACTTCATAGCCGATCGGGGTGGAATAGCCGCCCACTTTGACGTCGATGCCGCCTTGGGTCAGCACCGGGGCATGCCCCACCAGATTGGCTTCGGTGATGTCGAACTGTTCGCGCTCGCTGGTGTTGTGGTCGAACATCCCGATGAAATGGGTGTAGCGCGCATCGGTGCCGTACAAGCCCTGCAGCTTGAAGCCCCAGTCGTAGCCGGTGGCCTTGGGGTCCAGGTCCTTCTCGGCGGTCAGCATCAACTGGTTGAGTACCCATTGATCGTGCTTGTCGGTGAACAACTGGCCGGCATTGACGTTGCTGCCGGTGTCGTTGCCGTAGAGGCCGGTATCGATGAGGCCCGAGAACTTGACGGCGCTGGGATCGGCGGCGGGCGCCGCATCGTCGGCCAGGGCCGGCGAAAACGCGGCGGCGGCGCTCAGCACGGCGGCGGCGGCGGTCGAACGCAGGACGGCCTTCCGGTGGTTAAACATTCCCCGCTTCATAGTCATCGACTCCTATTTCCGTTGTTCGTCCGCTCGACCGCAACTGCTGGCGGGCGGGGACGAAAGGTCCCATGCAGCCTTGCGGACCCGGCACTGTCCGAGACCCCCTAGACTGGCTGTACCAACCTTCTTGCGAGGGGCGTGCCAGATACGGAATCCCCTGAAGTTGGCCGCGATTATGGGTATGGAGGCAGCGGCTGTAAAGGCGAGTTGCCTATGAAATGACCAGGGACTCGGGATTGGATTGAAATTTAGGCGACGATGTTGCGCCACTGCCACAGCGTGGCTCGGAGACCCTTGTCGCGGGGAAGGCGGGCAATGGCCGCCAGGGCCAGGACCGTGGTCTGGCACAGCAGGTTCAGGCTGCCGACCACAATCATCAGCGGGTCGCCGATGACGAACACGGCATAAAGCAAGCCGATTATACCGATCGCCGCCCATCCGCTCCAGGCTGCCGGCGATTGGGCGCGGCGGAATTCGGGATGGCGCCACATCAGGCGCAATTGGGGCAGATAACAGGCGACGCCCGCGAGGCCCGAGACGGCATAGAGCGGGGCAAGGATTGCGGCAGGGGTCATGGGGCGGCCCGATGGAAGTGGTCGGGCAAATTACGGTGAAAGAGGAGGGGGGCACGGGGGCAATGCCGTGGCAAGAGTCCGGAGGCGAGGCCGCCGGCCCCCGCTCCGGTCAGACGGCGACCGGTGCCGTCGACGAGCCCAGTTCCACCGCACGGGCCAGCAGCCGGTCCCAGTCGGCATCGGTGGCTCCGCCATCGCGGTCGAAGCAGGCGACGCTCCACTCCACGAAAGCGGTGAGATCCGCGCCAGACGCCGCCAGGGCCGGAGTCAGTTGCAGCGCGGCGACGAGGAAGTCCATGGCGGCGCCTCCGCTCAGTGGGCGGCGGCGGGCGGAGCCGCCGCGGCCACGGTTACGGCGACCGGGGTGCCTTTGACCGCCTGGCAGGCGGCGACCACGGCCGGATGGACCAGTTGCTGATCGGCCGAGGCCAGGGCGGCGACCTTGGGCCCGGCATCGCCGGCCAAGGTAACGGCGACCGGCTGGACGCCGGCGTCCACCGCGCAGGCTACGGTCACTGCCCGCTGGGCGGCCGGGGTCAATTGCCCATCGGCGGCGCAGGCCGACAACCCGGCAGCCAGCCCGGCGGCCAGCAGAAACATCCCGGCCTGGGGCAGCGACGGGGTGGAAGCGGGCTGCGACGCCACCGCCCCGCTGTCCTTGGCGTGCAGGAAATTCAGGGCGAAGATGTCGAGCACCTTGTAGAGCTTGCCCCAGGGGGTGTTGGGGTCGGGGGTGGGCGTGGCGGCGGCCAGGGCGGCGGCGGCGGTGACGAGGTGGCTGGGATCGGCCAGCAGCCAATCCAGCAGCCCGGTGATGAACTGTAGCGTGGTCATCTCAAGTCCTTTTGCGGGTGGGGAAGGTCAGCCCTGGCGGATCAGGGCGGCGATGCGGGGGCCGCGGGTGCCGACCTGGCGGAACCACAGGGAGTTCTCGGCTTCGGCGGCGGCCTTGTCGAAATCGCCGGCGGCGAAGGCGGCGAGCATGGCGTGGAAGCCCAGCAGCTTGGGCAGCCCCATGTTGAAGGCCAT
>JAKAFA010000096.1 GCA_021818185.1 Pseudomonadota bacterium | reverse complement strand
CGAGATGAGCACGGAGGCCAGCCTCACCGCCGACGAGACCACCGGCGTTCTGCGCGGCCACGTCGACGCCCAGGGCCAGTTCAACCTCGACAACACCTGGCGGGCCGGCTATCTGGTTCAGCGCCAGAGCGACCAGACCTACTCCCAGGTCTACAACTTTCCCATCATCTCCGACCGTCCGTGGCTGACCTCGCGCCCCTATCTGGAGGGATTCGGCGAACGCGACTACGCCGTGGCCGAAGCCTTTTCCTTTCAGAGCCTGACCAATGACCCGGGTACGGCCGATACCCGAACCACCACGGTCCTGCCTCATTTCAATTACCAGCACATCAGCAGCCCCGGCCCTTGGGGAGACACCTGGTCGGTCGACAGCGACATGCTGGCCTACAACCGCGTCTTCGGCACCAGCGCCGAGCGTCTGGCCGAGCGTGTCGCCTGGCAGGTGCCCTATACCTCGCCCCTGGGCGATACCTATACCCTGACCACGTCAATGCTCGGCGAGGCGTACCATTCCGACAATGCCGGACCGACTGGAACGGCCGATGTCGGGTTTGCGACTCCGGCCAATACCGGTACCGTGGGGTCGGGCGACGCCGCCCGCGCCCTGCCCCAGGTCTCGCTGGAATACCGTTTCCCGTTCGTCAACGATTCCACCTTCTTCCCGCAGGAGATCACACCGCTGATGATGGTGGCCGGCAGCCCCAACATCAGCAACAACGACCGCATCCCCAACGAAGATGCGATCCACTTCCAGATCGATGATACCAACGTGCTGCGCCCCGATCCGATGGCGGGCCTGGACCGCGGGATCGGCGGCATGCGGGGAGCCTACGGGCTGCGCTGGGACGGTTACCCCTATCGGGGCGGGCTGGTCGAGATGCAGGTGGCCCAAGCCTGGCGCGAGCATCTCGACGCGAGCCTGCCCACGGACAGCGGCTTTTCCCGCCACCTGTCGGATTACGTGGGTCATGTGCAATACGCACCGGCGGCGAATGTGAATCTGTTCGACCGGTTGCGCCTGGATAGGAACAGCCTCGGCATCCAGCGTCAGGATGCCGGCCTCAGCTTCGGCCCCCCGGCCTTGCAGGTCAGCACCAGCTACCTGTACCTGGAGAAAAGCTCGCCAGACGACCCTTTGCAACTGCCGCGGCGTCATTTCTTCAACACCTATCTGACCACCCAGTTTTCCCGCTATTGGTCGCTCTGGGGCGGCATGGAGAACAACCTCGACCAGAGCGGCCCCCCCCTGTCCTGGATGGGACGCATTGCGTATAATGACGAATGCTTCTCGATTATCGCCAACCTTACGCAGGCGACGATATCGAACGGGGACTTCGTTCCGGGCACCACGGTCACCGTCAATTTTGTGTTCAAGACCCTGGGGCAGGTGCCTGTTGCTAATTTCTAGGCTCGCCGCGACGGCTGCCATGCCGAACCTTGAAGGATGATGTCGCCATGCTTGCTCGCCTTGCCGCCTGCGTCTTTGCCACGCTCCTGACTCTTGCCGCGGCACCGGTCCGGGCGCAGGAGGTGGATCGCATCGCCGCGGTGGTGAACGACGGCATCATCTCCAACCGCGACCTCGACAACCGCATCCGGGTGGCGATGATGCTGTCGCACCTGCCCGACACCATGGAAAGCCGCCGCCGCATCGTGCCGCAGGTGCTGCGCAAGATGATCGATGAGCATCTGCAGATGCAGGAAGCCAAGCGCCTGAAGATCGCCCTGACCGACAAGGAGATCGACAACGGCATCGCTACGATCGAACACCAGGCTGGCATGCCGCCGGGTGGCCTGAAGAAGCAGTTCGACGGAACGGGCATCCCGTTCAGCGTCGTGCGCCATCAGATCACCGCCGACCTGACCTGGATGCGGGTGGCCAGTGCCGTGTTGCGGCCCACCGTTCACGTCAGCAACGAAGAAATCGCCGACCGTTTGGCGATCATCAAGGCCCATCGCGGCAAGCCCGAATACCTGGCGGCCGAAATCTACCTGCCGGTGGACAACCTTGCCCAGGAGGACCAGGTCCGCAATCTGGGCGAGCGGCTGATCGAGCAATTGCGCCAGGGGACGCCCTTCCCGGTTCTGGCCAGCCAGTTCTCGCAATCGCCGACCGCGGCCAACGGCGGGTCGCTCGGCTGGGTGAGCGAGGGGACGATCGACGACAAGCTGCTGCGGGCGCTGACCCAACTGGTGCCCGGCCAGATCACGCCGCTGATTCGCATCGAGGACGGCTATCACATCCTGGGACTGGTCAACCGCCGCATCGCCGGCAGCGACGGCGCCAACGACCCGTCGGCCGAGGTCACTTTCTCGCAGATCATCCTGCCGCTACCGGCTAGCGGTGGCCCGCCGAAGGACCAGTTGATGGAAAAGGCGATGGAATTGACCCACGCCGCCCAGACGTGCGACGCCTTCGAGGCGATCGGCCACCGCGTCGGCGCCACCAAGGTCGGCCGTATCGGCCCGGTCCGCCTCGGCACCCTGCCACCGCCGGTGGCGCGGCTGCTCGGGTCGCTCGGCGACAACCAGATGACGCCGCCGATGGAGGTGGCCAGCGGATTGCAGGTGCTGATGATGTGCCAGCGCACGGGGGTGGCGCCGCTGCCCACCGCCGACGAGATCCGCCGGCGCATCGAGAACGAGCGCCTGGACATGCTGACCCAGCGCTATCTGCGCAACCTGCGCCGGGCCGCCTTCATCGACATCCGCATGTGAGGCCGGGCATGGCCGCTCCCCGTCCCATGCACCCGCTGGTCATGCCCCCCCTGGCGCTGACCATGGGCGAGCCGGCCGGAATCGGCGGCGAGATCGCCCTGAAGGCCTGGCGCCACCGCGCCGAGGGGGTGCCACCGTTCTTCGTCCTGGACGATCCCGGCCGCCTGGCCGGCCTGGCCTCGGCGGTCGGGCTGGACGTGCCGGTGCAGGCCGTCACCACGCCGGCCGAAGCCCTGGCCGCATTTCCCACCGCCCTGCCGGTACTGCCCCAATCCCTTACCCGTCCGGTGGTGCCCGGAAAGCCAGATCCCGCCAATGCCCCGGCGGTGGCCGCCGCCATCGCCACCGCCATCCGCCTGGCACAGCGCGGCGAGGCGGCGGGCGTGGTCACCAACCCCATCCACAAGCAGGCGATGTACGAGGGCGGATTCCGCTTCCCCGGCCATACCGAATACCTGGCCGATCTGTTGGCCGGCGAGATGGCGGAGGGCGATCGCGAGGTGATGATGCTGGCCTGTCCGGGCCTGCGGGTGGTGCCGGTCACCATCCATGTCGCCCTGGCCGAGGCCGTCCGCAACCTGCGGCGCGCCGACATCGTCGCCGCCGGCCGGGTGACCGCCCGCGCCCTGGCCGCCGATTTCGGCCTGGCCGCGCCGCGCCTGGCGGTGGCCGCGCTCAATCCCCATGCCGGCGAGGGCGGCGCCATGGGACGCGAAGAGATCGAGATCGTCGCCCCGGCAGTGGCCGAGCTGGCGTCCATGGGCATCGCGGTCAGCGGCCCCCACCCGGCCGACACCCTGTTCCATCCCGCGGCCCGTGCTCGCTATGACGCGGTGCTGTGCATGTACCACGACCAGGCGTTGATCCCCCTCAAGACCATCGATTTCGACAATGGGGTCAACGTCACCCTGGGCCTGCCGGTGGTACGGACCTCACCCGACCACGGCACCGCCTGCGAGTTGGCGGGAACGGGGCGAGCCAGCGAGGCCAGCCTGATCGCCGCCCTGCGCACCGCCGGCGAGATCGCCGCCAATCGCCGCCGGCCGGCGAGACAGTCCGATGCCTGAGCTGCCGCCGCTGCGCGAGGTGATTGCCGCCCATGGGCTGACCGCCCGCAAGGCGCTGGGGCAGCATTTCCTGTTCGACCTCAACCTGACCGGCCGCATCGCCCGCGCGGCCGGTGACCTGGAGCAGGGAACGGTCATCGAGATCGGCCCCGGCCCCGGCGGCCTGACCCGCGCCCTGCTGGAGGCCGGCGCACGACGGGTGATCGCCATCGAGCGCGACGAACGGGCTATCGCCATCCAGAATGAAATCGCCGCCGCCTATCCGGGACGCCTGGAGGTGATCGGCGGCGACGCCCTGGAGATCGACGCCGCCGAGCTGGGCGATGCGCCGCGGCGCATCGTCGCCAACCTGCCCTACAACGTCTCCACCGTGCTGCTGCTCGCCTGGCTGCGGCGGATCGACGCCTTCCACAGCCTGACCCTGATGTTCCAGAAGGAGGTGGTGGATCGCCTGGCGGCCCCGCCGCGCAGCCCTGATTACGGCCGCCTGTCGGTGATCACGCAGTGGCTGTGCGAGGTGCGCCCTCTGTTCAACATCGACCGCCGCGCCTTCACGCCGCCGCCCGTGGTGACATCGACCGTCGTGCGCCTTGACCCGCGGCCGGCCCCGGCCGCTCCCGCCGCCTTCGACGTTCTGGAACGGGTGACCGCCGCCGCCTTCGGCCAGCGCCGCAAAATGCTGCGGTCCAGCCTCAAGTCCCTCGGCGACGCCGATGCTCTGTTGGCGGCGTCCGGCATCCCCCCCACCGCCCGGGCCGAGGAATTGCCGGTGGAGTCCTTCTGTGCCCTCGCGCGCACCCTGGCAGCGAGAGGTCGTTGATGCGGAACTCCACCGTAGAGGATCGCCAAACGCTCGGGTATCCTGGGATCATGTCCGTACGCAAGCCGCCCCCGCCGGAATCCGACGCCCCCACCGGCGAGCCGTCGACCGCCGAATCCGCGCCGCCCGACGAACGTCCGGTCGGAGAGCTGCTGGCCATCATCCATAGAAAGATCATCGACCTTGACGACGCCAACCGGCCGATTGCGGCCGGCGACGAGGCCGAAGCGCTGATTCGGCTCCTGGATGCCGCCGCCGAAGCCGAAGCCGAGCCTGCCGTCGCAGCGGAGGGGGAAGAGGATGTCCTGATCCTGACCGACGCGGTGGACGACGGCGGGGAGGATGCCCCGGCGGCCGTGGCCGCAAACGAGCCGGCGCCTTTACGGGCCGACGACGTGGCGGAAGATATTCTGGTGCTGGCCGCGGCACTGGACGCGCTGGAAGACGGCCAGGACGATGTCCCGGTACCCGCCGACGGGGAGGCGGAGGATGTCTTGGCGCCGGTGGAGACTCTCGCCCAGTCCGCCGCCGCGGCGATGCCGGCCGACGAGGACCCTGAGGATGTCCTGGTGCTGACGGAGACTATCGCCGTGCCGGCCGTGGCTCCGGCACCCGCCGCGATACCGGCCGGCGAGGACGTGGAGGACGTCCTGGTGCTGACGGAAACCGTCGCCGTGCCGGCTGTGGCTCTGCCCCCCCGCGCGATGCCGGCCGACGAGGAGGCGGAGGACGTCCTGGTGCTGACGGAAACCGTCGCCATGCCGGCCGCCGCGCCAGCCCCCGCCGCACAGCCGGCGGACGAGGAGGCGGAAGACACCCCGGCGCTGATGGAACCCGCCGCCGCAGCCGCCGTGGCTGCGGCGGCGGACGCGATGCCGGCCGACGAGGAGGTGGAGGATGCCCTGGTGCTGACGGAATCCGTCAGCGGAGAGGACCATCCGGGCGGCGGCGAGGCCGGCGGCACGACCGACCCGGCGGGCGCAGATGTCCCGGTGGACGACGCGGCGTCCGTCGAAGCCGACGCTCCGAAACCGACCGTGCCGGGGCCAGAACCGGCACCGGAACCGGAACCGCCGGGCGACCCCCTGGCCCTGCTGTTGGCCGATCCGCCCCCCGCCGACGACTTCGAAGCGCTGGACCTGCTCTATGCCGTCTGGCCCCGTACGACGGTGAACGCCACCGATGAGCAGCTGCTGGCGGTGGCGGTCAATGCCGCCCGCCGCTTCGGACAGCCCGGGCGGTTGCCGATGACAGCGTCGCGCGCTTGGCGAATGCTGGATTGCCACCATTTCGAATCCGCTTTCGCCACCCAGTTGGCCGCCATCGGCGCATTCGTCCGCGACTGGCAGAAGACCCACCGCGAGTTCCTGATCCTGGAATTCGGCGAAATCGAGTTGATCGAACTGCTGTTCGAGGCGCTGCATCCTGGCCGCTACGCCGACCTGCTGGTCGAGACCATGGATTTCAAGGTGCTGTCAAACCGCCGCCTGGGATTGTTGCGCCGGGTGCCCAACCGCATGCGCAAGGCGGTCGACCCCCTGGTGGCGGCCGGCCGCTTCCAGGAGGCGATGGTGGAATTGGCCCACGCCAAAGCCTTGCTGGAGCGGATCAGCGACCCGCTCGGCTTCAAGCCCATCATCGACGCCGCCTCCCATGCGGCGGAAGACGTGGAAAAGCTGATGAAGCGCGTGGCCGCCGCCTCGGCCCCGCCCCAGCCGCCGGGACCGCCGGGGGCTGGAGGCGGGACAGCCTTGGGCCGTATCGGCTGAAGCGGCGGGCCGCTTACCCGGCGTCTCCCAGATCCCGGCGCAGAACCTTGCCGGCGTGGATGGCGCGGGCCAGCGGCACCAGCAGATCCGCCACCTCGGCCAGATCCTCCATCCGGTCGGTGTTGATGGTCAGGTCGAACTGATGGGCGTCGGCCAGGCGGGTGTGGAACACGTCCCACACGAATTTGCTGCGCCGATGGTTTATTTCGTTGACCTTGGCCAACATCGCCTCGTACTCGCCGTCGCCGGCGGCCGCCAGACGGCGGGCGCAAACATCCGGCGACCCGGCGATCCGCAGCCGGAGGGCACAAGATTCGGCCAGGATCAGATGGGCGCCGCGGCCGACAATCACCCCACCCAGCCGGCCCAGGCTGAGAACCACCCGGATCAGGGTGTCACGGTAGGTGTCGGGGCTGACGTCCTTTCCCGAGAACAGACGGTAAAGCCACATATCCTTGGCCCGGCCCAACCCCTCATCGAGCATGCGGACGATGGACGGGTCATCGTTCAGCCGGGCCGCCACTTCCCGCAACACGGTCTCGTCGTAGATCGGCAGGCCCAAGCGCTCCGCCAGGCGTTGGGCGATCACCTCGCCCCCCGCCCCGTAGTCGCGGGAGATGGTGACGACCGGCTGCCGGGGCCGTTCCCCCTTGGCGTGCGGCGCGGCAGAGACGGCTTCGGCCAGGGCGGAAATGACGTTGAGGATGTTGGTCATGATCATCCCTCCGTCGCAATGACTTGAATATTATAGCGCGAATACCGCCGGGACGCCATGCCACCACCGGACAACACCACTCCGCACAGGCGAGCTTGACTCCGCGCCGATCAGCAAAACGCCCCGGCCCATGACAGGCCGGGGCGTCTCCTCCCCCCCGGGAGTTCATCATGACATCCCACACCGGCGGCGGGTGCGCGGCCAAGGACCCTGGTTCCCCCCCAATGGCCGGTAGCCGCGATCACGACGACGGGGCCATATTACCCCAAGCCCCTTGGGGCTTCCTATCGGGTCAGCACCCGATCCCGGTCCCCCTCACCGCGGCCGGGGCAAACGGTAGAAGTCGGCGATGCAGCTCCACGCTTCTTCGGCGGTTTCGACGAAGGTGAACAGGTTCTTGTCCTCGGGCGCAATCATCCCCTCGCCCGCCATGGCATCCAGATTGATGACCCGCTCCCAGTATTCGCGTCCGAACATCAGGATGGGGATAGGATCGATCTTGCCGGTCTGGATCAGGGTGGCCGCCTCGAACAGTTCGTCCAGGGTGCCGAAGCCGCCGGGAAACACCACCAGGGCCCTGGCCCGGGTCAGGAAATGCATCTTGCGGATGGCGAAATAGTGGAACCGGAAGCACAGTTCGGCGGTGACATAGGGATTGGGGCCCTGTTCCTCGGGCAGAACAATGTTGAGCCCGATGGACTTGCCGCCGGCATCGGCCGCGCCGCGGTTGGCCGCCTCCATGATGCCCGGCCCGCCGCCGGTCTTGATGACGAAATCGCAGACCTGCTCCCCCACGCAGGTGCTGCCGACGATCTCGGCGAA
Source organism: Pseudomonadota bacterium (assembly GCA_021818185.1). GTDB lineage: Bacteria > Pseudomonadota > Alphaproteobacteria > Rhodospirillales > Magnetospirillaceae > JAKAFA01. The sequence continues at coordinate 5,688 of JAKAFA010000096.1, read as the reverse complement.
GCGGCGCGCCTCCTCGTAATAGCGGCTGTTGGCCGCCGTGCGCCGGGCCACCGCCAGACGGCGGGCGGCCACGGCATCGCGCGGGTCGGCATGGGCCGCCGCCTCGGCCTCGGCCAGGGCCTTGGCCGCCCTGGCGGGGTCGGGAATGCGGGCGGAGCCGAACACCGCGATGGTCGAGCGGATGCCGTGCTCCTGCTGGAGCAGTTCCGGCTTCATCAGTTCGAGTTGCAGACGCACCGGGCGGAGATCCTGGCGCAGCAGGAATTCGACGTCCTCGAATGCCAGACGATAGGACGGGGCGGTGGTCTGGGGGCGGGGGGCGGCCGGCGCATCCGCACCGGCATCGCCACGCGCGGCCGGGAGCGGCCCGGGGGCTACGATTTCGGTCATATCACTATTCTCCGCCGCTTTCCTTACCAGCCGGTAAAGGGACGCCCTAGGAAAGCCCGGCGGCTTCGGCTATAGGTGGCGCGCGGGCGAAACAGGAACGGGCGAAGCAGGATGAGCAAACACTTCCTTGGCGATTTCGGCGATTTTGCTGTGACGGTGGTGGTGACCCGGCCGCCCTGGCACGAGAACTGCTACATCGTCCGCCACCGCCCCAGCGGGGCGCTTGTCGTGGTCGATCCCGGCGGCGATTCCGATGACATCCTGGCGGCAGTCGCCGCGGAAGGCGGCACGCCGCAGGCCATCTGGCTGACCCATGGACACCCCGACCATATCGGTGCGGTAGCGGCGGTGGAAACCGCCCTGGGCATCCCCACCCTGGCCCATACCGACGAGGCCCCGGTGATCGCCGCCGCCGGCTCCCTGAACCGGACACTGACCGGCGCGGGGCTGGACAAGCCCGGCGCGCTTCAGCCCTTCGACGGCGAGCCGGTCCTGAACCTGGGCGGCGCCCCGGTGCGAACCATCCGCACCCCCGGCCACACGCCAGGCGGCGTCTGCTATGATTTCGGCCCCTTCGTCCTGACCGGCGACACGCTGTTCCGCCAGGGCGTTGGCCGCACCGACCTGCCGGGCGGCAATGAGGAGATGCTGTGGGCCTCGATCCCGCGCCTGCTCGGCATGGTCGCCGACGACAGCCTGCTATGCTCCGGCCACGGCCCGGCCTGGACGGCCGGTGAAGCCCGCCGCTGGTGGCAGATGGTGGCTTGACCCCAAGGCCGGGACGTTGAACCGGTCCACTAACGGCCGGCGATCCAGGGCTTGATTTCGTCCAGCCTGAGACCGGCCGGAATTTGGGCGGCGGCCGGGTTGATATCGTCGCCGACGAAGGGAATCCGCATGATTCCGGCCGGCAGCGACACCTCCAGCACCCGGCGGTCGGCATCGATCAGCCGCGCCACCGGCCGGGTCATGGAGACGGTCCCCCGCAGGACGCGGGCGCGGACCGGATCGTCCGCCGTCAGCAGCAGCCGGTGGAGCGCCCGCCCGGCCGAGGCATAAGTCAGCACCGCCACCGCCTGGTCGGGCAGGGCGTCGTCGGCGACCGCCAGGGCGACGAAGCGCTTACGTTCGTCCAGCGAGAAGGTGGCGAGCGGCGTGTCGGAATCGAACAGCCAGGTGCCGTCGGCCAGACCGTAGAACGATCGGCGCCCGCCACCGTGCTCGACGCTCAGCATGCTGTCGCCGTCGAAAGCGGCGCCCCGCCCCGGCACCACCAGGGTATAGAGCGGCGGCTTGCGCAGATCCTGGGGGCCGGTCAGCGGCCAGACGTCCAGGCGCACCCGGCCCTCGGCCGAGGATTCGGCGAATTCGGTGGTGGTGACCTCCAGGCGGGCCAGCAGGCGGCGCGGCTGCGTCTCCCCCCGCCGCACCAGCGACAGCGGGCGGAAGGCGATATTGTCGCTGCGCCCGGCCATCAGCCCGTCGACCATGCGCACCGCGAAAAACGACTGGCCGCCCATCGTCGTCCATAACGGCCCGCGCGACAACCATGCCATCAGGGCGGTGCCGCCGATCAGCGGCGCCGAAGCAAGCAGCACAAGGCCGGCGAACAGGATTCCGGCGGAAAAGGTCCACATCAGGCGCATGGATCATCCCGGCGCACGGCCCCGGACGCTCCGGTGGCCCCGCCGCACCTTAACCTTGGCGCGGGGTCCGCCGCAACCCGCGCCGGGCCTACAAGGCCATGCCCCCCTTGAAGAACTGGTCGGCCAGCCGCCCCTGCACATAGCGGATGCCCAGGGCACGCGCCAGCGGAAAGGCGCGGGGATCGTCACAGCGCGACAGCACCAGCGCGCCGCGGAACGGGCCACAATGTTGGACGATATCGGTCTTGTGGGCTTCAACCACGATGCGCCCCGCCAGGCGGCTGGGCAGGCCATCGCAAAATTCCGCGAATTCCCGCGACAGGACCATCGGCAGTCGGACATTGATGGCGAAGGATTTGTGCCGATACTCCGGCACTTCATGGGCCACCACCTTGAAAGCCGCCCGGTCGAAATGCTCCTTGAGCGAATGGAACAACCATGGGCTGGCGGTCAGGCTGGTGTCCGGAAGGAAGGTATCCTCGATCATATGGCGCCCGCAGCGCCTGCCCGTCGGCGGCCAGCGCCAGCAGCCGCTCGAACTCGGCGGCGAAGTCCCGGCGCATCGCCACATGGCCGTCCAGGCGCGGATAGCCGGCGGCCCGCATGACCTGCTCCTCTTCGGCGAAGTGGTAGCCGACATAGGCCCCCACTGCCTTCAGCGCGTCGGGCAGAACGTCGTGCGCGTCATCGTCGTGGACGTTGATGTCCAGTTGATTGATGAGCGCCACCAGAACCAGATGCTGGCTGCCCATCCGGTCGTGGCCGATCCTGTAGGATTCTTCCCACACCAACATTGTCGAACCTCCCACGAAAAAGCCGTCTCGCCAAATGGCGGACGGCCCATTTAACAGATTGTATGTTGGTTGTCTGTGCGCAGCCAACCTAACCATACCGCGTAGCGAACCGATCCCGGCGGGCGGCTGTTGCCAAAGGAACCCCCGCTTCAGGAGGATTTCATGAGTGGAAAACTTGCCGGCAAGCGCATTGCCATCCTGGCCACCGACGGCTTCGAGCACAGCGAGCTGACCGAACCGCTGGAAGCCCTGCGTCGCGAGGGCGCCACCGTCGAGGTGATCGCCCCCCATGGCGGCCGCATCCAGGGCATGGCGCACCACGACAAGGCCGGCACCGTCGCGGTGGACCGCACCCTGGACCAGGCCGGGCCCGACCAGTATGACGGCCTGGTCCTGCCGGGCGGGGTGGCCAATCCCGACCAGTTGCGCACCGAGCGGCGCGCCGTCGACTTCGCCCGCGCCTTCTTCGATGCGGAAAAGCCGGTCGCCGCCATCTGCCATGGACCGTGGACACTGGTCGAAGCCGACGTGGTCGATGGCCGCACCCTGACCTCGTGGCCGTCGCTCAGAACCGACATCCGCAATGCCGGCGGCGACTGGATCGACCGGCCGGTGGTGGCCGACCAGGGGCTGGTCACCAGCCGCGGCCCCCAGGATCTGCCGCAATTCTGCGCCAAGATGATCGAGGAATTCGCCGAAGGACGTCATGCCGGCCGGTAACCGCCTGCGGCGGCTGGGCGGCGGGGCGGCGCGCGGAAACGAGTCGCTCGGTCGGCCGCCGCTCTACGGCCCGCCCACGTCCCGCCGACGGGCAGCCCGCATCAATGTCCATGCGCTGGTGGCGGTCGCCGCCTTTTTCCTGGCATTGGCGCTGCTGCCCGACCGCCTGGGCCAATACAGCCGAGCCATCGCCGCTTGGGACGTCGGCGCGGTGTCCTTCCTCGGGCTGACCTGGCTGGACGTGATCCGGTCCACCCCCGACACGGTGCGCCGCCGGGCGCGGTGCGACGGTACCGGCCGGTGGATGCTGCTGGTGCTGACGGTGGGGACGGCCTGCGTCAGCCTGATGACCACCGCGCTGTCACTGCGCGAAACCCGGGATCTGCGGGGCGATGCCACCCTGGGGCCGCTGGCCCTGGTTACCGCGACCATCCTGTTGGCCTGGGGCGTGATGCAGACCGCCTTCACCCTGCACTACGCCCATATCTACTACGGCGAGGGTCCAGGCGGCGGAGATCGCGGCGGCTTCGCCTTTCCCGACGAACGGCAGCCCGATTACCTGGATTTCTTCTATGCCTCGACGGTGATCGGCATGACCAACCAAGTCTCCGACGTGGCCTGCACCAGCCGGGCCATGCGCCGGGCGGTGGCCGCCCACGGCATCCTGTCGTTCTTCTTCAACACGGTGGTGCTGGCGCTGACCGTCAACATGATCGCCGGGTCACTGTAGCGGTCACGGGACGGGCGAACGCCGACAGGCCTGTTCGCAATGCCGCAGCCAGACCGGGGGATCGCGGCGCGGGCCGTCGCGCAGGGCATCCAGGGCGGCGGGACCGGCTGATGCGCGAAGCCAAGCAAAGGGATCACCCGCCGCCGGGCGCATTCCAGTTCGCCTTCTGGCCCGATGCCGGCGGTGAACAGATCCGTGTCGCCTTAGCCGTCGCGCCCGGCGACGTCGCCGCGGGTGATGGTCAGCGCCTTGATCAGGGCGAACACCTCCATCCCCGGCTTCAGGCCCAGTTGCGCCTGCCCCTGGCGGGTGATCTGCGACCACAGGCGGCAGCCGCCGCAATCCAGCATGACATCGACCAGATGCCCCTCGGTTCCGGCGACCGAGCGGACCCGGGCGGCCAGCACGTTGCGGATGCTCACCCTCTCCGGCCGTTCCGTGGCGATGGCCACGTCGCGGGCATGGATACGCACCCGCACCCCGCCGCCCACCGGAATGTCCACCCGCCCGACCAGCAGGGTGCCGCCGGCGAAAACCAGCCGGGTGATGCCATAGCTGTCGTCATGGGCGGCCACGGTGGCGCCCAGCACCGCACCGGCGTCGACGCGCCCGGTAAACGGCCGCAGATCGGGACGGGCCAGCAGGTCTTCGACGGTTCCCGACGCCGCCACTCGTCCCTGGTCCATCAGTACCAGGGTATCGGCCAGGCGCAGCACCTCGTCCATGGCGTGGCTGACATAGAGGATGGGCAGGCGGAAATGCCGGGCCAGACGGGCGATGAACGGCAACACCTCGTCTTTGCGCGGGGCATCGAGGGCGGCCAGCGGCTCATCCATCAGCAGAAGCTGCGGGCTGGCCAGTAGGGCGCGGCCGATGGCCACCCGCTGCTTCTCGCCGCCCGACAGCCGGCCCGGCCGGCGGTCGAGCAGAGGGCCGATGCCCAGCACCTCGACCACGTCGTCGAAGCCGACGCTGCGCGCCGCTTCCGGAAGGCGCCGCCGGCCGAAATCCAGGTTGGAACGCACCGACAGATGGGGGAACAGCCGGGCATCCTGGAAGACGCAACCGACCCGCCGACGCTCGGGCGGCAGGTCGATGCCGGCGGCGGACTCGAACAGGACGCGCCCGCCCGCGGCGATCCGCCCGGCTTCCGGCCGCGCCAGGCCGGCCACCATATCCACCACCGAGGTCTTGCCCGACCCCGATGGGCCGAACAGGGCGGTCACCCCGGGCCCGGCGGCGAAGTCCACCTCCAGGCGGAAGCCTCCCTGCTTGCGGCGGGCCGCGACCTCCAACATGCCGCTACCCCCCGATGGTCCGCCGGAGCCGCCGCGCCAGCCCTTCGGCGGCCAGCAGGGCGGCGAAAGCCACCGCCACGGAAATGGCGCACAGCCGCAGCGCCGCCGCC
>JAKAFA010000349.1 GCA_021818185.1 Pseudomonadota bacterium | reverse complement strand
CCCAGGTGTGGATCGCCGCCTCGGGCGGCAGCAACGGGGTGGCCGATCCCAATTGGGGCGGCTGCAATGTCTGGCTGTCGGTGGACGGCACCGATTACGAGATGGCCGGCACCATCCAGGGCCCGGCGCGGATGGGTGTGCTCACCGCCGGCCTGGCCGCGTTCTCGGGCACCAACCCCGACAACGGGGACACTTTGGCCGTCGATCTCAATCAGAGCGCCGGCACCCTGTCGTCCGGCACCGCTGCCGATGCCGCCGCCTCCCGCACGCTGTGCTGGTGCGACGGTGAGTTGCTGGCCTTCGAAACCGCCACCCTGACGGCCACGGGCAAGTACAGCCTCGCCACCCTCTATCGCGGCCTCTACGGCACGGCGGCCGGCGCCCATGCGACGGGGGCGCAGTTCGCCCGGCTGGATTCAGCAGTATTCCAATACGATTTGCCGCAGGCCTATGTCGGCCAGGCGATCACCGTCAAGCTCCAGTCCTTCAACGTCTGGGGCGGGGGCGTGCAGGATCTGTCCACCTGCGCCGCCACCAGCTACACGCCCAAGGGCACCGGCTTTCCCTTGCTGAACGCGGCCGGGACCTATGGCGGGCTCACGGTCAACGCCTCCGGCCAGATCACCGCCGTGGCTCCAACGGCCGGGGTCAATCCCTACGACATTGCCGGCTTCCTGCCGGGGCTCCCCGCCGCCGGGCAGGTGCTGTTCCGCATCGAGATGGTGCGCTCGGTCACCCTGCCGGCCGGCCTCGCCGGCAGCCGCGCCGTCTGTCAGACCGCGCCGACCAATGCCGTCACCCTGGGCCTCAAGCAGAACGGCACTGCGATCGGCAGCATCGCCTTCGCCGCTGGGGCCACCGCGGGGACGTTCAATTTCACCAACCAAGTGGTGCTGGCGGCGGGCGACGTGCTGGAACTCGACGCGCCGTCGCTGGCCGACGCCACCTTCGCTGCGCCCAGCTACACCCTTTCCGGGACGAGGTAAATCCATGGCCGACATCTTCTGGGACGGTTTCGACAAGTACGGCCCGCTCTACGCCGCGCCGGCCAACTCGACCATGGGCAGCGAATGGACCACCGTGCCGCAGAACGGCATGTTCGTCACCGGCCGCTTCGCGGGCAGCCTGGCCCTGCAGATCAGCTACGGCAACACCGCCAGCCGCTCGCTGCCGGCCAACTATCCCCGCCTGATCGGCGGCATCGCGCTCCAGCCCAATCTCTCCAGCAACAGTGGCGTCCAGTTCGCCGATGCCGGCACCAACCAGTGCTCGGTCGGCCTCAATTCCCAGGGCAAGCTGGTGCTGTGGCAGGGAGGCTTGGGCGGTACCCAGATCGCCATCTCGTCGGCCGCGATCACCGCCAATTCCTGGCACTACGTCGAATGGGATCTGACCTTTGCTTCCGCCGGCACCTACACCGTCTGGCTCGACGGCGCCCAGGTGTTCACCGGCACCGGCAACCTCAAGAGCAGCGGCAATGCCTTCGCCAACACCGTGCTGCTGGGCGGCAACACCTGCAATTTCGACGACATGTACCTGTTCGACACCACCGGCAGCGTCAACAACGCGGTGCGCGGCGATAGCCGCGTGGAGACGCTGTTCCCGACCGCCGATTCCTCGGTCGCCTTCACCCCCGGCCAGGGGGTGATCGGGGCCTGGTACAGCCTGAACGGTTCCACCGCTTACATGTCGGCCAACCAGCTTTTCCTGCGGAAATTCACGCCGACGGTGGCGGGGATTCTGGCCAGCGTGTCGACGATGCCGCAATCCACGTCCGTCAGCGCCAATTTCAAGCCGGCCGTCTATGCCGACAACAACGGCGCGCCCGGCAACCTGCTCTCCAGCGGGCCGCAGGTGACCGGGGCCAACGCCGGCACGGCCGTGACCATGGCGCTCGCCACGCCGCAGACGCTCTCACCCGGCACGCCGCTATGGATCGGCTATCTCACCGACACCTCGCTGTCCATGCAGCGCCAGGACAACAGCGCCTATTCCACCAACGCCGGCACTACCGCCAACGTCACCTATTCCAGCGGCGTCCCGGCCACGGCGCCCGGCATGAGCTCCGGCCAGTCCAGCCTGCAGGTCTGGGGCAATGTCACCGGGCTGTCCGGCAATTACAGCGAGACCAACGAAGTTCCCCCCGGCGGGGACCTGAGCTACGTCGCGTCGAGCACGGTGGGGGCCGAGGACCGCTATGGCTTCGGTTCGCTCAGTTCCACGCCGTCCAACATCGCCGGGGTCAAGGTGTCGGCGCTGATGCGCAAGACCGACAGCGGCGTCCGCACTGTGTCGGTGCAGATCAAATCGGGCACCACCGAGGTCACGGGCGCCGCGCAGCCCCCCGGCACGTCCTATACCTATTTCGCGGCCTATGCCGATACCGATCCCAACACCGGGGCTGCCTGGACAGCCACCGGCGTTAATAGCCTGTCGGCCGGGGCCAGGATCGCGTCGTGACCGGCGTCAACCTCACCCAGGCAGCAGTCGAGGTTTTACGCGGTGGCCAGGCCGGCATCCGCCAGGGTCAGGTCGTCGCCGAAATCCTGCGCGACGGGCCGGCGGCGGTTCGCACCAATCAGATGGCGGCGGAGGTGCTGCGCGGCGGCATCTCCCCGGTCCGCCTGGGGCAGGTGGCGGTCGAGGTTCTGCGGGGCAGCGGTTCGACCCAGCCGGTCGGCGTCATGCTGACTCAGCTCGCGGTGGAGGTGCTGCGGCAGGGCGGTCCGGCGCTGAACCTGGGACAGATGGCCGTCGAGGTCCTTTGCGGCAACGGTGGAGCCCCGGTGACGGCCCCCGTGCTGCCGTTCCTGTGGATCATCACGTAGGAGATTGCCTTGGCGTTCACCCTGGAATGGGCCTGCGGCTTCGAGCAGTTCGGTGCGGCGAATGACCTTCTCCAACTTGCGCAGCCG
>JAKAFA010000095.1 GCA_021818185.1 Pseudomonadota bacterium | reverse complement strand
GTCACCGCCAGCAGGTTCACCTCGGGCGACAGCTTCATCGCCGGGTGGCCCCAGTAGCCGTTGGTGAACGGCCCCAACTGGCCGCTGCCGACGAAGGTCTTCAGCTTGTTCTGGGTCTGGGCCATCACCTCCTTGGAGTTCATGGTCCAGTCCGACAGGGATTCGGCCAGGGCCGACGCCTTGGCCGGGTCGGCCTTGAGCGCCGAGACCACGTCCACCCAGTCGAGGGCCGACAGGTGGTAGAAATGGACGATGTGATCGTGGATGGCATGCGCCGTGATGATCATGTTGCGGATGAACTGGGCGTTGACCGGCACCTCCAGGTCCAGCGCGTTTTCCACCGCGCGGACCGAGGCGATGGCATGCACCGTGGTGCATACGCCGCAGATGCGCTGGGTGATGGCCCAGGCGTCGCGCGGGTCGCGGTCCAGCAGGATCAGTTCCACGCCGCGCCACATCTGGCCCGAGGACCAGGCCTTGGTGACCCGGCCGCCGTCGACCTCGCAGTCGATCCGCAGATGGCCTTCGATCCGGGTAATGGGGTCGATGGTGATTCTCTTGGACACGGTTCAGATCTCCTCAAAGCGAGGCCGGATTGGGCGAGGCCGGATGGGATGGGGCGGGGTGGCCGGGAAGGATCGGGAACTTCCGGACGAAGACGATGTAGGACAGGATTTCCAGGGCGATGATGCCGACGGTGACCATGATTTCCGGCACCGAGGGGAAGTAATGCCAGCCGGGGCCGGTCTGGTAGGCGACCAGGAAGGCGTCGATGCGGTAGAGCACCGCGCCGCCCAGCATGCTGCATGCCGCCGGGAACAGCTTGGACATGCGCTGGCGGTTGGCGGCCCGGGACAGCACGGCGACGGGATAGGCGAACAGGGCCATCTCGACCAGGAACATCACGCTGCGGATGCCCGAGGTGAAGACCAGCCCGATCTTGCCGCGCACGATCAGGTCGCCCAGGCGCAGGGTCAGGTAGACGCAGAGGATGCCGGCAATGATCTTGCCCAGCTTGCCCAGCAGCGGCAGGTCCTCGTGCACGTCGCGCTTGAAGCCTACCGCCGCCAGGGTCGCCTCCAGGATCACCACGGAAAAGCCCATGCAGGCGGCGGTCAACAGGAACAGCAGCGGCAGCAGCGGGGTCTGCCACAGCGGATGGATCTGGTAGCCGAACACCAGCAGCAGCGAGCCCAGCGAGCTTTGGTGCATGCTGGGCAGCAGCACGCCCAGGCCGATGAAGAAGAACATCGCCTTGGACAGCTTGCGGCGCACCCCGTGCAGGCCGAAATGCTCAAGGAAGGTGGGCGAGAACTCGATCCACAGCACCAGCACGTAGCACGAGATGCAGGCCGCCACCTCGAACATCACCGAGCCGGTGTTGAAATAGGCCGGCGACAGGATGTGCCAGAAGTTCCAGTAGCGGCCGAGGTCGATCAGCACCGACGCGCCGCCGAGGGAATAGCCGAACAGCGAGGCGGTCAGCGCCGGGCGCACCAGATGGTGGTATTCGCCGCGGTTCAGGATGTAGGTGACCAGGGCCATGGCATAGCCGCCGCAGGCGAAGCCGGTGGCGATGACCACGTCCCAGACCACCCAGATGCCCCAGGGAAAGCCGTTGTTGATGTTGGTCACGGCTCCCAGGCCGAAAAGGAAGCGCCGGGCCAGGAAGAACAGGGCGGTGGCGACCAGGGCCGCCAGGGTGACGGTGAAGGGGCTGACCAGGCTGCCGCCCAGCGCCGCGTGGGCCTGCTTGCCGGTGATGGGCTTAGTCATGACGACCCCCGTCGTGTTGATCCTCGTCGTGTTCGTCGCCGGCATGGGATTTCGAGCCGTTCCAGGCGGCGGTCACCAAGCCGGCCAGCACCACCGCCGGGGCGGCGAGGTGGCCGTACAGCGAGTGCTGGAGGGTTTCCGACCGCGAGGCGTAGGAGCGCTCCGGCAACCCGGTGGGCAGGCCGAATTTGTCGAAGGGCACGCCGGCCAGATAGCGGACCTGGGTGCCGCCCAGTTCCTTGGCGCCGTAGACCTGTTCGGTGTACTGGCCGGCCGGCCGTTCCTGCGGGTCGCCCGCATCGACGGTGCGGCGCGGGAACTGGTTGATCTCGCCGGGGGTCATGGCCTTGCGCCGCTCGATCTCGGCGGACAGCTGTTCATAGGTGCCGAACAGGGTGGCGCCGGTCGGGCAGTGGCCGGCGCAGGCCGGGATGCCGCCCTTGGCCAGCAGGTGGTGGCACAGCTGGCACTTGGCGATTCTGGGGGTCGGCGTATCGTACTGGAACTGCGGCACGCCGTAGGGGCAGGCGGCGACGCAGTAGCGGCAGCCGATGCAGGCATCGGCGTTGTAGGTGACGATGCCGAGCTTGGGGTCCTTGCGCATGGCCTGCACCGGGCAGGCCGAGACGCAGGACGGATCGGCGCAATGCAGGCATTGCCGCTTGATGAAGGCGAACCCGTCCTTCACCTGATCCTTGTGCTCCATCTTGCCGTCGGCATAGAGCTTGATGACCGTATAGCTCTTGCCCGACAGGTCGAGGGGCGTATCCCACAGCCCGCCGCCGATATTGTCCTCCAGCGGCAGGTTGTTGGCGGTCTTGCACGCCGATTGGCAGGCCTTGCAGCCGATGCACAGGGTCGAATCGTAGAGCAGGCCTACCGCCTGCTCCGGCACGGTCTTGTTTTCCCGCGCCTCGGCCGGCGGCGCGCCGAGGGTGGCGCAGGCGGCCGCCGCCGCCGTGCCGGCCAACCCCGCGCGCAGGAAGTTGCGGCGATCGATGGTCATGGCGGGCTACTCCTGGCCGTCCTCATCGTGGCGGATCTTCTTGGTCAGCATGGCGCCGGCCCCCACGGCCGCTCCCACCAGGGCGCCGACCAGACCGGCCGAGGCGGCGGTGGCGCCGCCGCCCTGTTCCTCGACGGCGCGGGCATAGGTCACGGGTGGCCGCTGGTTCTTCAGGTCGGCCAGGGCGTAGATGGGCTTGGCGAAGCCGATGCCCTGCTCGGTGCAGCCGATGCAGGGATGGCCGGTGCCGACCGGCCAGGACTGCATGCCGACGTCGCCGAACAGCACGATGGGGCAATTGGCATGGGTCTCGGGGCCCTTGCAGCCCAGTTTGTAGAGGCAATAGCCCTTGCGGTGCCCCTCGTCGCCGAATTCCAGGGCGAAGCGGCCGGCGTCGAAATGGGCGCGGCGCTCGCAATTCTCGTGGATCAGGCGGCCATAGGCGAACAGCGGCCGGTTCTTGGCATCCAGGTCCGGCAGCTTGCCGAAGGTCAGGAAGTGCACCACCGTGGCCAGGAAGTTGTAGGGATTGGGCGGGCAGCCGGGGATGCTCACCACGTCCGAACGGCCCAGCGCCTCGCCGACGCCGGTCGAGCCGGTGGGGTTGGGGGGCGTCGAGGGCATGCCACCCCACGAGGCGCACGAGCCGATGGCCAGCACGGCGGCGGCATTGGCCGCGCATTCGCGGGTCAGATCCAGCGAGGTCTGGCCGGCGATCTTGCAATAGATGCCGCCGTCCTTGGTGGGGATGGCGCCCTCCACCACCAGCAGGTACTTGCCCTTGTTCTTTTCCATGGCCGCCAGGCGGGCGGCCTCGACCTGATGGCCGGCGGCGGCGAACAGGGTCTCGTGGTAGTCCAGCGAGATGATGTCCAGGATCAGCTTGTCGAGGGTCGGATGCTCGGAGCGCAGCAGCGATTCGGTGCAACCGGTGCATTCCTGGTGATGCAGCCAGATGACCGAGGGGCGCTCCTTGGAGACGATCGCCGAGGCGATCTGCGCCTCGGCGGCGCGCGGCAGGCCCAGGGTGGCGGCAATGCCGGCGCAGAACGTGAGGAAATCGCGGCGGTCGATCCCGAACCGGGTTTGGACCTCGTCCGCGGGTGGCAAGCTGGAGTCGTCGTACATCTTCCCCCACCTCTCTAGGGCGTCGCATGGCAGGCGAATACCGAGGGAGCGCCGGAGACCGCATCGGTCGAATCCGGTTGTACGGACACCCTCCCGGTATTCTTGTTCTCTTTATCCGGAAGGCTTCCGCAAAGGGCGTGCCAGATGGCGTAAAAGGCGGAAATGCGGGATTTGCCTGAGGTCGGGGTGCGGCCCGCCCGGGCGCATGTGGAAACTTACTTTCCTATCACGAAAGGTAAGTATCCACCCACCCGGGCGGACAGGCAGGCGCGGTCAGCGCAGGGAGCGGCCCAGGCGCAGCAGGGCGGCCTCGCCGGCGGGCAGGCCCAGGCGCAGCCACAGGGGACGGGCGGGAAAGGCGCGGGTCAGGATGCCGGCGCGGCCCAGGCGGTCCCATAGGCCGTGGGCATCGGCATGGTCCACCAGCCGGAACAAGGGCGTGCCGCCGGCCACCGTCAGCCCGGCCTCCATCAGGACACGGTCGAGGCGGGCCGCCGCCTGGGCAAGGCGGCTGCGGGTGGCGGACGCCCAGTCGCCATCTTCCAGGGCGCGGCGGCCGATCTCCAGGGCCGGCCCCGAAACCGGCCAGGGTCCCAGGGCCTCGGCCAGCGGGGCGAGGCGGTCGGGCAGGGCGAGGGCGAAGCCCAGGCGCAGGCCGGGCAGGCCGTGGAACTTGCCCAGCGAGCGCAGCACCAGCAGGCCCGGCGCCAAGTGCGGCACCACCGACAGGGCCGGGTCGGTGTCGCCGAACGCCTCGTCCACCACCAGCAGGCCGCCGCGCTCGGCCAGTTCGGCGGCCAGGGCCAGCAGGCGGGCGGGGGCGACGGTGCGGCCGTCGGGATTGTTGGGATTGGCGACCACCACCACGCTGGATTCGCCGGCGGCATCCAGGTGGGGAATGTCGCGCACCGCATGGCCGGCCGCCGCCCAGGCGGCGGCATGCTCGCCATAGGTCGGGCCGACCACCGCCACCGGCCCCGGCGGCAGCAGGCGCGGCAGCAGGCGGATCAGTGCGCCGCTGCCTGGCGCCGGTAGCACGCACTCGGGATCGGCCGCGCCATAGAAGGCCGCTGCCGCCCGGCGCAGGGCCAGGTCCTCGGCGCGGCCGGGCAGGCGGCTCCAGGCGGCGGGCGGCAGGGTCGGCACCGGATAGGGCCAGGGATTGCAGCCGGTGGACAGGTCGAGCCAGCCCTGGATCGGCCGCGCCCAGCGCGCCTCGGCCGCGGCGAGGTCGCCGCCGTGGGCCGGCAGAGGCCCGTCTAGCACCATGCCGCCACGACGGTCTGGGGGTCGGCCTCGACGAAGGGCCGCCGTCCGGCGGCCGGCGCGCCGTCCACCAGCACCGGCAGCAATGCTTCCACCAACCCGTCGCCGCTACGCACCAGGCCGCGGGCGCGGGCCTGGGGGTGGTCCGGCACCTCGGCCGGGCTCAGCACCGGTTCGGCGCAGCAATCGGCGGGAGCCAGCAGGGCGGCCCACGCGTCGCGGTCGCGGCCGGCGAACAGGGCGTCCAACTCGGCGATCAAGCCGGTTTGCGGCATGGGCTCGGATTGGCGGGCGATCCAGTCCTCGCGGCCGACCGCCCGGCAGAAGGCGACCCAGAACTTCTCCTCCAGCGCCGCCAGGGCGAAATAGCGGCCGTCGCGGGTGCGGTAGAGGCGGTAACAGGCGGCGCCGCCGTTGATCAGGCCATCCTCGCGCCCCGGCTCGCCCCAGCGCCGGGCGGTGGTCATCACCCCGCCCATCCAGCTCAGCGCCGCGTCCGACAGGCCGATGTCGAGATGGGCGCCGCGCCCGGTGCGGCCCCGCTGCAACAGCGCCGCCAGCACCGCCACCACCACCGCCATGGCGCCGGCATGGTCGGCCACCGGCGGGAACGGGATGACCGGCCGCTCCGCCGTGCCGTTGGCGGCCAGCGCCCCGGCCAGCGCCATATAGGTCAGGTCGTGGCCGGCGCGCGGCGCCATCGGGCCGGTCTGGCCGTAGCCGGTCAGCGCGCAATGGACCAGCCGGGGATTGAGGGCATCCAGCCGCTCGCGGCCGAAGCCCAGGCGGGTCAGCACGCCGGGGCGGTAGCCTTCCACCAGCACGTCGGCCTTGGCTACCAGCCGTTCGAGCTGCGCCCGGCCGGCCGCGTCCTTGAGGTCGAGGCGGATCACCGTCTTCGAGCGGTTGGCCAGCTTGTAGAAGGCGGTGGTGCCGTCGTCGTCGACCGGGCCCATAATCCGCATCGGGTCGCCGGACGGCGGTTCGACCTTGACCACCTCGGCGCCCAGATCGGCCAGCCATTGGGTGGCAAAGGGGCCGGGGATGTAATAGGACAGGTCCAGCACCCGGGTTCCGGCAAGGCAATGGGCAAGCATCGGCGACTCCCTTCCGCAGCGAGGGCCCCAGACAACCAGCCCGGGGCTGGCCGGTCAACCTTGGCGGTGGAAATGCCGCGCCAGCCGGGCCACAGCCTCGTCGATGGCCGCGTCGGTCTTGGCGAAGCAGAAGCGGGCGAAATGGGCGATATCGGCCGATTGGTAGAAGGCGCCGACCGGGATGGCGGCGACGCCGGCCGCGGTTGTGATGTGGCGGCAAAATGCCGCGTCGTCGCCGACAAAGCCCAGTGGCCGGAAATCGGCGGTCAGGAAGTAGCTGCCCGCCGCCGGCAGCACGCCGAAGCCGATGGCGGCCAGGCCGGCGGCCAGACGGTCGCGGCGGGCGGCCAGAACGCCGGCCAGGCCGGTATAATAGCCGGCCTCCTCCTCCAGCCCCCAGGCCACCGCCGCCTGCAACTCGGGCGGCGTGGTGAAGGTCAGGTACTGGTGGGCCTTGGCCACCGGCGCCAGCAGGGCGGGGCAGCCGGTGATCCAGCCGACCTTCCAGCCGGTCAGCGAAAAGATCTTGCCGGCCGAGCCGATCTTCAGGCAACGCTCCCGCATCCCGGGCAGGGCCATCAGCGGCAGGTGGCGCCCGCAATCATAGACCAGGTGTTCGTAGACCTCGTCGCAAACCGCCACCGCGTCGTGGCGTTCCAGCAGGGCGGCGAGGGCGGCCAACTCGTCCGCGCCATAGACCTTGCCTGCCGGGTTGGTCGGCGAATTGAGCAGCAGCAGCTTGGTGCGGGGGCCGAAGGCGGCGGCCAGGTCGTCCAGCGGCAGGCGCCAGTCGGGCGGGGCGATGCGCACCAGCCGCGGCACGCCGCCGGCCCGCCGGATGATCGGCAGGTAGCTGTCGTAGAGCGGCTCGATCAGCACCACCTCGTCGCCCGGCTCGATCAGCCCGAACAGGCAGGCGGCCAGCGCCTCGGTGGCGCCCGAGGTCACCATGGTCTCGGCCATCGGGTCCAGGTCCAGGCCCCAGAAACGGGCTTCGTGGGCGGCGACGGCCCGGCGCAGGGCGGGCAGGCCCATCATCGACGGATACTGGTGCGGTCCCTCGGCGGCGGCGCGGGCCAGCCGGTCGAGCAGCGCCGGCGGTTCCAGGCCCTCGGGAAAGCCCTGGCCGAGATTGACCGCTCCGTGCTCGGCGGCCAGCCGCGACATGGTCTCGAAGATGGTGGTGCCGTACGAAGACAGCACGCTGTTGCCGGGCTTCACCGGGGCACCTCGTCCAGGGGGCGATCCCCAACCACTAGCATAGGCCGGGCGGCCGGCCCAGAGGGGCGAGGGGTGCTCATTTTTCATGCAACGACAGCCTAAATATTAGGCGTTACCGCTGATATTCTCCCGTTGTTCCCTGCGTTTTTCCGGGTGTCGGAATGGCACGGAGCATGCTAAATGGGAGGCCGCGCTTGACGCTTTGAGTCCACGCTTAATCCCAGGGATGCGGGTTCATGAAAAAGATCGAAGCGATCATAAAGCCCTTCAAGCTCGACGAGGTGAAGGAGGCGCTTCACGAGGTCGGTCTCCAGGGCCTGACCGTCACCGAGGCCAAGGGCTTCGGCCGGCAGAAGGGTCATACCGAACTCTACCGCGGGGCCGAGTACGTCGTCGATTTCCTGCCCAAGGTGAAAATCGAACTGGTCATCGAGGACAACCTCGTCGAACGGGCGGTGGAAGCCATCCAGCAGGCCGCCCACACGGGCCGGATCGGCGACGGCAAGATCTTCATCTCGACTGTCGAGGAAGCGATCCGCATCCGCACGGGCGAGAGAGGCAGCGACGCCATTTGACGGGTGGGACGCGGTTTGCCGCGCGCCGCACGGTGGGACGCCAGTTTTCGTCATTACTTTTCTCAACTTCAAACTGTAGGAACTTGACCAATGTCCGACGTCAAGAAGGTCCTCGAGATGATCAAGGAAAACGACGTGAAATACGTCGATTTCCGTTTTACCGATCCTCGCGGCAAGTGGCAGCACACCGCGCAGCACGTCTCCACCATCGATGAAGGCATGCTGACCGAAGGCATCATGTTCGACGGCTCGTCGATCGCCGGCTGGAAGAGCATCAACGAATCGGACATGATCCTCATGCCCGACTGCACGTCGGCCTGCATGGACCCCTTCGCCGCCCAGTCGCAGATGATCATCTTCTGCGACATCGTCGAGCCCGCCACCGGCCAGCTCTATGACCGCGATCCCCGCTCGATCGCCAAGCGCGCCGAGGCCTATGTCAAGTCGTCGGGCGTGGGCGATGCCACCTATTTCGGTCCCGAGGCCGAGTTCTTCGTGTTCGACGACGTCAAGTTCGAACAGGGGATGAACAAGGGCTATTACGAGCTGCTGTCGGAAGACGGCGTCGAATCGTCGGGCAAGGACTTCGCCGAGGGCAACCTGGGCCACCGTCCGGGCGTCAAGGGCGGCTACTTCCCGGTTCCGCCGGTGGACAACGCCGTCGACATGCGCGCCGAGATGCTGACCGTCATGGGCGACATGGGCCTGCCCATCGAGAAGCACCACCACGAAGTGGCCTCGTCGCAGCACGAGCTGGGCATGAAGTTCGCCAGCCTGCTCCAGGCCGCCGACAACATCCAGATCTACAAGTACGTCGTCCACAACGTGGCCGCGTCCTACGGCAAGACCGCCACCTTCATGCCGAAGCCGATCTACGGCGACAACGGCTCGGGCATGCACGTCCACCAGTCGATCTGGAAGGCCGGCAAGCCCCTGTTCGCCGGTTCGGGCTACGCAGACCTGTCGGACACCGCGCTGTACTACATCGGCGGCATCATCAAGCATGCCAAGGCGATCAACGCCTTCACCAACCCGCTGACCAACAGCTACAAGCGCCTGATCCCCGGCTTCGAGGCCCCCGTGCTGCTGGCCTACTCGGCCCGCAACCGCTCCGCCTCGTGCCGCATCCCCTTCTCGGCCTCGCCGAAGGGCAAGCGCGTCGAGATCCGCTTCCCCGATCCGGGCGCCAACCCCTATCTCGCCTTCGCCGCCATGCTGATGGCCGGCCTGGACGGCATCGCCAACAAGATCCATCCCGGCGAGCCCATGGACAAGAACCTCTATGACCTGCCTCCCGAGGAGCTGGCCCAGGTTCCGACCGTGTGCGGTTCGCTGCGCGAAGCCCTGGAGGCGCTGCGCGCCGACAACGACTTCCTGTGCAAGGGCGACGTGTTCTCGAAGGAATTCATCGAGAGCTACATCGAGCTGAAGTACGAGGAAGTCTACCGCTTCGAGCACACCCCGCATCCGGTCGAATTCCAGATGTACTATTCGGTCTAAGCTGGAAGCGGCGGAATTCCGCCAGATCACGGCTGATGCCACGGACCCCAGGGAACTTCGGTTCCCTGGGGTTTTTGCTGACTTATGGCTTTCGGCGAGGGCCGTGTTGCGCGCATTGATATAGCCAATCTCGATCTATAATTTCTGGATCTGGTCGTGACGATGGGGGTGGCCATGGGGATGTGCTGGCTGCAAAGCATGAGCGTGGGCGTGGCGGAGTTCGACGACGACCATCAGCGGGTCATCCTGCTGCTGGACGAGGTGGCGGCCGCCCTGGCCCGGGGGGACGGCGGACAGGCGGCCAGCCTGATGGCCGGGCTGCTGGCCCTGGCCGAAGACCATGTGGCGCGCGAGGAGGCGTTCCTGCGCCGCATCCGGTTTCCCAACACCGACACGGTGGTCGCCGCGCAACGCGACAGCCTGTCGCGCCTTGCCGCCCTGGGCCGCCAGGTCGCCGCCGCGCCCGAAGCGGGACGCGCCGTGGTGACGGCCATGAGCGAGGCCTTCATTTCCTATCTGCTGCGCGCCGACATCAATTACAAAAGCCACGTCGAGGCCTGCGGCGCCGCCGACCGCTAGGCGATTTCGCACCGCTGTCCGGCCGGATTTTCCGCTGGCGCGATGCGGTAAAAATCCCTTTGCAGCCCAGGGCCGATAGCGCTATAAGGGCGCCTCCAAGGCCGACGGAGTGTAGCTCAGCCTGGTAGAGCACCACGTTCGGGACGTGGGGGCCGGAGGTTCGAATCCTCTCACTCCGACCATTTGCAGAGCCAGCCGATCCTTTTGGGTCGGCTGGCTTTTTGCTGTCGCGGGCCGGCCGGCGCCCGTCTTTTCCTGTCGCAAGGAAACGGCCGTCCTCCCGGCGGGCGGGGCCGCCACCTCCCCCTCCGCAGGAAAAAATCCACTCACCCGCTTGGCACCCGCCCATACCGTTCCAAGATCTTCCGGGGAAGCCTTGAACGAATGAGGCTGCATCGGGAGGACCGCCATGTCGGCAACACCTTTGGCGGCCGAATGGCCGCTGCTTGCCAAGGAACGTACCATCGCGACGCCTGATTTCAACCGCTGGCTGGTTCCACCGGCGGCGTTGGCCATTCATTTGTGCATTGGCATGGCTTATGGATTCTCGGTGTTCTGGCTGCCGCTGTCGCGGGCGGTGGGCGTCACCCATCCCATCGCCTGTCCGGCCGGGATGAACCTGGTGGGCGAGGTCTTCGCGACCGGCTGCGACTGGAAGATTTCCATGCTCGGCTGGGTGTTCACCCTGTTCTTCGTGTTCCTGGGCCTGGCCGCGGCGCTGTGGGGCGGCTGGCTGGAACGCGAAGGCCCGCGCAAGGCCGGCGTGGTCGCCGCCTTCTGCTGGGCCGGCGGTCTGGCCTTGTCGGGGCTGGGGGTGTACGTGCACCAGATCGGGCTGCTGTGGCTGGGGTCCGGGGTGATCGGCGGCCTGGGGCTGGGGCTGGGCTACATCTCCCCGGTTTCCACCCTGCTCAAATGGTTTCCCGACCGCCGCGGCATGGCCACCGGCATGGCGATCATGGGGTTCGGCGGCGGGGCGATGATCGGGGCGCCGCTGGCCGACATGCTGATCAAGCACTTCGCCACGCCGACCTCGGTGGGGGTATGGCAAACCTTCCTGGTGTTGGCCGCAATCTATTTCGTGTTCATGATGGGCGGCGCCTGGGGCTACCGCCTGCCGCCGGCCGGCTGGAAGCCGGCCGGCTGGCAGCCGCCGGCCGAAGAGGCGCGGCGCAAGGCGATGATGACCGACGGCCACGTCTCGCTTGAGGTGGCCTGGCGCTCGCGCCAGTTCTGGCTGGTCTGGGCGGTCCTCACCCTCAACGTCACCGCCGGCATCGGCATCATCGGCATGGCTTCGCCGATGTTGCAGGAGGTGTTCGCCGGACGGCTGATCGGCGTGGCGGCCACCTTCAACGAGCTGACCACCGCCCAGCGGGCGCAGACCGCGGCGGTGGCTGCCGGCTTCACCGGCTTGCTGTCGCTGTTCAACATCGGCGGCCGGTTCTTCTGGGCGTCGTTGTCCGACCGCATCGGCCGCAAGACGACCTATCTCACCTTTTTCCTGCTGGGCTTCGTGCTCTACGCCTCGATCCCCAGTTGGGCCCGGGCCGGCGACATGGTGCTGTTCGTCGCCTGTTTCTGCGTCATCCTGTCGATGTATGGCGGCAGCTTCTCCACCGTGCCGGCCTATCTTGCCGACATGTTCGGGACCCGCATGGTCGGCGCCATCCATGGCCGGCTGATGACCGCCTGGGCCACCGCCGGGGTACTGGGGCCGGTACTGGTCAACTACATCCGCGAATACCAGTTGGACCACGGCGTGGCCCGCGCCGATGCCTACAGCATCACCATGTACCTGCTGTCGGCGCTTTTGTTGGTCGGGATGTTGTGCAACTGGCTGGTCACACCGGTTTCCAAAAAGTATCATATGACCGCCGCCGAGCTGGCCGAGGAAAAGAAGCTGGCCGACGACACGCATCAGCACGTGGCCGCCGACGTGGCGGCGCTGGCCGGGGCGGTGCGCCAGTCCTGGCTGGTGCCGCTGACCTGGTCGGCGGTGTGGGTGCCCATCGCCTGGGGCGTATGGATCACCCTGCAAAAGGTCGCGGTGATGTTCAGGTGAGGGAATGACCAAGAACGCAACCCAACAGGCGGTGGATGCCGCCATTGCCGCCCACCGAGACCGGCCGGGCGCCCTGTTGCCGATCCTGCACGCCGTCCAGGATGCGATCGGCCACATTCCGCCCGAGGCGGTGCCTGCCATCGCCGCCGCCCTCAACCTGACGCGGGCCGAAGTGCATGGGGTGGTCAGCTATTACCACCACTTCCGCACCGCGCCGGGCGGCCGGCACACCCTGCGCCTCTGTCAGGCCGAGGCCTGCCAGGCGGTGGGGGCGGCAGCCCTGGCCGACCATGCCCGCACCGCCCTGGGCTGCGGCTTCCATGAAGCCACCGCCGACGGCGCCCTCGGCCTGGAACCGGTCTATTGCCTGGGGCAATGCGCCGCCGGGCCGGCGGCCATGCTGGACGAGGAGGTCCACGCCCGCCTGTCCCCGGCCGAACTGGATGCCCTGATCCAAGCCGCGCGAGGCCGGCCATGAGCACCACCGTCTATGTGCCGCGGGATTCCACCGCCCTGGCCCTGGGGGCCGACCGGGTGGCGGCGGCCATCGCCGCCGAGGCTGCCGCCCGCGACCTGGCCCTGACCGTGGTGCGCACCGGCTCGCGCGGGCTGGTCTGGCTGGAGCCGATGGTCGAAGTGGCCACCCCGGCCGGCCGCATCGCCTATGGCCCGCTGCGGGCCGAGGACGTGCCCCTCCTGTTCAGCGCCGGCTTCCCCGCCGCCGAGTCCCATCTCCTCTGCCTGGGGCCGGTTGCCGAGATCGATTTTCTGAAGCGTCAGGAACGCCTGACCTTCGCGCGGGTCGGGGTCACCGACCCGCTGTCGCTGGCCGATTACCAGGCCCATGGCGGGCTGGCCGGCCTGCGCGCCGCCCTGGCCCTCGACGGGCCGGCCATCGTCGCCGGGATCACCCGCTCCGGCCTGCGCGGCCGCGGCGGCGCCGCCTTTCCCACCGGCATCAAGTGGGAGACGGTGGCGGCGGCGTCCGGAGCGCCGAAATACGTGGTCTGCAACGCCGACGAGGGCGATTCCGGCAGCTTCTCCGACCGCATGCTGATGGAGGGTGATCCCTTCCTGCTGATCGAGGGCATGGCGATTGCCGGATTGGCGGTGGGGGCCACCCAGGGCTACGTCTATGTCCGCTCGGAATATCCCCATGCCTTCGCCGTGCTGACCCGGGCGACGGCGGCGGCCCGTGCCGCCGGCCTGCTGGGCGGCGACATCCTGGGCAGCGGCCGCGCCTTTGACCTGGAGATCCGCAAGGCGGCCGGCTCCTACGTCTGCGGCGAAGAGACCGCCATGCTGGAAAGCCTGGAGGGCAGACGCGGCATCGTGCGGGCCAAGCCGCCCCTGCCGGCGATCAGCGGTCTGTTCGGCCGGCCGACGGTGATCAACAACGTCATCACCCTGGCGGCGGTGCCGCTGATCCTGGCGCGCGGGGCCGATTTCTACCGCGATTACGGCATGGGCCGGTCGCGCGGCACCCTGCCGTTCCAACAGATCGGAA
>JAKAFA010000348.1 GCA_021818185.1 Pseudomonadota bacterium | reverse complement strand
GCGCCGTCGAATGCGCCACCATCACCTATGACCAGATCGTTGCCGGCGCCAGCGAGGCCGGGGCCGTCAGGCAGCGACGCGTTCCTCTGTCAGTGGCAGAGCCTGCGTTAGCTGGATAGGGAAATCCGTCCAATGCCTTTGTCACCCGTTCTGCTATTCGATTAATGTCATCATCGGATAGAGCAGCAGAATCTGTCGCATGCCCTTTTGCAAGAGCGTCGAATATCTTATTAGCCCCCCAGTCGGCCGCATCTTTGGCAAACCAGGCAAGAATGACAATTGTGATCGCCTTCAGCGTGTCTCGCTCTACCGCGCCTGTCTTCTTCTTGATTGCCTTAACTAGGGCATTGAGTCCGAGGCTTCCCTCGGTGCCGCTGGCAAGCTCAATTCTAACATCCATGGATGGATCAAGAACGTAGGCCACTTCTTTGATCGCCGCGGCAAATGCGAGCGATGCGCGGGCGACCACCTCTAGATCGGCCTTCTCGCCTTCGTGGAGATCAAGGTACAGACTGACGGGTTCCGAGTGCATCCACGGACATTAGTGGAAAAACCTCGGGCCGGAAACCCCTGGTGAGCCTGCTACATAATGCCGAGGTGATGGCGTCCCGGAAGGGATTCGAACCCCTGACCTACGGTTTAGGAAACCGTTGCTCTATCCTGCTGAGCTACCGGGACGCGGCGGGGTGGTTATAGCACCGCCGCCGCGTGCGGCGGAAGGGGCTCGCACGGGGGATCGGTTACGGGGTGGGGGTGCCGGCCTGACACAGCATCCAGTCGTCGCCTTTAAGCGCGAACAGCATGACCAGCTTGTGGGGGCCTGAACTGTGGATCGCCACCCGGAAACGGCTGCCGTCGCAGCTGCCCTGGATGGGCTGGGGCGGGGTCTTGATGTGCTTGGCCTTCAGGCAGGAATAGGCCGATTTGGGGATTTCGCCCTTCAGCGGGGTCAGCGGCTTGCCGTTGACGGTGACGCGGTAATTGGGCTGGCCGTTTTCCTCGGCGCCCATCAGGTCGATGGAACCGAACCGCGACCGGTAATGGCCGGCGGCGACCGGCTGGGCGGTCAGCGGGCCGGCGAAGGGATGGAAGGACACGGCGGCGCAGGCCGGCGGGTGCTTGGTGGTGGCCGCGGCCGGCTGGACGGCGGCAAGGCAGGCGGCCGCGGCGGCCAGGACGAGGGGGGAACGGGGCATGGCCGGGGGTCTCCGGTTGGCGGGGATGCGCGCCAAGGTATCGCCCCGGCGCCCCCGCCGCACAAGCCTCTCCTTCGGCCAGTGCGCCCCCACATTCCGGCCTCATTCGGGTGGTCTGGTGGCCCGGCTTCCCCGTGGGAGGCCATCCTCTGCGAGCGTTGACGGTAGGGGGTGGTTTGCCTACACTCCGGCCGCTCAAAGGAGGCGCCGACCGCCGCCAGCCGGGCCGCACGGGCGGCCCGCCGCCCGCCGAGCCCCAATCGCGACAGCCAGGCCGAAACGCATGTGTGGAATCGCCGCCTTCCTCAGTTCCGAAGCCTGGGCCTCGCCCGGCGACCTGACCGCCTTCCGCCTGGTCGAAGCCGGGCTGGCCGGCGACCCCGATTGGCAGGGGGTGGCCGCCGCCCTCGACCGGCTGGCGGATTCGTTCCTGGCGCTCAATTCCTTCGCGATCCACGCCGCCATCGCCACCGACCCGCAGGCCGAGGCGCTGTTCACCGCCCTGGCCGCCCGGCTGGGCGCCCTGCGCGAGCGGGCCGCCGCCGAGATCGCCGAGCGCGGCCGCACCGACGCGGTGGAACAGGTCA
Organism: Pseudomonadota bacterium; assembly: GCA_021818185.1. Lineage (GTDB taxonomy): Bacteria > Pseudomonadota > Alphaproteobacteria > Rhodospirillales > Magnetospirillaceae > JAKAFA01. Next base: position 1,150 of record JAKAFA010000348.1, on the reverse strand, counting down.
AGGAACGCCTGTCCGACTACCTTTGGCAGGTGCGGAACGAGGTGCTGGGCAATGTCGGGCGCATCGCCCGCCTGCTGCCGCTGCCGGCCGCCGAGGCCGGGCGCCCCCGCCAGTTCCTGGCCTGGGCGGCGGAGACCGTGCTGCAAAGCCTGGACAAGCTGGAGGTCCGCGGCCGCGATTCCGCCGGCATCGGCATCGTGCTGGAGTTGGACGGCGCCGCAGCCCCCGAATCCGGCCTGTCCGCCGCGTTGAAGGCGGAACTGGCCGCCCGCCTGGACGAGGACGAGACCGCGGCACGCCAGATGCTGCTCGGCCGCACCGCCGCGGGCAACTGGGCGTTGCGCGCCACCTACAAGGTCGCCAACCTGGTGGGCCGCCTGGGCGACAACGGCGCCGCCCTGCGCGCCGCCATCGCCGGCGATGGCCTGCTGTGGGCCCTGGCCCCGCGCCTGAAGGCGGTCAATATCGTCAGCCACACCCGCTGGGCGTCCAACGGCATCATCAACGTGCCCAACTGCCACCCGGTGGACGGCCGGACTTCCGGAAGCCACCAGCCGGGCGACAACGGCGATGCGCGGGCCGCCACCTTCGTGCTGAACGGCGACGTCGACAATTATCCCACCCTGGTGGCCACCTCGGTGCAATCGCGCGGCCTGGCCATCCATCCGGCGGTCAGCACCGACGCCAAAATCCTGCCGGTGGTGTTCGCCCTCGACACCCGCCCGGACGAGGCGCTCGACGCCCGCTTCCTGGGAGTGATGCGCCGCTGCCACGGCTCGCTGGCCATCATCCTGCAACACCTCGCCCATCCGCGCCGCCTGATGGTCGGCCAGAAGGGCAGCGGCCAGGCCCTGTATCTCGGCCAGGTGCCCGAGGGCTTCGTCGTCGCCTCCGAGGTCTACGGCATCGCCGCCCTGTGCCGCTCGTACCTGCCGATGAATGCCGGCGGCGAGCTGGGCGTGGCGGTGCGGCTCGACACCTCCGCCGGGATGGCGCTGGACGGCCATGCCCTGGCCGGCGGCGCCGCCTGGATGCCGGCCGCCGAACCGATCCAGATCTTCGCCCGCGACATCTTCCGCGGCGACTGGCCGACCTATATCGAAAAGGAAGTATCGGAGGCGCCGGCCAGCGTCGCCAAGACCCTGGCCGG
>JAKAFA010000347.1 GCA_021818185.1 Pseudomonadota bacterium | reverse complement strand
GCCGGCCTTCTCGAAGTAGAAATCGCCGGTGGCCACCCAGTTGGTGGCCGGCACCGCCAGGGTGCCCAGCGCGGTGGCGAGCAGCGGCAGGACCATCCGCGGCCGCGGCATCCGCCCCACCCAGCGCGACAGCAGCAGCATGGCCGCCAGCACCAGCATCAGGCCGCAGGCCACCGCCACATGCGCCATGTGGACAGCCACCGATACCAGGACGATGACCGCCAGCACCAGCCGGCGCGGCCAGGTCAGCCCCTGGCCGAAGGCCAGTGTGGCGATCCCCAGGATCCCGGTGCCGCCGAACACGTCGGCCATGAGTTCCGAGGTGACGATGGCCAAGCCGGTCAGGGCGGCCAGCGCCAGGCCCAGCGCCACGAACACCCGGTTGCGCCAGCGGCCGACAAAAGCGAACACCGCCTCGCGCAACGTCCAGGCCACCATCAGCGCCTGGAGCGCCACCACCGCCCACAGCGTGTCGAACAGCCGGGCCACGGTGCAGAACACGCTGTAGGTCATGATGCGCCAGAGGATCGGATGCCATGTGAAGGACATCTCCACATAGTCTTCGCTGTCGAAATAGATCAGCGGATAACCGTTCCACAGGGCGGGTGCCAGCAGCAGGAAGGCGACCAGCAGCACCGCTGCCACCAGCCAGAACGGGCGCCAGCGCGGATCGTTGGAAAAGAAGCGGCGCAACGGCGCCGCCATCCCTCCGGCCGTCACCTCAGGCCCTCTTCCAGGTGGTGCCCTGGGCGGAATCCTCCAGCACGATGCCGGCATCGGCCAATTGCTTGCGGATGCGGTCGGCCTCGGCGAAATCGCGCCCCTTGCGCGCCGCGGCGCGGGCGGCGATCAACGCCTCGATGGCGGCATCGTCCAGGCCGTCGCCCGCCCCCTCCGGCCGCCACTTGAACCACGCCTCGGGGTCCTGGCGCAGCAGGCCGAGCAGGGCGCCCGAGGCCAGCAGCGCCCCCTTGGCCCGCGCCCTGTCGGAGGGCGTGGCGGCCTTGTTGAGTGCGCCGGCCAGTTCGTGCAGGTGGGCGATGGCCAGAGGCGTGTTGAGGTCGTCCTCCAGCGCGGCCATCACCTCGATGGGCACCGCCGCCGGGGCCGGCGGCAGATCGGCGACGCCGCGCAGCGCGGTATAAAGCCGGTCGAGGCCGGCCTTGGCCCGCGCCAGGCCTTCGGCCGTCCAGTCGATGGGCTGGTGGTAATGAGTGGACAGCATGGCCAGGCGGATGGCCTCGCCGGGCGCCTGCGCCAACAGGTCGTGCACCGTGACGAAGTTGCCGAGCGACTTCGACATCTTCTCGCCTTCGACCATCAGATAGCCGTTGTGCAGCCAGGTGCGGGCGAAGGGCTTGCCGGTGGCGCAGGAGCTCTGGGCGATCTCGTTCTCGTGGTGGGGGAACACCAGATCCTGGCCGCCGCCGTGGATGTCGAAGGTCTCGCCCAGATACTGGCCGCTCATGGCGCTGCATTCGATATGCCAGCCCGGCCGGCCGCGGCCCCAGGGGGAGTCCCAGCCGGGCAGGTCCGGCGTCGAGGGCTTCCACAGCACGAAATCGGCCGGGTGCCGTTTGTAGGGCGCCACCTCGACCCGGGCGCCGGCGATCATCTCGTCCTGGGTGCGGCGCGACAGCTGGCCGTAATCGGCCATGGACGGCACGGCGAACAGCACATGGCCCTCGGCCTCATAGGCATGGCCGCGGGCGATCAGCCGCTCGATCAGCGCGATCATCTGGGCGATATGGGCGGTGGCGCGCGGCTCGATGGTGGGCGGCAGGGCGTTCAGCGCGGCGATGTCCTGGTGGAACAACTCGGTGGTGCGCCGGGTGATTTCGCCGATCGGCTCGCCGGACTCCTTGGACCGCGCATTGATCTTGTCATCCACGTCGGTGATGTTGCGGACATAGGTGACCGACGGATAGAGGCTTTGCAACAGCCGGTAGAGCACGTCGAACACGATCACCGGCCGCGCATTGCCGATATGGGCGCGGTCGTAGACGGTGGGGCCGCAGACATACATGCCGACGCGGCCGGGGTCGAGGGGCTCGAACGTCTCCTTGCGGCGGGTCAGCGTGTTGTAGAGAACCAGCGGCACGACGCCCTCCTAAAAAGAAACATGGCCTCGCCGGGCGCTCGCGCCGCTCGCGAGGCTGCGGCCTCAACGGCCGCTAGGCGGCCTCACCCTTCAGCCGACGGCAGGCCCGCTCCCGGCCGACAAGGGGTAGCAGAGTCTTCAGTTCCGGTCCATGCTCGCGGCCGGTCAGCGCCAAGCGCAGGGGATGGAACAGCGCCTTGCCCTTGCGCCCCGTCGTCTGCCTGACCGCGTCGCACCAGGCGCCCCAGGTGGTGTGGTCCCAGGGTTCGGGCGGCAACAGGGCGGCGGCGGCGGCGGTGAAGTCCGCATCCTCGATCACCGGGGCACAGGGCCCGGCCACCACCCGCCACCAGTCCGCCGCGTCGTCCAGGCGGGCAAGGTTGCCCCGGACCGCCTCCCAGAATGCCGGCCCGGCGTCGGCGAGGCCGAGGGCGGCGAGGCGCGGCGCCACCTCGTCCCAGGTCATACCGTGCAGCAGGCGGGCGTTGAGCAGCTCCAGCTCGTGCGAATCGAATTTCGGCGTGGCGCGCGAGAAATGCGCCAGATCGAAGCCGGCGGCCAGATCGTCGAGAGAGTGGCGGATTTCGATGGCATCCGAGGTGCCCAGCCGGGCGAGAAGGCTGACCAGCGCCATCGGCTCGATCCCCTGCGCCCGCAGGTCGCGCAGGCTGCCCGAGCCCAGGCGCTTGGACAGGCCGGCGCCGCTGGCATCGGTCAGCAGCGGCAGGTGGGCGAAGGCGGGGGGCTCGGCGCCCAGGGCGCGGAACAGCTGGATCTGCGGCCCGGTATTGGTGACGTGGTCCTCGCCGCGCACCACATGGGTGACGGCGAAATCGATATCG
>JAKAFA010000346.1 GCA_021818185.1 Pseudomonadota bacterium | reverse complement strand
CGGAATGGAATCCAGGTTGACCGCGGCCTGCCGCAGGGCTTCGTCGACGCAGCGGCGCCAGTCGGCGACGCCGATGATCCCGTCATAGGTGATGCGCCCGCCGATGCCGTGGCTGCCGGTCTCCATGCGGTCGCCCTGGGCCAAGACCACCGAGACATTGAGGCGCACCAGAGGACGGATATCGGCGGCGTGGCTGCCGTCGGCCCGCAGGATGTAGACCGCCTGCCACGACCCGGCCAGCGAGGCGGTCACCTGCTGCACGCGCGGGTCGCGGCCGCGGGCGTAGGAATCCATCTCTTCCAGCAGCGCCACCTTGGTTTCGAACGGCACCAGGGTCAGGGGATTGAGGTCGGTGTACAGCGCCCGGTTGGTCCCCGCCGGTCCGGCCGCCATGGTGCCGCCGCGCCCGCTGCGCACCGCCTTGACCGTCTGGCCGGCGCGGCGGATGGCGTCCTCCGACAGGTCCGAGCCATGGGCGTAGCCTTGCGCCTCGCCGGCCACCGACCGCAGGCCGAAGCCCTGGGCGGTGTCGAAACTGGCGCTCTTGATCTGGCGGTCGTCCAGCAGCACGCTTTCCGACTGGCGATATTCCAGGAACAGTTCGCCGTCATCGGCCCCCGCCAGCGCGTCGGCGACGATCCGCTGCACCGAATCGGGGTCGAGCCCGGCTCGGACGAAGAACATCTCGCGGGCATGGGCGTCGTGCGGCATCGAAAACTCCTTGGAGTTGGCGGCGGGAGAGATTGGCAAACCGGCAGGTCAGAGTGTACACCAGCCGAAGCAGGGTGCTGCGTGCTTTCGAGGGGAGATATAGGCAATGGCGGAAACGATGCCAGGGCGGACGTCCTCCGTCCCGCTGCACGAGCACCCGTTGCGCCGCGCCCTGGCCGGCGAAGTCCATGCCCGCCCCTACGAGGTGATGGCGCCGCCGGTGCGGGCCTCCCACTTGGCACTGGCCCACGGCGACCGGAGCGACGCGGCGGCGGAGCGCGCCCATCTGGAGGTTCTGCTGGCCGCCCACGGCGTCGAGCCGCCCGGCGAGGGCGCCACTCATTTCAGCCGCGACCTGGGGGGACTGCGCCTGCGCTACGAGCGGCACATCGAGTTCACCACCTATACTTTCCTGCGCTTCGATCCCTTCGACCACCCCTTCCGCGACACGGCCCTGGAACTGGTGGCAGCCGACTGGCTGGCCGGCCTGCCCGGCCAGGTGATCGCCGCCCTGCATCTGGGGGTCGAGGATCGCGCCGCGACGCCCGAGCGCACCGCCGCCCTGTTCGACGGCAATCCGCTGGTGGGCAGCCGGGTGGGGAGCGGCGCCGCCGAGATCTGGACCGATTTCCGCCTGCATGCCGATGGCTTCGGCCGGGTGCTGATCCGCGATACCGGGCTGAGCCCGGGCCAGACCGGCCGGCTGGTGCAGCGGCTGGCCGAGGTCGAGACCTACCGCCTGATGGCGCTGCTCGCCTTTCCGGCCGCCCGGCGGGCCAATGCCGAAGTGGCGCGCATCGACGGCGACATCGCCGCCATCATCGGCGCGCTGGCCGATCCCGCCATCCGCCAGAACGACCGCGACCTGCTGGAGCGGCTGACCGGGCTGGCGGCCGAAGCCGAGCGGCTGGACGCCGCCACCGCCTTCCGCCTGTCGGCGGCGCGGGCCTATTACGCCATCGTCAAAAGCCGCATCGCCGACCTGCGGGAGGAACGCATCCCCGGCGCCCAGACCGTGGCGGAATTCATGGACCGCCGCCTGGCGCCGGCCATGAAGACCTGCGAGACGGCGGGCGAGCGCCAGGCCATGCTGGCGGCGCGCATCTCGCGCACCGGCGACCTGCTGCGGACCCGCGTCGACATCGCGCTGGAGGAAAAGAACGCCGAACTGCTGCGCTCGATGAACCGCCGGGCCAAATTGCAGCTGCGCCTGCAAGAAACGGTGGAGGGCCTGTCGGTGGTGGCCATCAGCTACTACCTGCTGGGTCTGACCCACTACGCCGCCACCGGCGCCAAGGCCGCCGGGTTGCGCGTCGATTCCGACCTCGTCGGCCTGGCCGCCCTGCCGATCGTGGTGGGAGCGGTGATCCTGGGATTGCGGCGCCTGCGCAAGGCGCTGGGGCACGGCGGCGAGGAATAGAAGCCCGCCCGGCGCCCGCTCTCAGCCGGCGGCAGGGGCAGCGGGCCGCGGGCCGCTCCGCCGTTCCGGGCCGGCATAGCCGGGCGTGACCACCAGGGGCTTGCGGGCTCCGCCCACATAGACGCCGACCTGACGCAGCACCGCGGCGGGAGTGACCGGCAGGGCGAGGATGTCGTCGGGACCACAATCGCTGACCCGGCGCGCCAAGCCGGGGTCGCCGCCGGCCACCAGCACCACCACGATGGGAAACGGCTGGGGCCCCAGCCGGCCGCGGCGGACCTCGGCGATCAGCGGGGCGACGAACTCGCCGGCCAGGTCATGGGAGATCACCGCCAAATCCACGCCGGCCGCCAGGGCATCGCGTAGCGCCGCGGGGGTGGCGGCCATCGCCGCCGGGGGCAGGCCGGCACGGGCGAAGGCGTCAAGCAGACCGTCCCGCAGCCGGGAATCGTCCACCGCCACCAGCGCCCGCACGCTGCCGTAATCGCGTTTCGCCATCCCCCGCCTCCGCGCCTCTGCCTGGACGCCTATCATAGCGCTGGACGGCCTCCTACAACAGGCTTCCCTGCCGGTCGTCGCCGCGGCCGGCCTTCTTCGGCCGGAGGGGCGCCGGCGGCGCGGCACCGCCGGCCTGGACGGACAGGCTGCCATCCTTGAATTCGATGGACAGCGACTGCCCCGGCGCCACCTCGGCTCTGGCGCCCACCGGGCGGCCGGAGGACTCGCGCACCACGGCATAGCCGCGCTCCAGCACCCGCCGGTACGAGAAGCTCTCCAGCAACTGGCCGAGGGAGTCGAGCCGCTGGCCACGCTCGGCCAGCAGCC
>JAKAFA010000345.1 GCA_021818185.1 Pseudomonadota bacterium | reverse complement strand
CAGTAGCGGCAGATCGACGACCGGGTCGGGATGGGTCAGTTCGCGTATCACCAGGGCCAGCAGCGCAACCGCGGCGATGACCGAGAACCAGACGATGAAGTTCGAGGCGAACCAGTCCTCGCGCTGGCCCTTGTCCAGCACCACCTCAAGGCAGCCCAGCCCCAGGGTGACCAGGCCGAAGCCCAGGACATCCACCCGCGGGCGCCGACGGGCTGCGCCCTGGGGGTCGTGCAGCAGCAGGCCGGTCAGGCCCAGCGACAATGCCCCCACCGGGACGTTGATCAGGAAAATCCAGCGCCAGGAATAGGTGTCGGTGATCCAGCCGCCCAGGGTCGGGCCCAGGGCGGGGGCGACCACCACCGTGATGCCGTACAGGGCGAAGGCCGGGCCGTGCTTTTCCGGCGGGAAGATATCGGCAAGGATGGCCTGTTCGCTGGGGGCCAGTCCGCCGCCGCCCAAGCCTTGCAGCACCCGGAAGGTGATCAGCAGCATCAGGCTGGGGGCGAGGGCGCACAGCAGCGAACTGGCGGTGAACAACGCCACGCAGATCATATAGAAGCGCTTGCGCCCGATGGTGGTGGCCAGCCAGCCGCTGATGGGCAGGATGATGGCGTTGGAAATCAGGTAGCTGGTCAGGATCCAGGTGGATTCGTCGTAGCCGGCCGCCATGGCGCCCGCGATATGGCGCAGCGACACGTTGGCGATGGCGGTGTCCAGCACCTCCATGAAGGTGGCGATGGAGACCACCACGGCGATGGCCCAGGGATTGCGGCCTCCGGTCATGGAACGGGCCGGCGACGGCGGGCGGCTCATCGCACCCGCACCGTGGGTTCCACCGACAGGCCCGGTCCCACCGGATGGTCGGGCGGGATGGGGGTGTCGATGACGATCTTGACCGGAACGCGCTGCACCACCTTGACCCAGTTGCCGGTGGCGTTCTCGGGCGGCAGCAGGGAAAAGGCCGGTCCGCTGCCGCGCTGGATGCTGTCCACATGGCCGTCCAGCCTCAGGTTGGGATAGGCGTCGATGCGGATGGACACCTTCTGGCCGGGACGCATGCGGTCCAGTTGGGTTTCCTTGAAATTGGCGGTCACCCACACCCGGCGGGGCACCAGGGCCATCAGATCCTCGCCGGGCTGCACCCAGGCGCCAACGGCGACCGTCAGGCGGCTGACATGGCCGCCCTGCGGCGCCGTCACCCTTGTGTAGTCCAGGTTGAGTCGGGCCTGGTCCAGGCGGGCGCGGGCGCTCTGCACCTGGGCGGCGGCGGTGGCGGCCTGGGCTTGGGCGGCGGCCAGTTGCGCCTGGGCGGCCGTTACCCGCTTGGCGGCGGAATTGACCTGGGCGGCGGTGGTGCGTTGGGCGGCCAGGGCGTTGTCGTATTGCTGGCGCGACACCGCGGCCGGCGCGCTGCGGGCCAGCGCCTGGTAGCGCCGCAGATCGGCCAGGGCGTTGGCGGCGTTGGCCGCGGCCACTTCGGCCAGGGCCTCCTCTTCGGCCACGGTGGCGGTGCCGACCTGCTCCTGTGCCGCGGCCTGGGCCTGCCGGCCCTCGGCCTCGGCCAGCCCGGCCCGGGCCTGGTCCACGGCAACCCGGAAATCGGTGGGATCCAGCAACACCATCACCTGCCCCTGGGGGACGGACTGGTTGTCGGTCACCGGCACCTCCAGCACCCGCCCCGCCACGCGGGTGCTGATCCGCACGAAATGGGTGTCGATGAAGGCGTCGTCGGTGCTCTCGAAGCGCCGGGCATGCCGCCACCACCACACACCGCCCGCGACCAGCAGAACGGTTGCGGCGGCCAGGCCGGCAACCAGCCGGCGGCGCCGGCACCACGGATGGATACCGCCCGTTCCGGCCGTCGCGGCGTTCGGGTCGGCGTCCGACGCCTCGGCCAAGATGTTCTCCGCGCTTGCCGGCTCCATCTGGCCTCCGGGCGGGGCGGGCGCCATGCTTCCGGCGGCGCACCCGATCGACGCAGAGGGCTAAGCCGATAGACGGGGATGCCGGGTTGACGGGATGGACGGGGCCACGCCCTCAGCGCGGGAAACCCAGGGAGGTCCCGGCGGGTTTGTCGGGGACAGAGTCCACAAGGAGGCCCCCATGGCAACCATCCTGCAGCAGATCGAAAACTTCCTTGGCTTCGGCAGCCCCTCCGGCGCCTCGGCGGTCTCGCCGACCAGCGGGTCGAGCGGCACGGCCTTCGCCCTGCAAGTCTCGAACAATGCCCTGACCTCGGGAGCGGAAAAGGTCTATATCGCGGCGCCCAACGGCGCGACCATCGACGCCAGTTCCAGCCAGTCGGCGGCGATCATCATCGGCAATACCGGCAACGACCACCTGATCGGCGGTAACGGGCCCAACCTGATCATCGGCGGGCCAGGTACCAATGTGATGACCGGCGGTCCCAACGCCGACGTCTTCGGCCATAGTGCCGGCGCCACCGATTACATCACCAATTTCAACCCGAACGGCGGCGAAAAGATCGCCCTGCAACAGGGCTTGAGCTACAGCTCGGCCACCACCGCCACCGTGGATCCCTCGTCCCTGGGATTGTCGGGTAGTCCCGCCACCTCGGACGTGCTGAGCTTCAGCGACGGCAGCCACGTTACCCTGATCGGGGTGACCGCGGCGCCCGCCGACAGCTGGTTCATCTGAAGGCTTGCCGCCCGCAAGGGCGGCAGCCCCTCCGGCCGGCGGCCTGCCTCAGGTGTTCCGCGCCACAAATTTCTCCAGCCAGTGGATGTCATAGTCGCCGTTGACGAAATCGGCGTCTTCCACCAGGCGGTTATGGAGCGGCAGAGTCGTCTTGATGCCGTCGATGACGTATTCGCCCAGCGCCCGGCGCAGGCGCATCAGCGCCTCGTTGCGGGAATTGCCGGCGACGATCAGCTTGGCGATCATGCTGTCGTAGTGGGGCGGGATGCGGTAGCCGGAATACAGGCCGGAATCCACCCG
>JAKAFA010000094.1 GCA_021818185.1 Pseudomonadota bacterium | reverse complement strand
CCTGGGGATCGGCCACGGCTATTCCATGCGGCAAGTGGTCGAGGCGGCCGAGCGGGTGGTTGGCCGCTCCATCCCCGTCACCTATGGGCCGCGCCGCCCCGGCGATCCGGCCGAGCTGGTCGCCGCCGCCGATCGGGCTGGGGCCCTCCTGGGCTGGCGACCGCGCTTTCCCGACATCGAAACCCAGATCCGCCACGCCTGGACTTGGCGCGCCGCCCATTTCGCCACCGCGGCGCGGTAAGGGGCGGGGGCCGCTGCCCCCGCCCAGGCGTCAGCCCCAGTGGATGTACATGCCGACGTCGCCCGGTTTGCCGTCGGGAAAATCGACGATATAGGCCTTGAGGCCGAAGCCGCGCGGGCGCAGGTGGCGCTCCCAGATTTCGTAGATCTGGGCGGGCACGCCCACCAGCGTTCGGCTCCAGTCCGGTTCACCGTTGTTGATGGCCCGCCCGTCATCGGTGCAAAGCTGTGAGGGAAAGCGGATCACCTCCACCTCCTGGTCGCCCTGGCGGGCGGCGTTCTGCCAGCGCGTGATGGCGCGCTGGACGATCTCGGGGGTCAGTTCGCGCCGCTGCCGGAACATATCCATGCGGCGGCGGCGGTCCTCCTCCTGCCGGCTGCGTTCGCTCGCGCGCGCCTGCACCGCCTCGGCCTCGTGGCGCATGACCAGGCCATGCAGTTCCTCGGCGGACAGGAATTCGGTCATCAGGCTTTCCGGCGCGGGCGCCGGGTGATGCGGCTGGGCGTGTTCGGCCATGTCCGTCTCCCCATGCTGAAAGAAACGTCAGTGGAGCGGCGGCGTGCCGCCCGGTTTGGGTCGGCCGCGCCGGGCTGCGGCGGCGGGGACCGGCACGGCGGGATGGCCGGGGGGCGTGGCCGCCGGTCCCGCGGGTTCCGCCAGGATGCGGCGGATGTGCTCCAGATCGTCGCGCAGGGCCGAATCGGCGGCGCCGATTTCGGCCGCGATGCCGTCGATGACGGCGAGCACCTCCCGCCGGTCTTCGGCGGTCGCCGCCATGCGGCCAAGAGCGGCGGTTGCCGCGGCCTCGTCGGCCGTCAGGACCTCGACCTGCTGGCGGACCATCCGCCGCACGGTCCGGCTGTCCAGCCCGGCGAAATGCGGGCTCCTGGCCAGCGCCGCTTCGATCAGACGGAAACGGTCGGCATCCAGCCGGGTCCGGCGGCGGGTCAGGTAGAGGAGCGCCCGGAGCACCGCTTCGGCGACGCCGCCGTCGTCGAGTTGCTGCACCGCCCGGCGGCGTTGGCGGCTTCGATGGTCCGCTGCTCGTTCAGCATGAGGGCGCAGAGCGGCATGTATGAGGCGTAGAACGCCGCCTCGAAGGCATGGTCGCGCCAGTCGCGGCAGTGGTCCAGCCAGCCGGCGATCAGGTCGCCGGCACGCCGCTCGGCCCGGCGGAACAGGTTGTCCGCATCCGCCACCCGGCGCCAGCGGCGGGTTTCCTCGGCCAAGGCGCGGAATCCCGCCATCAGCGGGTTGATGTCCGACCAGGCATAGCGGTTCACCCGGCTGGGGTTGGCCCGCCGGAGAGATTCGGCGACCGGCTCGTTGCTGGCGGCCCGCACCCAGGGGGAGAGGTAGGTTTCGTAGAGCAGGCGATTGAAGGCGCTGACCCGGGCCACCGGCAGGAAATAGGCTTCCTCGCGCCGCGAGCCGGCCAGGGCGCGCAGGTCGGCGAAGTCGCGCCGGGTGAAGCGGACCTGCCAGTGCTCGCCGTCGGCGCGCCCGACCTCCATCTCCCCGACCTCCATCTCCCCGACCTCCATCTCCCCGACCTCCATCTCGTAGAGGCCGGGCGGCAGGGTCGAGAGGACGTCGAGATTGTCGATGATGGCGTGATGCTCCCGCTTCGCCACCGTGGCCGAGACGAAAATCCCCAGATGGCCGATGGATTCATGCAGCAGGTAGACGATCACCTGACCGTTGGCCCGGATGTCCGCCACATCCTCGTAGACCTCCATAATCCAGTTGAGGGCCTGCTGCGGCGGGGTGATGTTGTCGCCCTTCGAGCAGAACACCACGATGGGCGCGGTGATCGCCCGCAATTCCACATGCCGGCCGCCTGAGCCGGCGATGTCGCCGCCGGCCAGGCGGTTGCCGATGAACAGGTCCTCGGCGATGGTGCCGATCTCGGCCTTGTTCAGCAGGAAGTGACCGCCCCACCAACGCTCGAAGTCCAGGAAGCGCGGCGCCTCGGTGTCGATGTTGGCGTAGAGATTGTAGGGCTTCTTCCAGAGGGTGTTGGCCGGATCGAGGAATTCGAAGTTGGAAACCAGGCTGGCCCCGTCGAAGCGCCCGTTGCCCAGGTCGCCGGCCAGGGCGGCCAGCCACGAGCCGCCCAGCAATCCGCCCAGGTAGCGCATGGGGTTGCGGCCGATCTCGCCCGACCAGTAGGACAGCGGTGCGCCGTTCAGGACCACCACGCTCATCAGGTCGGGGGCGGCGGCGCCGAGGATGGCCACGGCCCAGCCGGCCTGGCAGTTGCCGATCACCACCGGCCGGTCTTCCGCCTCGGGGTGGCCGGCGATCACCGCCTCAAGGAAGGCGCCTTCGGCATGGGCCACGTCCTGGATGGTCTGGCCCGGCACCGGCTCGGGCAGGAAGCTCACGAAATAGCACGGATAGCCGTGCCGCAGCGCCAGACCGATCTGGCTGTCGGCTTTGAACCCCCCGATGCCGGGGCCATGCCCGGCCCGCGGGTCGATCACCATGATGGGCCGCTTGCCGGGATCGGCGGCCTGGCCGGGGGCCGGCCGGATGCGCAACAGCTGGTAATTGCACGGATGGGGCAGATCGCGGCCGTCCATCACCTGATCGTAGTCGAATGCCAGGACCGGCGGGCGCCCCAGTACCGCATGTTCGACGTACTGATTGCCGCGCTGGCGCAGGACGTCGGCCACCAGGACCAAGCGCTGCGCCGCATCGATGGCGTAGTCCACCCAGTCCCCGGCCAGGGTCGCCAGGCCGTCGGCGCCTTCCATCCGCGAGGCCATGGGCGGCTCCTCCGCTCGCTCCATAAACCGGAAGGTACCGGGATACGCCGCTCGGCCAGGATGCGTCCACATGACATCGGGGGTAGCCCATCGGCGATCATCCGCCGGCCGGCGGCCGCCGCCGCGGCATTCCCAGCAGCACCACCGGCAGCGTCGCCAGCGCCACCGCCCCGGCGATGGCGAATCCACGGCTCACGCCGGCCGCCGCGGCTCGGGCATAGGCGTCCATCAGTACCGCCTGGGTCTGGGCGCTGACCTCGGGCAGGCGGGGAATCTGATGGAGGGTGGTCTCCCGCACCGCCTCGCGCAGCATTTCCATGTAGGTGTCGGCCTGGGCGGCGGAATAGCCCAGTTCGGCCATGCGCGCCAGGAAACTCTGCTCGCCGGCACGGGCGAAGGCGGCGGCGATCACGCCGATGCCGATGGCGCCACCCACCTGGATCACCGCGGCGTTCAGCGCCGCCGCCGAACCCGCCTGATCGCGGCCGGTGGTCGCCATGATCAGGTCGGCCCCCGGGGTGATCACCGTCATCGCCCCTGCGCCGATCAGGACCAGGCCGGCCAGCATCTCGGCATAGGGGCTGTGGGGCGTCAGATCGATCAACAATCCGCTGCCGGCGGCGACCAGCAGCAGTCCGACGGCGATCACCAGCCGCCGCCCCCGGCGGACGGCCATGTCGCCGGCTACCGGCGCCGCCAGCAGGGCGGCGGCGATCAGCGGCAGCAAGCGCATCACCGCGCCCAGCGGGCTGCTGCCCTGGACGCGCTGCATGAAGTAGAGCAGGGGAAACACCGTCCCGTTGAGGACCAGGGACATCAGCAGCACCGCCAGCATGGCCGCCAGCACCTCGCGCGAGACCAGCAGGCGGGAATCGACCAGCGGCGACTCGGCCCGGCGCAACTCCCACCAGGCGAAGACGGCCAGCCCGGCGGCGCCCACGACGATCAGCCCCAGCGGCACCCGGTGCATCCAGCCCTGGTTGCCGGCCAGGACGAAACCGAGCACCACCGCGGTCAGGCCCACCGCGCTGAGTGCCATGCCGGGCAGGTCCAGGCGCGGCCGCCGGGCGGGGACCGGGGGGACCGGCACCAGGGCGGCGAGGGCCGCTCCGCCCAGCAGGCTCAGGGCGAGCGGCGGCACGAAGCCCAGCCGCCATCCGCCCAATTGGATCATCGCTCCGGCCAGCAGCGGGCCGACGACCACCCCGGTCCCCGCCAGCCCCAGGAACAGGCCGATCACCCGTGCCCGCATCTCTGCCGGGAAGATCAGCACGCACAGCGCCAGGGCCAGGGGGCCGATCATCGCGTTGCCGATGCCGTCCAGGGCGCGTCCGGCCGCCATCAGCCTGGCGGTCGGCGCCAGCCCCGACAGCACCGAGGCGGCGGCGACGATTCCGATGCCGGCCAGGATGACGGTCTTGCGTCCGAAGCGGTCGCCAAGCCCGCCGCCGGCCAGCAACAGGGCCCCCAGCGCCAGCTTGCCCAACAACAGGATCAGCTGTCCCTGTCCCGCCGACGCCCCCAGGTCGCGGGCGGCGGAGGGCAGGTCCAGGTTGAGCACCGCCCCGGAAATGTCGTTGAGCATGGTCGCCACGGCGCAGGCGGCCAGGATGACCCAGGATTTCAGCGGGACCGGTTCCATGGCGGCTTCCTCCTCACTCTGCGCTCTTGCGGTGGCGGCCGGCGCGTTCGCGCAGGCCCTGGAAGACGACGTAGAGCGACGGGATGAAGACGATCCCGACGAAGGCCGCGCCGATCATACCGCCGAACACCGCCGTGCCGACCGCCCGCCGGCTGGCCTGGCTGGCGCCTTCGGCCACCACCAGGGGGAACAGGCCCATGATGAAGGCCAGGCTGGTCATCATCACCGCGCGGAAGCGCAGCCGCGCCCCCGCCACCGCCGCTTCGCGCATGGGACGGCCGGAGAGGCGCTGCTCCTCGGCGAATTCGACGATCAGGATGGCATTCTTGCTGGCCAGGGCGATCAGCACCACGATGCCGATCTGGGCGAAGACATCCAGGCTGAGGGCGGCGATCCACAGCGACAGCAGCGCCCCCAGCAGGCCGAAGGTCACCGACAGCAGGACCGGGATGGGGATGTTCCAGCTTTCGTAGAGTCCCACCAGGAACAGGAAGGCGAAGATCACCGCCAGCGCCAGGATATAGGGCGTCTGGCCGGCCGCCTGCTTCTCCTGCAACGCCGTGCCGGTCCATTCGTAGCCGTAGCCGGCCGGCAGCACCTTGGCCGATACCCGCTCCATGGCGGCCAGCGCCGTACCTGAACTGACGCCCGGCGCCGGCGTGCCGTTGACGGTGACGCTGCGGGTGTTGTTGTAGCGGGTGATGGATTGCGGCCCCAGGATCAGGCGGGTCGACAGCAGCGAACTGAGCGGCACCATCTCGCCCTTGTCGTTCTTGACGTGGATGCGGCCGATGTCGTCGATGCGGTCGCGATCGGCCGCCCGGCCCTGGACGGTGACCTGCCAGGTGCGGCCGAACAGGTTGAAGTCGTTGACGTAAAGCCCGCCCAGCGTCGCCTGGAGCGCCGTGAAGATGTCGTTGACCTTCACACCCAGGGTCTCGGCCTTGTTGCGGTCGATATCCAGGAACAGCTGCGGCGTGTCGGCGGCGAACAGGCTGAACACGTTGGCCAACTCCGGCCGCTGGTTGGCGGCGATCACCAGGGCGCGGGTCACCGCCGCCATGTCGGCCGGGCTGGCGCCCGCCAGGGACAGCAGCTGGTATTCGAAGCCGCCGCTGGTGCCCAGGCCGATGATCGGGGGCAGGTTGAACGGGATGACCATGGCGCCCGGTTCGGCGGCCAGTTGCCGGCGCAGCCGCTGGAGCAGGGTGAAGACCGAATCGCGGCGCTCGGCGAAGGGCTTCAGCGTGACGATCAGGAAGGCGCTGTTGGACTGGTTGAGGTTGTTCAGCATGCTGAAGCCGACGATCGAGGTAATGTCCGATACCCCCGGCGCATGGGCGAGGATGTCCTCGACCCGGCCGGTCACCTGGAGGGTGCGGTTGAGGGAGGCGCCCTCGGGCAGCTTGATCTCGGTGAAGAAGGCGCCCTGGTCCTCTTCCGGCAGGAAGCCGGTGGGGGTGGCCTTGAGCAGCAGGCCGGAGGCGGCGAACACCAGGGCCAGGGCCGCCAGGCTGAGGGACGAGCGGCGCACCAGCCGGCCGACCACGCGGGCATAGCCGGATTGGGCGCGCTCGATGCCGGCCAGCACCCGGCGGATCGGCCCGCGCGGGCGATGGCCGGCGCGCAGCAGGACGGCGCACAGCGCCGGGCTGAGCGTCAGCGCATTGATCGCCGACAGCAGCATCGACACCGACACCACCACCGCGAACTGGCGGAACAACTGGCCGGAAATGCCGGGGATGAAGGCGACGGGGACGAACACCGACAGCAGCACCAGGGTGATGGCGACGATGGCCGGGGTGATCTGGGCCATGGCCTTGATGGCGGCCTGGGGCGGTGGCAGGTTGTCCTGGTGCATCACCCGTTCGACGTTCTCGACCACGACGATGGCGTCGTCCACCACGATGCCGATGGCCAGCACCATGGCCAGCAGCGACACGGTGTTGGCGGAATAGCCGAGCGCGACCATGGCGGCGAAGGTGCCGATCAGCGACACCGGCACGGCGATGGTGGGGATCAGCGTTGCCCGCAGGTTGCCGAGGAACAGGTAGACGACGATCACCACCAGCACGAAGGCCTCGCCCAGGGTCTTCAAGACCTCGTGGATGGTGGCCTTGACGAAGGTCGTGGTGTCGTAGAGCACCTTGTACTGGACGTCCTCGGGAAAGCGCTGGGCCAGATGGGCCATGGCCTGGGACACGCCCGTCGCCACCGCCACGGCATTGGCCCCCGGCGCCTGGTAGATGGCGATGGCGGCCGCCGGCCGGCCGTTGAGGCGCGACAGCACGTCGCTGGCCTTGGCCCCCATTTCCACCCGCCCCACGTCGCCGAGACGCACCACCGATCCGTCGGGGCGCGCCTTGACCACGATGTCGGCGAATTCCTTGGGCGTGGTCAGGCGGCCCTTGGTCTGCAAGGTCAACTGGAACTGTTGCAGCTCGGGGGCCGGCTGGGCGCCGATGCGGCCCACCGCCGCCTGGAGGTTCTGGGCGCGGATGGCCGCCACCACGTCGGAGGGCGACAGATCGAAGGCCGTCAGCTTCCCTTGGTCGATCCACACCCGCATGCTGTATTCCAGCGGCGCGAACAGAGTCGCCTGTCCGACGCCGGGGATGCGCGCCAGGGTGTCCAGGATGTTGATGGTGGCGTAGTTGCTGAGGTAGAGGGCATCGCGGGTGCCCTTGGGCGAGGTCAGGCCGATCACCTGCAACAGGGCCGAGGACTTCTTCTTCACCGACAGGCCCTGGCGGGTGACCTCCTCGGGCAGCTTGCTCTCGGCCAACTGCACCCGGTTCTGCACATTGACCGTATTGATGTCGGGATCGGTGCCCAGCCGGAAGGTGACGGTCAGCTGGTATGACCCGTCGGCGCCGCTGGTCGATTGCATGTAGAGCATGTTGTCGACGCCGTTGACCTGGGCCTCGATGGGCTGGGCCACGCTGGCCTCGACCACGTCGGCGCTGGCGCCGGGATAGCTGGCGGTCACCGAAACCTGCGGCGGCACGATGTCGGGAAGCTGGGCCAGCGGGATGCGCGACAGCGCCAGGCCGCCGGCCAGAACCGTGACGATGGCGATCACCATGGCAAGCCGCGGGCGGCGGATGAACACTTCCGAGATCATTGCGGGGCGCCCTCGGTCGCGGCGGGAAGCTCGGAGACCTGCACCTCCTGGCCGGGGCGGACCTTCTGGCTGCCTTCCACCACCACCTGTTCCCCGGCCTTGAGGCCGCGTTCCACCACCACGCCGCCGCCCTCGGGCGGGCCGGCCTGGATGCGCCGCACCTCGACCTTGTGGCGGTTGTCGACCACCAGGACGTAGGCGCCGGCCTGATCGACCTGGATCGCCGATTGGGGGACGACCAGGGCCGCGACCGGCCGGACGCTCTCCACCGTCACGTTGGCGAACTGACCGGGAACCAGGACGCCGTCGGGGTTGGGAAAGACGGCGCGCACGGTCACCGTGTCGGTGCCGGGATTGGCCCGCACGTCGAGGAAATCGATGGTGCCGGCCCGGCTGTACAGGCTGCCGTCCGCCAGGATCAGGCGGACCACGACATCGCGTGATCGCCCCTGTTCCGCCGCCTTGCGCCGGAAATCCAGCAGGGTGCGCTGGCTGACCGGGAAGTCCACGTAGACCGGATCGCCGCGCACGATGGCGGCAAGCGGTGGCGACTGGGGGCCGACCAGGGCGCCGACGGTGAAGCGCGAGCGGCCGACCCGCCCGGCGATCGGCGCCCGGATGTCGGTGTAGCTCAGCTGGATCTGCGCCTGGGTCAGTGCCGCCTCGGCCTGCTTGACCTGGGCGGCGGCCATCAAATAATTGGCCTCGCGTTTGTCGACTTCCGATTTGGGGATGTTCTCGGTGCGCAGCAGTTGCCGGCCGCGGTTCAGCTGCAATTGCGCCTCGTAAGCCGCCGCCTGGGCGCGGGCCAATTCCGCCTGCCGCTGCTCGACGTCGGCCTCGAAGGGCCGCTTGTCGATCACGAACAGCAACTCCCCCGGTTGGACCAGGGCTCCCTCCTGGAACAGCCGCTTTTCCAGAAATCCTTGGACGCGGGCCATCAATTCCACCTCGTCCATCGCCTCGACGCGGCCGTTGAACTGGTCGGAACTGCGTACGGGGCGCGGCTCGGCCTTGGTCACCACCACCGCCGGCGGGGGCGCCTGTGCCGCCTGTTTGCTGCCGCCCTTGTCGCCACAGGCGGCTAGGAACACGGCCGCCGCCATCGCCGCCGCCATGCCTTTGGATATCATCGGCTTCTCCCCGTTCTGGCTCGCCGTCAGGGTTGCAGCCGGGCCACGGTGGCGTCGGCCATCCGACGTCCCGCGTCGTTGAGGTTGCGGTTGAGGGCCGCCACGATGGAGGAATAATCGCCGGGCTTGATGGCCCGCCGCAGGTCGAAGGCGCTTTCCGCCACCGTCCGGCCGCTGCGCAGATCGCGCAATTGCCAGCGCCCGCGCATGATCGCCCGGTCGCCCTGGGCCTCGTAGGCGTCCAGGTCGATCAGGTATTCGTAGGGCACGGCCTTGCCGCGGCCCTCCTGCGGCACCACCACCCGCACCGTGCCCAGGGAACGGGTCAGGTCCTCGGCCAGGACGTGTTCCATGTTTTCGCCCAGCGGCTCGCCCCAGCGGTTGTCGTCGTTGACCTCAAGGCGGTTGCGCCCCTCTTTGCTCACGATGTCGCGCCGGTCGAGAAAACTGGGCAGGCGCACGCGGACGATGGCGCGGACCGGCGCTTCGCCCATAGCCGGGACGTCGGTGGCCGGGGAGAGGACATAGAGCTTGGGCGGCGGGCGCATGGCGCAGCCGGCCGTCAGAAACACCGCCAGGATCAGCCCTCCAAGGCCGCGGGCGCGCATTGCGACACTCCTTGCCATCCGGCCGGGTAGGTTGGGGGGCGATCCCGCCGCGGCAACATCAGGCATAAACATTCGCGCGGACACCATCGTTCGGATCAGCCCGGGCGTTGGGCGGCGGGCTAGGCCTCGGGCAGGGCGCCGCGCGCGGAGGAATATCCGGGTTGCTGGCCCCCGGCGATTACCCAATCTGCGGGTACACCCCACGCCGCGGATGGAGGCGACGCCATGACCGACGCGAAATGGGCCCGCGCAACGGCCTGCGGCCTTGCGCTTGCCGCGGTGACGGCCTGTTCGACCACGCCGCAGGTGCCGAGCGGCCTAGCAAGCGCCAGCCAGCCCATGGCGGCATCGCCCTATGCCACCGGGACCCTGGTGTGGAAGAAGCCCGGCCTCAACCAGGCGGCCTATACCAGCTTCATCATCAATCCCATCGACGTTTACCGGGGACCGGACGCCCAATTCGGCAGCGGTACCGACACCCAGGCGTTGGCCGCCGACATGGATCGGCAGTTCCGCCAGTCCCTGGGCGAACGCTACCGCATCACCAATACGCCGGGACCCAACACCGCGCGCCTGCAACTGACCCTCGTCGGCACGACCAACAACGTTCCGGTGGTGGCGACCACCACGCGCATCGCGCCGGTCGGCATCGTCACCAACGTGATGCGGGCCTCGACGGGGGGGACGCCCACCTTCACCGGCACGGTGACCGTCGAAGGCCAGTTCTTCGATTCCCGGACTGGCGAGCGGCTGGCCACCTTCGTCACCACCCAGGCGCCCAGCGCCATGGATCTGGGGGCGACCCTGACCAGCCAGGACGCCCAGCAGGCGGCCGTAGCGGTCATCGCGCGGGATCTGCGCGACGCCCTGGAGAGGGCGCAGGCCGCGGCGGTGCCGGCGGGCTGACGCGGGCGCCTTATCGCTCTCAAACCGCTCAAGGGAGTATCCGGACATGCGCGTCGCCGAATTCCGGGGCAAATGCCGAGGCGGGCTTGCCGCCCTTCTGGCCGCCGCCCTCCTGTCGTCCTGCGCCGATCTTACCCCGACCCAACAACGGGCGATGACTGGGACGGCCGGCGGTGCCGCCGGCGGCGCCCTGATCGGGGCGATGGCCGGCAATGCCGGCCTGGGTGCCGCGGCCGGCGCCGGTGCCGGCCTGGTGGGCGGGTTGCTTTACGATTATCACAAGCGGTCGGAACAGAAGGCCTACGAGCAGGGCAAGGCCGCCGGCCAGCAATCGGCGGTGCCGCCATCGCAGTAGCGGCGGGCGCTAACCGGCAAGACGAGTCGGCCGTGCCGCCGGGCGGCCGATCAGCCGGCGGACGATGGCGTCGCGCCTCGGCCATCACCGCCTGGTCGTCCGCCTCCGCCGCCCTGATCGGGAGCGAATACGGTGCCCTGGTCCTGGCCAAGACCGTGCCGTTCGGGTCCATGCTGCTGCTGAATTACCGCGAAGGCTGAGCCGGCCCGGTCGCCAGCCGGTGGAACTGCCGCTCCATCGCCTTGACCTGCGCCAGGTAGACGGCGGGGGCCTGGTCGCCGCAGCGTTCGCCGGGCGCCAGCCGGAAGCCGCGACGCACGAAGCGCCGGGCCGGGCCAGCGCCGCAGAGATGGATGACCGTCGCCAGATCCTGCCGCTGCCGCGGGCCGGCCCGGTGGCCGCCCAGGACGGCGGCGACCGTGCGGTCCAGCCAGACCGCCGTCAACTCGACGGCATGGGCGGGGACCACGCGGGCCAGGGGGTCGTCGTAGCCGCACGAGGGATCGGCCGCATGCGCCGCCACGACTCTGTGGTCGCGGATGCAGAAGTGCTGGGCGTCGGCAAAGGCCGGCTCGGTCATCTGGAACATGCCGGCCGAACTGGAGGCCGGGCGATAGATGCCGAACAGGTCCGGCGCCGCCGGATTCCAGCGCCAGTAGGTCTGGGCCGCCGGGTTGCCGGCGCTCTCGACCTGGGCCAGCGCCGCCAGCAGTTCGGCCGGGACCGAGCGGGTGGCGTAGCGCCGGAACAGCGGACCATAGGAGGCCCAGGTGGCGGCGGGAGTCTTGATCAGGGCGCCGCTGACCGGCGCCAACAGTTCCGTGGGCTTGCGCAACACCCAGTGCAGCAGGTTGGCGCCGATGGCGGCGCCCGCCAGCAGGGCGAGCAAGACGGGGGTGAGGAGCGCCGGGTGGAGGGCGTTGACCGCATCCCAGATGCGGACGGCGCGGTCCCGCCACCGGCCGAGCGGCCCGCCGCCGCGCTTTTTGCGCCGCCTTTTGCCCTTGGCGCCGGTCCGGGGGCGCGGGCGCGGGCGCGGGGGCGGCTCCGGCGGCGGCGGCGGAACCGGCGGAGGGGGGGAGGCTTCGGGCGGCGGCGGGGGCATCGGCATCGGGGGGATGGTGGCGCGAAATTCTTAACCGGATTTGCCACAAGCTCGCCGGACGTGAATATATCTTCCGCTTTCCGGCTCGCGGCATGTTATTGTTGGGGTTTCGGCGGTTCCGGCTCGTGCAGCCCCTGGTGTTCGGGCGCCCCGCCGCCGCTTCCCCCAAGCCACGAGTATTCTCTCTGCCATGGATCCGTTTCCTTCCGACCACCCCCTGATGCGGGCGCTGGCCGAGCGCGCCTATACCGATCTTACCACGGTCCAGTCGGCAGTGCTCGACGACCGGGCCCGCGACCGCGATCTGCTGGTCTCGGCCCAGACCGGCTCGGGCAAGACCGTGGCCTACGGTCTGGCTCTGGCGGCGCCGCTGTTGGGCGAGGCGCCGCAGCTTGAGCCGGCGGGCGAGCCCCTTGCCCTGGTGGTCGCCCCCACCCGCGAACTGGCCATGCAGGTTCATGCCGAGCTGGGCTGGCTGTACCGGGCGGCCGGCGGGCAGGTGGTGTCCTGCGTCGGCGGCATGGACCCGCGCGCCGAGGCGCGGCAGCTGGGGCGCGGCGCCCATATCGTGGTCGGCACTCCCGGCCGGCTGCGCGACCACCTGGAGCGGGGGAACCTGCGCGCCGCCCGCCTGCGGGCGGTGGTGCTGGACGAGGCCGACGAGATGCTCGACCTCGGCTTCCGCGAGGATCTGGAATTCATCCTGGAGGCGGTGCCGGCGGAGCGGCGCACCCTGCTGTTCTCGGCCACCCTGCCGCCGGCCATCGTCGCCCTGGCCAAGCGCTACCAGCGCGACGCCTGGCGCATCGCCCTGTCGGCCGGGCCGCAGGGGCACGCCGACATCGAGCATCGCATCGTCCGCATCGCCCCCAACGAGGTCGAGCATGCGGTGGTCAACCTGCTGCGCTTTTTCGATTCGCCCACCGCCATGGTGTTCTGCAACACCCGCGAGGCGGTGCGCCACATGCAGGCCAGCCTGGCGGAACGCGGCTTCGGCGCGGTCGGGCTGTCGGGCGAACTCAGCCAGAACGAGCGCAACCACGCCCTCCAGGCCCTGCGCGACGGGCGGGCCCGCGTCTGCATCGCCACCGACGTGGCGGCGCGCGGCATCGACCTGCCGAACCTGAATCTGGTCATCCATGCCGAACTGCCGCGCAACGCCGAGACCTTGCAGCATCGCAGCGGCCGCACCGGCCGGGCCGGGCGCAAGGGGGTGAGCGTGCTGTTGGTGCCGTTGTCGCGCCGGCGCAAGGCCGAACTGCTGCTGCATTCGGCCGGCATTCGCGGCGAGTGGAGCGGCGCGCCTTCGGCCGAGGATATCCGCCGGCTCGACGAGGAGCGCCTGCTCGCCCATCCCTTCCTGGCCGAGGCGCCGGACGAGACCGACCTGGCCATGGCTCAGGCGCTGACGGAAGCCCATGGCCCCGAAGCGGTGGCCGCCGCCCTGGTGCGCCTGTACCGCTCGCAGCTGCCGGCCGCCGAGGAGGTGTTCGATCCCGGCCCCGGCCTGCCGGGGCGCGAGCGGCGCGCCGGCGCCGAATCCGGGCCGATCCGCCGTGGTCGCGACGACGAAGGCCTCGGCGGCGCCGTGTGGTTCCGGATGAATTGCGGTCGGCAGAAGAACGCCGATCCGCGCTGGCTGATCCCGTTGATCTGCCGCCATGGCAAGGTCACCAAGCAGGATATCGGCGCCATCCGCATCGGCGAACGGGAAACCCGTTTCGAGATTCGCGCCGAGGCGGCCGGGCGGTTCCTGGGGGCGCTGCGCCGGGTGGAACGGCCGGAAGTGCGCATCGAACCGCTGGACGCCGCACCGGCGGCGGGGGCGCCCCGGGGCCCGAAGGCCAAGGCCGCCCGCCGCCCGCCGCCGGCTGCCAAGGCGCCGTAGGCCGCGCCGCTGCCGGCGACGGCGGAATATGCGGCGGCAATTTCCCGCCCGGCCGGGCGCTGGCCCCCGCCGACGATTCCCGCGCCGATTCGGCACGGGGGGGGCTGCGGAAATTCTACCCGACATTTCCCAGATAGGCGGCCCATCCGCCCGTGATCGACGCTAGAATAGCCCGATCTCAGCCCAACCGGAAGGCGGAATG